>NZ_CP035490.1:937500-1250000 GCF_004135205.1 Hahella sp. KA22 | reverse complement strand
GACTCGGAAACGCCTTGTACAACAGAAGCGGAGCCAGGCTGCTCGTTCACGTTGTTTTTGTAGTCGCCTTTACACAGCGCGTGCTCTTTGAAGTAGCCGTAAGTGCCGGATACAGAGTTACGACCGAACAACTGGATAGAACGGTTCGCCATGGAGCCGGTCAGTCCCAGATCGCCCCAGGTAGTGATGTCTTTGCTGTAACCGCACTTGCGAGTAGAGGAGAACACAGCGTCGATTTGCGCCATGGTCATGCCTTTAATGGGGTTGTCTTTGTGTACGAACACCGCCAAGGCGTCGATCGCAACAGGGATAGCGGTAGGCTTGTAACCGAATTTCTTCTCAAAGGCTTCCAGCTCTTTATCTTTCATCTTGCGGCTCATTGGGCCCAAGTTGGAAGTGCCTTCAGTCAAAGCAGGCGGCGCGGTTGATGAACCAGCGGCCTGAATCTGAATATTGACGTTCGGATAGTTACGCTTGAACTCTTCAGCCCACAGTGTCATCAAGTTGGCCAGAGTATCGGAACCTACGCTGGATAGATTGCCGGAAACACCACTTGCTTTGCTGTAATCAGTCAGCTTTGGATCCAGATCCGCGGAAGCTGCGCCTGCCCAGAATGAAGCAGCTACAACTGTGGCTGCCGCAAAAAATTTTTTTAATTGCATAGGGATGAACTCCTGGTTTTGTAACGACGTATCCGATAGGTTCGTCGGATTGATCGCCACTATAGGATTCGAATGTGACAGGGATGTTACACAATGACGCGTTGTGACATTCAGATTGCAACGTGATTTCACCCAAGGCGCATCGCATTCCCCTTTTACTCAGGTTAAACTTAGCGGTTGAATTCCCGCCCCGGTTAAGGAAACAAGAGACTGCTTCACATTAGGGATTTTTCGGGCGTCGTATGCATAGATATGTCAGAAGTAAGAGCTGTGGACATGAAGGGCTGTCGACTCGGTCGAAACGCTGATAGCCCCATCTAACAACAAGAAGGAAAATCCATAATGACTAACGGCCTCACTGCGGTTGTGAGACTCATTGACGCATTCACCGAGAAAACCGGCGCCATTATCTCCTGGCTCAATATCGGAATGGTAGTCGGAACTGTCGCCGTCGTCCTGCTCAGGTATGTCTTCAATAACAGTTCCATCGCCCTGCAAGAATCCGTGCTCTACATGCACGGCTTCGTATTCATGATTGCTTCCGCCTACACCCTGAAACACGACGAGCACGTCAGGGTGGATATTCTTTATCAACGATTCTCCGTGCGCGGCAAAGCCATCGTGAACTTGTTGGGAACGCTACTTCTTCTATTCCCTTTGATCATCTATATCGGCATAGAAAGCTGGCCTTATATAGCGCAGAGCTGGCGCATTCGCGAGGTGTCCGCCGAAGCGGCCGGCCTGCCTGCGGTCTTCATCTTAAAGTCGCTCATCTTGGCGCTGGTTGTTGTGCTTGGCGCGCAGGGCCTCGCAGAGGCGCTGCGCAACCTTTGCCTGATCATCGACCCCAATCATTCCCGCGGACAAGAGGAGCAAGACTGAGATGGAGTATATGTCGCTGTTCATGTTCGCAGCTGTTTGCCTGGTATTGCTTTGCGGTTATCCCGTCGCATTCTCTCTCGCCGGCACCGCCCTCGCCTTCGCTGGCATTGGCGCCATGGCGGGAGTTTTTGATAATAGCTTCCTGCTGGCCACTCCCAGCCGCTTATATGGTTTGATGAATAACCAGACTCTGTTGGCGGTTCCCTTGTTTGTGTTTATGGGCTGCATGCTGCAAAAGTCAAAGATCGCGGAGAACCTGCTGGAAAGCATGGCCATGCTGTTCCGCAATATTCCTGGCGGTCTGGGCATTTCCGTGGCGGTCGTGGGCATGTTGCTGGCGGCCAGCACCGGCATCGTCGGCGCCACCGTGGTGACGATGGGCCTGATCTCCCTGCCCACCATGCTGAAAAGCAATTACAGTAAAGCAGTAGCCACGGGCACAATTTGCGCTACAGGCACCTTGGGTCAGATCATTCCCCCGTCGATCGCCCTGGTGTTGCTGGGCGATGTGCTATCCAGCGCATACCAACAGGCCCAGCGCGATATGGGTATCTTCAATCCTGACACGGTATCCGTAGGCGACCTGTTCGTGGGAGCGCTGATCCCGGGCCTTGTACTGGTTTTGCTGTACATTATTTATCTATTTGTGCTGGCGCTGGTTAAACCCGAGCTGTTGCCAGCAGGCGAAAAACTGAGCAAGCAGGAAATGCACTCCCGCGAGCTCTCCCTGTTACGCGACCTGACGCCGCCATTGGCGCTGATTATCGCCGTCCTTGGCTCAATTCTGTCCGGCGTCGCCACGCCAACGGAAGCCGCAGGCGTGGGCGCATTTGGCGCCATTATCCTGGCGATTTATAAACGCCAGATCTCGCTTTCTGTATTAAGGGACGTTTGTCAGCAAACTACCCGCGTCACCTGTATGGTGTTCATGATTCTGATAGGCGCCACCATTTTCTCACTGGTGTTCCGCGCCTATGGCGGCGATGAGCTGATCAAAGATATTTTCACATCCATGCCCGGCGGCGTATTCATGGCGGTGCTGGTAGTGATGCTGGTTATTTTCCTGTTGGGCTTTATTCTCGACTTCATTGAGATCACCTTCGTCGTGGTGCCCATTGTCGGCCCGGTGTTACTGGCGATGGGCGTAGATCCCATCTGGCTGGGCATCATGATTGGCTTGAATTTGCAAACGTCGTTCCTGACCCCGCCCTTCGGGTTTTCGCTGTTTTATTTACGCGGGGTCGCTCCAAGCCATGTGAAAACGACGGACATTTACATGGGCGTGGTCCCATTTATCGCAATCCAGGTATTAATGCTTTGTCTGCTGGCGGCCTGGCCGTCACTGGCGACCTGGTTGCCTAAGGTGGTTTACGGGCCGTAGTCGCCCCGCAGTTCAGGCGCAATGGATATACTGGCGGAGAATCGCCTCACCAGCGCCTAAACTTGCAGATAACGGATTTTCATAAATATAAGAGAACTGTCATGAAAGCTTCTAGTAGCTCAGCACCTAACGGAGAATTGGCGCTTCGCGTCATTGCTCTCGATAAGGACACCAACTCCAACGGCGATATCTACGCTGGCTGGTTGATGTCGCAGATGGACTTGGCCGCCGCCAGCATGGCCGGTCGTATCGCCAAGGGTCGGACTGCGACGATATCCGTGAAACAATTGGATTTTCTATCTCCAGTCAGAATCGGCGCGGAAGTCAGTTGTTATGCGCGCATGGTGAATATCGGCACCAGCTCCATGCATATCGAAGTGGAGGTTTGGACCCGCGACAACCATCAGAATACTCCCCGCAAGGTAACCGAAGGCGTATTTGTGCTGGTTGCGATTGACGACTCCGGACGCATTCGCGCAGTACCTGCCGGAGAGTGAACAGGCGTATGGCCGAGGCATAAAAAAACCGCAGTCTGAGCTGCGGTTTTTTGTGTCTGCCGAACGCTTTAGGATCTGGCGTTGATATACGCTCTTTCTGAGATCTCATGGTATTTCCACACATTACTGCGGAACTTCTCATAAGACTCATATACCTTTTTCACTGCGGGATCTTTCTCCGCAATCTCCTGAATCGTCTGACGGGAGATGTCCTGCAGCTCCTTCAGTACGTCATCAGGGAAACGTCTGACATCCACGCCGTGATTGTTAACCAGTTCGTTCAACGCTGCATTGTTACGCGCCGTGTATTCATCCAGCATATCCTGATTGATCATACGCGCGGCGACCTCAACGATAGCCTGTAGATCTTTCGGTAACGCCTCAAGCGCTTTCTTGTTGAACGTGAATTCCAGCGAAGTGCCGGGTTCGTGCCAACCTGGGTAGTAGTAGAATTTGGCCGCTTTATGCAGGCCGAACGCCAGATCATTGTACGGGCCTACCCACTCAGTGGCGTCAATCGCGCCGGTTTGCAGAGCGGTGAAAATTTCACCGCCAGGCAGCTGCACAGGCGTGCCTCCCGCCCGCTGCAACACTTCGCCACCCAGGCCTGGGATACGCATCTTGAGGCCTTTCAGGTCATCCAGAGAGTTAATCTCTTTGTTGAACCAGCCTCCCATCTGCACGCCGGTGTTGCCGCCGAGCATAGGAACGACGCCGAATGGCTCATACAATTCACGCCATAACTCCAAACCGCCGCCATAGCTGATCCAGGAATTGATTTCCTGGGCGTTCAAACCAAAGGGGACGGTGGAGAAGAACTGTGCGGCGGGAATTTTGCCCTTCCAATAGTAGGATGCGGCATGGCCTGCTTCCGCAGTACCCTGAGAGACGGCGTCAAACACTTCCAGCGCGGGAACCAGTTCGCCAGCGCCATAGACTTTGATCTTAAGGCGGCCATCGCTCATGCGTTCGACTTCTTTAGCGAAGCGCTCTGGAGCCTCACCCAGTCCCGGGAAGTTTTTGGGCCAGGATGTCACCAGCTTCCATTGAATGGTTTGCTTGGGCGCCTGCTGGGCAACCGGGGCCGCCGCTTCTTTCTCGGCGGAGCATCCGCCTAACAGCATTCCCAGCATGCCTGCGCCCATCAGGGAAAACAGATAGCGTCTTTTCATTCGATTGCGTCTCCTTTGTCTTTATTCTTATGTGATCTCGGCGCCTTGCGCAGCCAAGCATCCAGCGCCAGTCGTCAAGCTATCTAAATCGGCGGATATAGCCTGTTTAGATGAGCCGACGAGAAGGCTGCGCTCCGCAGTATAACTCTATTATCCGGCAAAAGGACACTGGCTGAGCGCGCGCAAAATCTAACGGATCACTTAACGGTCAGGCTATTCAAATCACTTCTAGTTTGGCGTATGAAAGCACCAGCCATTTACTGCCCTGATCGTCGAAATTCACCTGAATGCGAGAATGCGGCCCACTGCCTTCATAGTTCAGCACCACGCCTTCGCCAAACTTTTCATGTCGCACCCGCTGCCCAAGGGAAATACCCGACTGCTGCGCGGATTCGCCAATCGCGCCATGCGCCGGACCACGATCCCAAAACATAGGCTTGCTCACGACGGAGCGCAAACGCACTTCGCGCAATAGCTCATTGGGAATTTCGCGGACAAAGCGAGAGATAGAGTGGTATTTATCCTGACCATACAAGCGGCGGCTTTCCGCGAAAGTAAGCACCAGCTTTTCCATGGCGCGCGTGATGCCGACATAGCACAATCGACGCTCTTCCTCCAGACGACCCGCCTCTTCCAGCGCCATCGAGTGTGGAAACAGTTCTTCCTCCATACCTGTCAGGAACACCAAAGGAAACTCCAAACCTTTGGCGGAGTGCAGTGTCATAAGCTGCACTGCATCCTGTTCCGCATCCGCCTGCCGCTCGCCTGCATCCAGCGCCGCCTGAGTCAGGAACTCCGCCAAAGGCGATTCATTGTCGAGCGTTTCATACTCAGCAACCGCATTCACCAGCTCAAGTAAGTTTTCCTTACGCGCCTCCGCCTTATCGCCCTTTTCATTGGCGTGATGCTCCAGTATGCCGCTGACATCCAGCATATGCTTGGTCAGATCCTGCAAACTGTTCTCTTTCGCATACTCACGCAGGGTTTCGACTATTTCAATAAAGTGCTTCAGGCCAACTCCCGCCTTGCCTTTAAGCAAACCTGCCCCAACCGCCGCCACGGTGGTCTGCCACAACGACGCTCTACGCTCGCGAGCGGCGTCGCGCAATGTCTCCAACGACTTGGCGCCAACGCCGCGAGGGGGGATATTGACCACCCGCTCAAAGGCGGCGTCATCGTGAGCGAAATGAGCCAGACGTAAATAGGCCACCGCGTTTTTGACTTCCAGACGATCATAAAAACGCAGACCGCCATAAATCCGATAAGGCACGCCGTGGCGAATCAGCGCTTCCTCCAATACCCGCGACTGCACGTTGGAGCGGTACAGCAGCGCCACTTCCGAACGCGAGCGTCCCTGATTCACCCAGGACTGCACGGACTCGACGATATAGTTGGCTTCATCCTGCTCGTTAAACGCGGCATACACATCAATCGCCTCGCCTTCCCCCTGATCCGTCCAGAGCTGTTTGCCAAGGCGACTTGGGTTATGGGCGATGACGTGGTTAGCAGCCCGCAGAATGGTCTGCGTCGAGCGGTAATTCTGCTCCAGACGCACTAGGGCCGCTTCGCCGAAATCATTCTGGAAACGTTGTATATTCTCAATCTTGGCGCCGCGCCAGCCGTAAATGGACTGGTCATCGTCTCCAACCACTGTCATGGGGACGCGATCCCCCGCCAACACGCGCAGCCACGCATACTGAATAGTGTTGGTATCCTGAAACTCATCAACCAGAATATGTTGGAAGCGCTGCTGATAGTGCTGTAACAGATCCGGCTTTTGCAGCCAGAGTTCATGGGAGCGCAGCAGTAACTCGCCAAAATCCACCAGCCCGCTCTGCCGACAATATTCGTCGTAACGCTGGTATATCTTGTTCATGGTCTGCCGCCAGGCGTCGCTACCCGGCTCAATGTTTTCCGGTCGCAGCCCTTCGTCTTTCTGGCTGTTGATAAAATACTGCGCCTGGCGCGCAGGCCACTTGGACTCATCCAGTCCCAGCTCGCGAATCACACGCTTCAGCATGCGCTGCTGGTCATCGGAGTCGATGACCTGGAAGTTTTCCGGCAGGCCGGCTTCCCGCCAATGCGCGCGCAGCAGTCGATGCGCCAGACTGTGAAAGGTGCCGAGCCACATGCCCCGTGTAGGAATATGCAGCAGAGACTCCACCCGCTCGCGCATTTCCCGCGCCGCCTTGTTGGTGAACGTCACCGCCATTATTGCGTGAGCGCCTATACGCTCGACTTGAATCAACCATGCCATGCGGTGCACAAGAACGCGGGTTTTGCCGCTACCGGCGCCAGCCAAAACCAGCAGGTTGCGGGCGCTGGCGGTAACCGCCTCGCGTTGAGCATCGTTAAGCGGGTCCAATACCGCCGTTACGTCCATTGCTGAGACTTACCTCTCTTTGTTTGAAGGGCTTTGTTGTTAACGGCTTTCCGCGTAAGACATGTCAGGAAAATTAACCGCAGACCAATCTCCGATTTTATTCGAAGTGCTTGTGCGCGAGTTCACTATCGGGTTAAATGGGACAACGAACAAAAAATAACAAAATGTTACATACAGTAAGCACACTGAACCGCTAACCGGAGTCGCCGCTTTGCATATTTGCGGCGATTAATACTGGATAATTTTACAGCCTATTACAACATTGCATCGCTGCTTTCCAGGTTCGCCGACCGTCAAAAGCAGATATGACGGGTTTGTTTGTGCGGCGGGATTCCAGTGAAATCGGACAATTATACTAACATGCACCCCGGGACAAACGATATTCAAGCAAGCAGTTTAAAGCTGATGTCGACCATGGCGCGCCCTAAACCTCTCACGGTGCGTCGGGAGCAACTCATAAAGCTGGGGCGTCGCAGTCGCCACGCCGCCGCATTGCTTTTTTCAATCACCATGGGGTTTGTCGCCACCGCCTTTCCCCATCAGGCCATAGAGCCTCTGATCGGCCTCACCGCGCTGGGAGCTTTCTGCGCAGTTCTGCTCGTCGCCTTCGGCTCACAGGCTCAGGCGCAATTACAGAATGAGAGCGCCAACCTGCCTCGCAACGTCGCTAATCTTAGCAGGCTTTATGTACTACTCAGCGCTGCAATCGCCACCGTGTTGGGGCCGATAACCGCATACGTCATCATGGATCTTCCCGCGTCATGGCTGGACAGCGCCACTATCGCCCAGTTCGTTGGCGCGGGCCTTCTATCCTTTTTTCTCGGCGTCTGGCGCACCCCGTTTATTATTCTCAGCGCGATGCCTCTTCTATCGCTTGCAGTGCTGTTAAACGGTAGGCAGCCCCTCCCTCCAGAGTTACTGACCAACGCGGCCATTCTCAGCGTCTTTCTCTATCCGCTCGCCGCGTTATGGTACCTCGCCTCCAGTCGCTACCTTAATCAGAATCTGCAGATGCAAGGCTTGATCGCCTATCTGGATAACGCCCGCTCCGCTTCAGAACTGCTTAATCAACAGCTAGCATATGAAATAACTTACCGAGAAGAGATTGAACAGGAATTGCGGGAAACGCAAAAGGAACTGGAAGGCGCAATCTGCGAACGCACCCACGAATTGTCCGAAGCCAACCGTATTCTCAGTCAGCAAATCAAACTACGGAAAAATATCAGCGACGCGCTGATGAAAAGCCAGACCCGTTTATCGCAGGCCATAGAAGCCACCGGGTTAGCCTTGTGGGATTGGGATATTCCGAGAAACTCCCTTTATCAATCATTCTTTCACGACGCCTTTGGTCCTCGTGAATTGTCGGCGACCGCCTTCGTCGAGCGCATGCATGGTCTGATACACCCTGACGACCGCCCACGCATTAGAAAAGAAATGATGCTGTGCCTGAAAGGTTTGAGTAACACTTATCAAGTACAGTATCGCGTCACCACCGCCAAAGACGCTTGGATCTGGGTGGAGGATTGCGGTAAACCCGTAAGCTTCGACAAGCTGGGCCGCATTACCCGTATGATCGGGTCGCGCCGAGATATCAGCAAAGAGAAAAGCCGCGATGAACAGCTGCTGTTAGCCAAGTCCGTCTTTGACCATACGCCTCAGGGCGTCTTCGCCTTGGATACCGAGTTCCGCTTCCTCACTGTCAACAACGCATTCAGTCAGATCACGGGTTATGAAACAGAAGAAGTAATCGGCAGCAGTCTTGAGGATTTCAGCCAGGCGCCCAACAAGCGACAAGTGTTCAGCCGAATTCGCGATGAGCTGTCTTTACGGGGCCGCTGGCAAGGCGAGTTATATGAAAAGCGCAAGTCCGGCGAATTCTACTGTCAGTGGCTGCAAATTACTTCGATCATCAATTCAGAAGGCGCCACCACGCATTACGCAGGCCTGTTTTCCGACCTGACGGAGCGTAAACAGGCGGACGAGAAGCTCCACTATCTGCTGAACTATGACGAATTGACCGGGCTGGCGAATCGCATGTTATTCCGTGAGCGACTGGATAAAATTCTCCGCAAAGTGCGGGAGCAAGGACTCAGCATTAATATGCTGCTCCTGAATGTCGACCGCTTTCGACAGGTGAATGAAAGCCTGGGTCAGGACCGCGGGGATGAGCTGTTAAAGCAGGTTGCTACGCGCATTTCACAAACCGCACCCCACGTCCATACCCTGGCGCGCCTGGGCAGCGATGAATTCGCCATTCTCACCCCGGCGAAAAGCCGCTCCCAGATGAGCCGTTTCTGTGAGCAACTGCTGGATGAACTAAAAGCACCCTTCAATATCGATGGTCATGAGTTTTACGTTTCAACCTCAATAGGCGTCACTCAGGCCCCTGACAACGGCTGGGAAATCCAAACTCTGATGCAGCAAGCCAATATGGCGGTGCGGCAGGCCAAATACCTCGGCGGCAACACTTATGAGTTTTACAGTCGCATGTTGCGCAGCATGTCGCGCATGCGCCTGGAGGTGGAGACTGAACTACGCAGAGCGATACAAAATCAACAGATGGAAGTTTTCTTCCAGCCCAAATTATCGCTGGATAGCGGTCGCATTACCGGGGTAGAAGCGCTGGCGCGCTGGCGGCACCCTCAAAGGGGACTGATCGGCCCCAGCGACTTCGTGCCCATGGCGGAGGAAAGCGGTTTGATCACCGAGCTGGGAGAGCAGATGCTTGGCGCCGCCTGCGCTCAAGCCGCCGCCTGGAGCCGGGAGGGGCTGGATAATATACAGGTATCCGTCAATCTTTCCGCCCATCAGTTACGTCAAAGCAACTTACCGCAACTGGTGCGCAAAGTTCTGCAGGACACAGACCTTCCCCCACATCTGCTGGATCTGGAGCTGACGGAAAGCACGCTTATGGAAAACATGAGCCGCACCCAGTTTATGCTCTCCCGTCTGAGGGAGATGGGGGTGCGCATCACCGTGGACGATTTCGGTACAGGCTACTCCTCTCTCTCCTACCTCAAGCGCTTTCCGCTAAACGCCTTGAAAATAGACCGCATGTTCATCAAAGACGCACACCAAAACGCCGACGACGCCGCCATCACTCGCGCCGTCATCATGCTGGGTAAAAGCCTGAATCTCGAAGTCATCGCTGAAGGCGTAGAGCATGAAGGGCATTTGGAGTTCTTGCGAGAAAGCGGCTGTCACACCGTGCAGGGATATCTCATCGCCGAGCCGCTGGGGGCCGATCAGATGGCGACCCTGTTGCGAGAGCAGCGCATTGGTTCTCCCGCACTGCAGAACACATAGCCGGTCACCCAATAACATCAGCGACTTTTGGTCAGTGTAATCCTGTTCCGCTTTTGTCTATTCTTAAAGCAGTTTTTCAATCCCGCCCTGCAAGCGGATTCATGGGCGCACCCGCCTACTGATCCGCAGGGCCGCTAGACATACCAAGGTAGTTGGATGGGACGCCCCCACGATATATTGAATTGGCTTCGACAAAACAGGGATTCGCTGCGCAAGAGCGAACAGAAGGTGGCAGAGTGCGTGCTACGCAACCCCAACGATGTCATACACATGCGCATCGTTGACCTGGCGACCGAGGCGGGTGTCAGCGAGCCGACTATAGTGCGCTTCTGTCGCACCATCAGTTTTGACAGCTTCCAAAGCCTGAAAGTGAGCCTCGCCCAGCAGCTTGCAAGTATGCAAACGCAAATGCCGTTCCCAATAAACTCTGGTGATAGTCTGCAACAGATTGGCGCCAGGATATTCAGCGACGTGCAGTCGTCATTGCAGCAGGTATTTAACCAACTGTCCTGGGAGCGGATTGAGCAGGTATGCGCCTGGATTTCCGAGTCCTCCCGCTTATACTTTTTCGGCTATGGCGCATCCGCTGCCGTGGCGGCGGATGCGCAACAGAAGTTCTTTCGCTTAAAACTGAATACCCAGGCCTGCCCCGATCCAGATATGCAAATGCTGATCGCCGGTCTGGTGGAAGAGAACGACGTTATAGTCGCCATCTCTCACAGCGGTCGCACCAATAACCTGATTCAATCCTGCATGCGGGCGCGGGCCTCTGGCGCCAGGGTTGTCGCCATCAGTCCGTCGCAATCTGCATTGGCCAACATAGCCAATCTCAACATCAGCGTCTCAGTGGACGAAGACACTGACGCCTTCACCCCCCTGGCGTCACGACTTGCCCATTTAATGATTCTGGATACGATCGCCACCAATCTGTTTCAAAAACTTGATAAGCGTCATACGCAAAAACTCAACCAGGCTAAAAAGAATCTAAGCTCGTTGCGACTCTCACCTAATTAATTGTATTATCGGTGAAATAATATACAGCATAAGACCGACGCTCCTCAGTCGGCTGGACAAGGCATCGCACCAACGCAGGAACGGATTGATAACACGCGTTATCAAGCAGTAAGCCGGTTGTCATTCCAGTGTAAAAAATAACAACTACAGTGAATCGTCACTAGGCTAAGGGGAAAGCCATGCAAAATATGAATCAACCTTCCGATTCCGTCGCCAGTACAATTCTTGATGTTTTTTACGAGTCCGAAACTCAAGAGAGGAAAAGCAAAGAAAAGCAAGCCTCAAAGCGACGTCTTCAAGCCCGCAGAGCGATAGAAGACTATCTGGAGAACAAGCGGTTGCGTGAGGCTACCGAAGACTACTACCTTTCTAAATAAACGCATTTTATAGCGTTCTTCGCGTGCGCTCCCACTTCCTCCAGGACGCACGCGCGTCCTCCGCTTAACCAAGCGGTCGCTGGATATTTCACCAAAATAAACCAGACTTGTTGATGCCGGTGAGCGGCTGAAGCAGACATGGAGACATCCAGGGAGCATGACGATGGAAACGCTGCAATTGCGGGATATTTCAGAAACCGCACTCCTGCCTTTGTGGGCCAGGGCGATGGAGACTCTACGCCCCGACGCCATCATTCACGACGACAAGGCTCTGGAAATGTACCAGCGCCTCAATTATGACTTCAAACGCTTCAGCAACGCTTGGCTGTCACAGTTAGCCATCGCCATCCGTACAGACCTCATCGATAAACTCGTGACGGATTTCATCACCGTCCATCCCCATGCAGTCATCATTAATCTTGGCGCGGGTTTCGACAGTCGCTACCTGCGCGTGGACAACGGCCAGATTCAATGGTTCGATCTCGACTTGCCCAATGTCATCGCCGCCCGCCGTCTGTTTTTCAGCGATTCTGATCGCTATCACATGCTGGAGCAGTCGCTGTTCGACGTCTCCTGGCTGGAACATGCCGCCGATGAGTCTGACAATTGCCTGATTTTGGCGGAAGGCGTGCTCATGTACTTCACTGAACAACGCATCAAACAGTTTTTCAATGACCTTGCCGAACGTATCCCTCACGCTCGTATGCTTTTGGAAATGCTGCCTCATGGAGCACTGGGTCAAGCACACTTACATGAGGCCATTGGCTGGATGAACGCCGCCTTTCAATGGACGCTGCATAATATCCATCGGCTGGAAAGTTGGAACTCCCACATCAAAGTCAGACAAGAATGGTGCATCCTTGACTACCACTGGGAACGCTGGGGAGCGTTAAGCTTACTCGCATGGTCTCCCTGGCATCGTTACCTGTTTGGCGAAAAACTGGCGTTACTTGAGTTTGATTGAGCATCCGCTCGATATGTACAGCCAGCGTCTATACTAAAAACAATCGCCTCCACATCGCGGCGTAGTCGCACTAGGGGATGTCCGTATTCAACAGGAGCCCGATATGTCATGAAGCCAATTACCTGCCCACAGTTTGTTGAGTTGGAAAAAGACCTGATTGACGAGTTTGTCGCCTGCTTTCAGGAAAACGTCGAAGAGATCGAACACACGATTCAAACCCTGGAGCATCAGGTTAATCCTGATTTGATCAACGAGCTGTTCCGCAGCATGCACTCTCTCAAGGGCAACTGCAGAATGGTGTTTCTGGACGCGATGGTGGACGTTATCCATGAGTTGGAGGAAATCGTTTCCGACATGCGCAAAGGAGAGCTTCCTTATCAGCCTATGTTCGGCGTTTTCTTTATGAGCATCATCGGCTATGTCGAAACCCTGGTCGGACAGTTGGCGAGCGACCACACCGCAGATGGGGATCTACAGGAATCCCTGCTTAAAGTCATCGCCAAAGTGCGTAACGCCTCCCCTGGCAACGTCATCGCCGTCATCAACGAAGGTCTGGATGAATTGCTGTCCGGCCCCAAAGACGCAGGAGAAGCGCCACGCCCCGAAGCGGCTATGCCGAGCTACTTCGCCCCCGGCAAAGACTCTGACCAGCAGTTATTTCGCTTCCTGGCGCGCCAGCTGGATCAACTCAGCATTTACCGGAAAGATCGCACCCAAAAGGAACTGGAGCTGTGTACGGCCATCAACGCAGAGTTGGGCGGCCCGATAAACGAGGAACAACTCAGCGCTGCTGTGCTGCTGCACGATTTAGGTATGGCTTTTGTACCAGTCGGACTGGCCCACAAACATGAAGAGCAATTGTCCCGCGAAGAACAGAAAATCATGGCCGCTCACGTCGCCACCAGTTCGCAGATCCTGCACCGCTTTGGCGGCTGGGAAGACGCAGCGCAGATTGTTCTGCATCACCATGAACATTATGACGGTAGCGGGTATCCATTCGGCGTGAGCGGCAAAGAGATCCCCATGGGCTCTAAAGTGCTGGCGATATGCGACGCGTTCTTCGAAATAACCAGTGAACGTGAAGATCGTTCGTACAAAAAGTCGTTATTTGAGGCGGTTCGCTACGTAAACAGCTATAACGGCTCACTGTTTGATCCCGATTGCGTTGAAGCATTCAACATGGCGGTGAGAAAGCTCTATATCGCCAAGGAAAGTTGAGATCGTCACACAACAGTACATAAAAAAACCGCGTAGGCGTCGCCTACGCGGTTTTTCTGTATGAGCGGAAGATCAAATGATCTCCGCTTGATTACATATGACTGATTAAGCAGCTTGCTTGCGACGACGCAAACCAACCGCCGCCAGACCAAGGCCCATCAGAGCCAGTGCGCCAGGCTCAGGTACAGAGAAAGGAACTTTACCTTCGATAGTATCGTTACCGCAAGTCATACCCCAGTGGAAAGCAATCTCATCGCCTTTCACCAGATCAGTGCCAGCAATATCAAAGGTGAAAGAAACTTTACCGTTTACAGTGTCTACCAACCAAGAGCCGGAACCAACAGACGTTACAGTGGCGCTATCAGTCTTAACTGCAACTTCCTGACCGTGACGGTAAGTAGCATATCTACCGTTGATATAGTCATTGGACAAGTAGGCGTTTTCGTAGTTGGTCGCGCCATTCAACTCATACAGCGCGCCTTCGCCGCCAGTAGAGCTCCAACGATCATCCAAACTGAAACCATAGGTCCACTTTGTACCAGTACGGTGTCTGTCTTCTTTGTATCCTGTATCTGCATCACCGTAAGGATTCCAAGATGAAGACAGGAACAGGTCGCCAAATGCAATGCCTTTCTTCTGACTCAGCGTGGTGCTTGTTACGTTGTTGTTGAAAATTCCAACGTTATTAACAAAGTTAGTGTACACGTCGACAGTCAACACAGTGCCAGACACGCTTACGTCAATTCCCTTGACATCGAATTTTGAGACGTCACCGATAACGTCGCCATATCCATGATCCTTACTACCTACATACTCATCATTAATCTGATACGCATGTGCAGAGATAGAGGAACCCAAAGCTACTACTGCAGCCAGTACTTTGAAAGTTTTCATAGACAACTACTACTCGATAATTGGTTTATTGATTTGTAAGCCAGAAGGCCCGTACAAAATTAGTGACAGAATATAAGCATTTTTGGGGCCAACATTAATAATTCATTGTTATCTAAAGGGTAAATATAAAAACAAAGCTCTTTCCGCTTAGCCTTTAAGTTAATGATGTAAATTTAACCGACATTCTAACCGGTCAAGTGTCAGCTTCGTCAGCATGATATGGCGATAAACTCTAAGAAAACGCCCACGAGAAGAGGTCGCACCACTTATTTTGATCTATTTTTAAATAAGGAAAGACCGCACGCCCAGCATAGGCATTCGTAAGGCAAGAGCTATCGCAGAAAAACAGCGGCTCAGAGTGGAAGCAACTTACAATGCCAAGCAACGAGCGAAAGCCATGTCAGATTTCGATGCGCTGTTAGCAATATCAGGTACGGCCCTCGTCATTGCCGGACTTATTTTGTTTATTGCGGAAAAGATAATACATCACCATCATCAGGGCCGGCTTCCCCCTGATATTTTATACCCCGCCCTCATGCTTACTGCTGCCGGCGTCGGTGTAACGCTGGTTCCGACGCTGCAACCTGAATTAACTGAACTTGAGCAATTACCGCCTCCCGGCGCGGGTTCGATTTATGATACCGGAGTTGTTGTACGCGGTAGCCCGACGCTATTCAACGACTCATTTATTCGAGCTCCAGAGCATGCTTCTTCCAGGCGAGAGGGTACCCAAACAAGCACATTCGATCTGCTGTCTTACAGCGTTAATGGAATGCCCCAGCAGCTCAACGGATCAATAGATATTCGCTCAACTGCAGATGGTGAGTATGAGTGGATCGCTGACATTGAGTCTTACACCGACTTTGGCTTGCCTGTTATTTATTACTACACGGGTCAACTCTATCAGGAAAACGGCTCTTGGCGTCTGCTGATCACAACAAGCAATGACCTGTCTTGGGAAAAAGGCTTCTCAGTTCCGGCACAGGTTGAAATCCGTAGCGATTACCTAAGCATGAGTTATGACTACAATGGCGTGAGCGTACTTGCTGAGTGGAGCTCGGATTAGCGCTCACGCCATACTGCCTCTGCTAACATTCTTCTATGGTCACCCCTCTCCAGAAAGCAACATAGTTCTGAATATTGCTGGCTGTTTCTGAGGCTGAGGGATAATACCAGGCCGCATCTCGATTGGTGGAGCCTTCTACTTCAATGTCGTAATAGCAGGCCGTACCTTTCCATCCACAGACGGTGCGAGTATCACTTGGTTTGAAGTATTCCGAGCGGATTGTGGAAGGGGGGAAGTAATGGTTTCCTTCCAATATAATCGTGTTCTGACTTTCGGCAATGACTGCGCCATTCCATATAGCTTTCATAGTCTGTCTCCTGATTGTCTATCGATTGTTGTTATTTTTGTTCGCATCCCGCGTTTCAATACCGACAGAACTGCATGCGCGAGCTCAGTATAGATATACGGCCCCGCTGGGAAAAGGTATCAATTATCTTGTGAAGAAGGAGGACTTCGATGCCCGAACTTAAATGCGACGTAAATGACAACCAGACTCAACAGAAACCAGCCGACGCCCCAAAGCATGCCTGACCCGCCATAAGCCTCCCCAAGCATCACTGCATCGGACCGCAGGTGAGAGCGTTCAATCGTATCGCTGTAAATGTCCAATGGCGCATATAGCATGCTAGTGACGCCGATCACTCGCAGCACCGCGTCATTAAACGACATCGGCAGCCAGATCGCACTGGCTATCATGGCTCCTCCCGTAGCGAGCGCAAATCCCAACGCGAAGACGTCTCTTATCCACCATGCGGCTATCGCCAATAAAGACAGGCCGAGAATGAACATAAGCGCACGATCGAGTCGACTTAGCAGAGCGGTCAAATAAATAAGTACGCCCCAGATCAATGACCCAAGATAACCGGCGGACAACGTCAGAAACCGGTTTCCACCACGGGATAGCACATGTCCGCCCTGGTCCACGGAAATGACCATTTCCACCACTTCGCCTCCCGTCGCCACCGTCATAATGGCGTGCGAGGCCTCATGAAAGAATACTACAAGTAATTTAAGAGGAATCAGCACCGGATAGGGCCAAAGCACCACCACCAAAAGAATAACGCCAATAAGAGGAAGGTATGCTTTGGCCAAAATAGACTCCTTTATCGCATTCAGGCTGGAATACTGGAAACGGCGCTATAAACGCCTTCAGGCTACCCGCCAATTATATTCGGCCATTATCTTACCTGAAATACTAGGCTACGGCGCCATACTCCATAGTTTCATATGAGTCGCTCAGGCCTATCGCTGGCGTTCCATATCCCGCCAGATGCCAAAAACGAGGAAACCATCCTTGGAAGGCGTTTGTCGTAGGAAACCAAAACTCGCCGAAGTTGGGATCAAAAAAGGTGACATCCGTATCGCTCCATGCAGCGACCGCATGAGCGAAGTTCGGCCCTGCGATGCCAATCATTTTGTATGATTTGGCGCTGGATGTAATCGCGCGTCCGATTTCCGCCGAAAAATCTCTTCGACGCCCGCCCCTTTCACCAGTCGATCCCCTCGACATGCCTTTGAACCAGCTTGGACCACTGGAACTATGCTTACGTCTGGTCACGCCTTTAGATTGTAACCAACGCTCTGTCGCATAAGTTTGGTCTTCTCGGCCGCTGCCCGGTTGTCCCACGAGCGCCCCGGATTTCATCGTGCTCCCGATAATGAACATCTGCATAATCTGGCGGACTTTATTAGGATCGATATCTCCGCCAGTGCGGCTTATCCAGCCCGCTAAAGAGGTCGCTTCACCGGAACGGGCATATTTCTCCGCATTAGCGTGCACTTCCAACCACTTCGCCGCCAGCATTTCGCATATTCCGCCACTGGATTCCGGGTTGGTAAGAATTAAGCTTCTTACTGGGTTCTTCACCTGAGAAAAGCGCCAAGTACAATGACCGCCAGCGGCTGTTGCGGAATTCTGCACTCCCGCCACACGCAAGGACAAAATATTGTGGGCTAACCAATCAAACATAACGGGCATTTTACGTACTCCTAATTACAACTAATCTCGTAAATAACGCGCTTTCCCCAGGTATTACGGGAGAAACTGAAGGCTCAAAACTGCAGTAGCGGCGGATGTAGATACTAATTCAGATCGACCGCCGGCTTGTATCTGGGAAAGCGCGCACAAACCACCTTTGCATTCCTAGACTTTAGTCCAACACTTCACAGTGGGCTTAACCAAGCAAGGTTGGACCAGCGATATCCGATCAAGTTCCCAAGGAGCTGTTATATTTAACTATACGCCCCTCTTCATCCGTTTATTGCACAGGTGATGTTATGGACCCAAGGGAAGTGAAATCCGCCGAAGACGCACGCACGCTAATCGAAGACTCCATGTTCAAGCACATAAAGGTTGGCGTATTTGATATTGATGGCGTCATGCGCGGCAAATACATGTCGCGAGACAAGTTTTTATCCTCGCTGACCAAAGGATTTGGCTTCTGTGATGTTGTTCTGGGCTGGGACGTGAAAGACCAGCTTTATGACAATGTCGCCTACACAGGCTGGCATACAGGCTACCCTGATGCGCAAGTACGTATTATCCCTTCAAGTTGCCGAACTTTGCCTCTTGAAAGCAGCGGGGTATTCTTCCTCGCTGAATTTGCTGATAAAGCAGAAGCAATCTGCCCACGCGGTCTGCTCAAAAGAGTGGTGGGGACAGCAAGAGACATGGGACTGGAAGTCGATTGCGGTTTTGAATATGAATTTTTTGTTTTTGAAGAGACGCCTCACAGTATCCGGGAAAAATCTTTCCAAGGCCTCACTCCCATGGCGCCGTCAGAATTCGGTTATTCCGTCATCCGCAACAGTGTGGAGTCAGATACCTATTTGAGCCTGCTGCAATTGGCGGATGATATGGACTTTCCTCTTGAAGGCCTTCACGAGGAAACTGGCCCCGGAGTCCTTGAAGCGGCGATTACCCACGATGAAGCAATTAACGCAGCCGACAAAGCGGCATTATTTAAAACGTTTACCAAGATTGCGCTGCAAAAGCAGGGCAAGATGGCCACCTTCATGGCCAAGTGGTCTAAAGACTACCCAGGACAAAGCGGCCACATACACTTATCGTTAAAAGACAATAAAGGACTGAATCTTTTTTATGATGGAGAAAGAGAAGCCAACATGAGCGCCACGATGCGCCATTTCATAGCAGGCCAACAAAAGCTTATGCCAGAACTGATGGCGATGATTGCACCTACGGTTAATTCTTATCGAAGACTCATTCCTGGGTTTTGGGCGCCTACAGAAGCCAGCGTTGGCATCGATAACAGAACCTGCGCTATCCGAGTCATTCCCGGGGACGTACAGTCCCAACGTTTGGAGTATCGAATTGGCGCCGCTGACGCCAATCCCTATATCATCCTCGCAGCCGTCATCGCATCGGGTTTGTGGGGAATGGAAAACAAACTTGAACCTGAATGCATGGTGGAGGGCAACGCCTACGAGCAGACATTTCCTGAGCATCTGCAGCTTCCGTCGACTTTATGGGACGCCGCGCAACGTCTAAAAAACTGTCAGATGGCCAGAGACTTCTTTGGTTCCCCTTTTGTCGAACACTTTGCAGCGACTCGCGAGTGGGAGGAGCGGGAGTACAGGAAATATATTTCAATGTGGGAGCTGGAACGCTACTTCGAGATAATCTGAGTATGGGCGTCAGCTAAGAGAGAAGAAGAGGGTAGATATCTGGACCGGAGGAAAAGAACCTCCCTCCAATCCAGTATCTTCAAAGCTAGCTGCGACTATATTACTTAGCGCGCTTTCTAGCTACCAGACCAACCAGGCCCAGACCCAACAGAGCGAAAGTAGTGGGCTCTGGTACAGAGTGAACAGAGATTTTCCACTCTTCAGTTTCACCTTGGTAGTAGTGACCGGTTGGAGTCATACGATCTTCATAGCTACCAGTGTATTCAGTTTTCCACTGGTCATTCCAAGTACCGCCGTACATGTTAGTGATGGAGTGGCTGCAGGTTACGATAGCGCGCAACCAGAAATCGCCCACGTCAGCGTTAGTCAGCGTGTATTCGCTTGAGAAGAAAGAGAAATCAGGGTTGGTAGGCGCTTTCCAAGAACCTAGAACTGGCTCGAAATCAGTCAGTTTGTGTTCGCCGTATGCGATTTCGTCGCTAGCGTCGAATACGCCATTTTGGTCCCAGTCAATCCAGGCCTTCATCAGGTCGGCGTAGTGAGTACCCACGTTTTGCTTGTGTACGTTGAATTTGAATTGAACAGTTTGGCCAACAGTCAGATCGTTACGACCCCAGCTTGCGCCGCCGTCAGTAGTCCAGGAAACGCCGTAGGAATCGCCATTAGGCGCGTCAGCCAGTTCTTGCCACGCAGTAGTGTCGTGAGTAGCTGTGCCGTAAGAAGCAGGAATAGCGTATGCGCTGGCCGCGCCCAGCATTAATGGAAGGCTTGCTAGAAATGCGAGTTTCTTCATGATGTCCTCTGAACAAATGTCGGTTAAATTAATTTAGCGTAAATGCTAGTTTTTATAGTGAAGAGTCGTGCCCTTATTGTCCCCGTTATATAGCAACCCGCATGCCAACTTTTAGACCTTTGATTTATAAGAACAAAGCTTTTTTGTCTTATTGGACATGTAAAAATAATGGACTATTTGCTGAAACTAGTGCATACCGCATCGACACTCTAACGTTTATAGAAACCGGGAGCTCATTCCCTTTACGCCCACCTATCTATAGACGCCCAAAATTCAAATAGGAAACGTTCCACAAGATTTGTAAAACCCCGCGACATCCCCCAGGAATTTGCAATAATTAGAGCTGAGCAGAGGGAAATTTATTGCGACGACAAGTATAGGGAAGCAACTACCATGAGAATCATTTCACCCATTGATGGAACATTAGTGGCGGAAAGGGAACCAGCCACAGCCCCGCAAATCCACGCAGCGCTCGAACGCGCACTCACCGCCCAAAAAATCTGGCGCACAGTCTCCATCGCAGAGCGCGCGCGCTACTGCCGTCTCGCCATTGCCGCACTGGCGGCGCAAACCCGGGAGATCGCTCCAGAGATTACACTTTTGATGGGCCGCCCCGTGCGTGAGACACCTCGGGAAATCAAAGAAGCGGAAGTCTGCGCTGAGTACATGATAGATATCGCCGAAAGATATCTTGAAGACATCATAACGCAACCAAAAACCGGCTTTCGCCGTTATATAAGACGCGAGCCTCTGGGCGTAGTATTGTGTGTCGCGCCCTGGAGTCACCCATACCTTGCCGCGGCCAACGCGATTATTCCTGCGCTAATGGCGGGCAACTGCGTTATTCTCAAACATTCCATACAGACTTTATTGTGTGCGGAGCGGTTCTCTCACATTTTTTTTGAGGCCGGGCTCCCTGACAGCGTATTTCAGCACTTACACGTCAACGACGCCGATACACTGCGTTTGATCAGCGATCAACGAATAAGTCATGTCTCTTTTATGGGCTCCAGTGCGAAAGGCGTCGCCATTGAGCGCGCCGCTGCTGGAACGCTCAAGAAACTAACCCTTGAATTAGGCGGCAGCAATCCTGCTTATGTATTCTCCGATGCATCATTGCGTATGTCCGCCTCCGGTATCGCCAAAGGCGCACTATTCAATTGTGGTCAATCCAATCGCGCCATTAAACGCATCTATGCTCACGAAGATATCTATGAGGACTTCTTGGACGCTCTGGTTGCTCAAGCCAAATGCTACAAGTTGGCGAACCCCATGGACCCCTCCACCACATTAGGGCCAATGGTGAGCCCGCAAAAGGCCATGGCGGTCAAAACTCGCCTGGACGCGGCTATCGCCCAAGGCGCAACGCCTTGCATTGAGCATGCTCATTACTCTAACGCAAGCCTCGGCCCCGCCTACTTGCCGCCACAAGTATTAACAAATGTCGATCATTCCATGGCTTTGATGACAAGTGAAACATTCGGTCCAGTTATGGGCGTCATGAAGGTGAAGGATGACGCAGAGGCTGTCCACTATATGAACGACAGTTTATACGGATTGAGGGCCTCATTATGGACCCAGGACATCGCTCGCGCCCAGGCAATAGGGGAGCAACTGCAGACTGGCGCCGTGCTCATGAACCAAAGTACTCATATTGACCCCGCACTGGCTTGGGGAGGCGTTAAGCAATCTGGATGCGGTTCACTGCTATCGGAACTTGCCTATACGCAACTCACCCAAGCAAAGTCTTACTATCTACGTATAGCTTAGCCTGATATGCGACATGCTTTCGATTCAGGGACGGTCAGATCATAAAATTAAGCGGCGGCTGAGCCGTCGCGGCTTTACACGCTATTGTCACTCTTCGATAGCGGCGTTAATTTGGAGACTTCTTTTACACGCCTGTGGAGCTCTGCCCGCCCCTGGCGGTATTCCGGGAAAAATAAGTCCGTCTCTGGAGTACAGGACATTCTAGTGGCATGGCGAGTGCGTCGGCTATGGCAGGTATTGGCCCTCGGATTACAGCGCGCCTGACCTGAGGCAGGGCTTACAGCTTGCCCAGGCAGCGGCGGGGCGTTTGAAGGTTCCTTTTCTGGTTATAGATATCGCCAAAACCCGACAAGGACATTGGATCATCATCGAATGCAATGACGCTCAGGAATCTGGTTACGCCACCATCCCTCCCCTACAGCTTTGGTGCAATATTCTGGAGCGGGTCAAAAGCAGTAATCAGGATGGTCATTGAGCGCCTCCCCTCTTGCAAACGCGGCTATGGTTGGCGAAGATTCCGCGTATCTGTTTAAAGGACTTTTTCAGGCTGAAGTATGACAAGAAAAATATTCTGGGAAGACCCCTATCTCACGACTCTCAGCACCTACGTCACCAGCGTCCAGGGCGCAGTGATAACGGTTGAGGAAACTATCTTTTACGCATTTTCCGGCGGTCAGGAAAGCGATCATGGAACCATTGGCGGATTCAGAGTGATCAGCGCGCGCAAGGAAGAGCAGGAAATTTTTTACGAGCTGCCGGAAGATCATGCGCTCCAAGTCGGCGATCCTGTGGAAATCACCATTGACTGGGAAAGACGATATCGCCTTATGCGACTGCACTTTGCAGCGGAACTGGTGCTCGAACTGTTCTATCGCAAGCTGGGCGGAGTCGATAAAGTCGGCGCGCATATCGCCGAGGAAAAGGCGCGTATCGACTTTTCCTGGCCTCAAAGCATTTCTCCTCTGTTGTCAGATATCGACGCAGACGCACAGCGCCTTATTGACGAAAACCGCGACATCATCAGCGATTTCAGCGACGAAGATGCGGAAAGACGTTATTGGCGGGTGGAGGGATTTGCAGAGGTCCCTTGCGGCGGTACGCATCTGACCCGCACAGGCGAAGTCGGGCGCATCTCCATGAAACGCAAAAATGTCGGCAAGGGCAAAGAGCGCGTGGAGATTTACCTGAGCTAAGCTCCGGGCGCGCCCGGAGCCGCCGTTCTCGGTTATTCGCAGTATTTGATTGTCTTGGTCACGCTGTGCACTTTGACATTGGCTCCGGTGCGTATGACAAATTCGCTCAATCCCACTTCCGACTCCGGGTTACCCCAGTCATAGGTGTAACCCAAGCGAGTCCAGGGATAGCCGTTTTCGCCGTAGGACGTTTTGCGCAAATTTTTGAACCATTCCTTGTGCTCTTTGCTGACAGTGACAAACCGGTCGGAGACCGGGAAGTCCAGCTCTGCTTCATGATCGCTGATTTCCGGATCTGGAGAGGGGCGGAACAGATCTGACGGACTCACCCACATTTCCACAAACTTGGTTTTATTATCTCCAGGCGGCAAACCCAGTAATTGCTCCAGTCGCAAAATGGTCTGTTCTGGAAACTTATAGCGAGCGCGACAGAAGTTTTTCACTTCAGGAACCACCGTCACCCATACTTCTCTGGACAGAGCCTGCATCTGGCCCACTGAGTTGTCGTAGCCGTCCCAGGATGTCCATGTCGTCACCAACACTTTTTGCCGGTCGCCACTCCATTCCAGAGCGGGATTCAGCGGCGTAATCGCCGTCAGGTTTTTGGATATCTCATTCGGCTCTACAATTTCAGCATCCCTGACCGCATCAGCATACGCCTGGCTCAGGTTTTTCTGTATGGGAGGCTTGGCGCTCTGATGGGCGCATGCGCCTAGCGCAAGCATCGCCCCCAGGGCGAGAATCTTTTTGATATCCCTATATCCATCTCTGCTGAAAATCATTCTTCACTCTCCGTTCTGTCCAGATTCTGTTGAGGCATGCATCTCCCCGGCCTGCGCCGCGCGCTATCGCCAACTGGGAGGCCAGCATGAAATATATATTAAAATTAACCCCTTACATAATCTTTACAGGGAAACATGCTATCCTTCTCTACGCTAGCCATGATGTCTGCGCAAGACATGGGAGTCTTGGATATGATCGGCAAAGTATGCCTATTTTCAGAAGTTTACGGCGTGATTACCTACGCTGGCGAACCTGTATCAGGCGCCACAGTGACCCGCTGGGTCGAATGGCGTCAAAAATCCTCCGACAGCGTACGCACCGCCCAGGATGGGAGCTTCCGCCTGCCCGCTTTATATAAAACTTCTCTGTTGGCGACGCTGTTGCCGATCCCGTTCCGGGCGGCGCAAACCATTTACGTCGATGTAAACGGCACTGAACACCTGATCTGGAGCACGATCAAAATCGGCCCGGAGCCCAATGACGAGCTGGCGGGACGCCCCCTGCGCTTTACCTGCGAACTGACGCGGAAGCGAAGATATGTGCATCTGGGCGCGGCCAGCATTGAAAGTAACTGCGAGTGGCGCTGATCGTCACGGATCAGCTCATCACCCGAATCGGCGCGCCATCCAGGTAAGCTTGAATCGCTTCGACGATCTGAGTGTAGTAAGTGCGATAGTTATTCTCTGTGACATAGCCCAGGTGAGGAGTCGCCAGCACATTCGGCAACGTGCGCAGAACATGTCCTTCCGGCAGAGGCTCCTGTTCAAATACATCCAATCCCGCCCCGGCGATGCGCTTCTGCTGCAGCGCTTCCACCAGCGCCGTCTGGTCGACGATTTGAGCGCGGGAAGTATTAATCAACAACGCAGACTTTTTCATCCGCGACAACGCCTCCGCATCAATCAGCCCCCGGCTGCGCTCTCCTAACACCAGATGTATGGAGACGATATCGCTGCACGCCAGCAGAGCGTCCTTCGATTCCGCAAGCGTCACGCCCATTGAGCGGGTCAAATCCGCAGAGAGATTGGCGCTCCAGGCGATGATATTCATGCCAAACGCCTGACCAATCGTCGCCACTTTCTGGCCAATATGACCAAACCCCAGCAAACCGAGCGTTTTCCCTGCGAGATCAACGCCTACTGTATTTTGCCAAGGCCCATTAGCTTTAAATGCAGCGTCTTCTATCGCTATGTGGCGCGCCAAACCCAGTATCAAGGCCCAGGTATGCTCAGTCGGCGGCGCTTTGGAGGCTTGGGTGCCGCATACCGTCACGCCATTAGCGGCAGCGGCGACAATATCGATGGCGGCGTTACGAGGCCCGGAGGTCACCAGCAGCTTCAACCTCGGCAAGCGATTTAACAGAGAGGCGCCAAAGGGAGTTCTTTCACGCATGAGGACAATAATATCGAAGTCCGCCAGTTGCGCAGCGACCTCATCTTCATTGCCAAGATGGCGATTGAACACCTGTAGATCTATGCGCGTTTCCAGCGCACTCCAATCCGCATAGGTCTTAGCCACATTCTGATAGTCGTCCAATACCGCACAGCGCAGTCTCCTGTTCACTGTCTCATCCATTACACTGCTACTCCTGTATAGCGTATTAAGAGATATGGCGCGGCAGTATAGCAGGGCCCTCGCCGACCACGCAGCGAGCGAGCCCTGCATGAGGCGAGCTAATTGCGTCCCGCCATCACGCCGCCGTCCACGTCCCATATCGCGCCGGTCACCCAGTCCGCCTGGTCTGACAGCAGAAATATCGCCGCATTCGCCACATCCCCGACGTCGCCAATCCGACCAATAGGATGGAACGCGTTTAGCGTCGCCAAGGTTTCGTCGACCTCTTCAGGAGCGATAAAGGCTTCATAGATAGGCGTTTTCACTACTGCCGGCGCGATGGCGTTGACGCGAACGCCATCGTCCGCCAGCTCCATCGCCATATGCTGAGTCAGCGCGTGCAAACCCGCCTTCGCCATGGAGTAGGCGGAGGACGGCGTGGCTTTAACCGCCTGTTTCGCCCACATGGACCCAATATTCAGAACGGCGCCGCCGCCATGCTTGCGCATGTTCGCAGCGACCGCCTGGGAGATAAAGAACAACGCTTTATTCAATCCCAGATAGGCGTCGTAATCCGCTGGCGTATGCTGCAGGAACGGTTTGGGATTGAAATATCCGGCGGCGTTCACCAGGTAGCGAATGGGTTCCCCCAGATCATTAAGTTGATCTATCAAACCAGTGACTTGCTCGTCGTCATAAAGATCCACGATAAACGTCCTGATTTCCGCAGCGCCCCGCAATGCGTCGCCAGCCAGCCGTAGTTTTTCCGGACGCTTGCCAACCAACATGATATTCACGCCCGCAGCCGCCATCCTACGCGCAATTTCCAATCCCATTCCACTGGAGCCGCCCACGATCAACGCCCAGGAACCTTGTACCAATTGCATGATGTTTCACCTCTCTAAAGTCACTCGAAACAGGCGCTCAGAGTAGGCTTCCAGAGAGCGTCAAAAAAGTAAGCACAAATTGGTCAGGTAGGCACTTATCGGTATAGATTGTTGATTTCAGACAAGAAAAAAATATCATTGCGCGACAACGCCGGTTAGGGACATACAAATGCCGCATCTCCTCCTTCGCATTAGAGCTGGCTTGTACTATTATTCCGCCGGATATCCCGGGCATTATCTGATTGGACGCAAGATGCTCAAACCACTCGCATTACTTATTCTCACCAGCTTATTCAGCCACCTCGCCTATGCAGAGGGGCCGCAGCGCGTGACCTGGGCCACTCCAGAGTGGGAAGGCAGCGTGGAAAAAGACGGAACAGGGCTGTACAACGAGGTCATTTTCGCTGCCTTCAAGCATGTGAATATCGAGGTAAATCAGATTATCGTGCCGTGGAAACGCGCCGAGCTGATGGTGCAAGACGGACATGCCGATATGTACGGCGGCCTCGATCCTACCGATGAGTATCCGCAAGCGCTCTACCCTATTTCCGTTATCACTGAAGCCGTCACCTTTCTGCCGGAGCACTTTGGCGAATGGAAAGGAGTGACGTCGCTGGAGGGGAAAAACGGCGTATGGATTCGCGGTTACACGGATTATATCGACGATAAGGTGAAGCAGTATCTGCAGGGAGAGGATCTGAACTCCAGAGAAAGCGCGCTCTCCAAAGTCTATTTAAAACGGGCGGACTACTACTTCGATAACCTGCGTCAGACCAATATCACATTCAGCAATATTCTGGTGGATAAAACCCAGTTTCGCACTGAGCCGGTGACCCGGGTTTTCTTGTACATGACCTTCGCCAAAAACGAACGTGGCGAATACCTGCGCGAGAAATATAACGAAGGCGTCGCTTACCTCATTGAAACCCATCAGCTCCTGCCGCTTTATGAGAAATACGGCAGAGAGTATCCCATTGAGTAACGTCTATTAACGGGCTGGAACCACCGGTTCAGCGCTCTCGCCAAAGGTGATCCGATGAAAAGCCGTATAGATATAGCGCCTGCGCTACCGCCAGGGTAAACAGCGGGTCAATCGCCATCGTCCAATCCAAAGTAGGCGGCTCATTGTATGGAAGCACGCCGAAGCCAAACGGCAGGATAAAAGCGTATGACACATACCAGACGACATATGCAGGCAAGGCCGCTCTCCATAGCGCCCTTCCGCCGATACGCCTGGAAAATGCGTACCCAAACAGCCCAACCATCATGGCGCATTGTATCAGCCAGTCCAGATAGTCCAGCGCGCCAGCGTTAAGCTCTATCTCCAGATAGTCTCCGCCAATGAAGGACATAATCAAAAATGGCGCTGCGAACAGATTCAACAGCACATAAACCACAAAGAATATTCTCCATATGACGATTGGCTCTTTAATCGCCATTTCGCCTTCCGACACTTCGCTTTTGGGCGGCGCATACAAGTCGCTCATTCGTTGATCCTCAATTATTCCATTCTCATTTCACGATATGGTTAACGAATTGAATTAACGCCGCCATAAGCCCTGCGACTTAAATCCATAGTTATAAATACAGCGGGAGCTGACGGCGGTAACGCCCAACGGGAATATCATTGTCCAGTTAGCGTGAGCCCGCATGCCCAACTGGGGGAAGTCATATCCAAACGGCAAGACAAACTGATATAGCAGCGACCAGACAGGATAAACCCAGAGCAGACATTTCCAGAACCCGGGCCTCCCTACTCTTTTGTTAAAGGCGTAACCATAAATCGCCGCCAGGTTAATGTAGAAAAACGCTAAATCCACATAGTCATGCCAGGCAAATAGCGCCTGCGTGATAATCACCGCAAACACAACGGCAATCAGCGCGTACAGAAAGAAATAAAGTTTCCACCCCAGACGCCACTCAGCCAGTTTCGCAGTCATTTTCATTTAAGCGCCGCAACAAGCTACTTGTCAGCGCCTTTGACGGCGATGGGTTTGATCGCTTCCGGCTTACTGGCAGCCTCATCAATCCCTTGTTTGACGAGTCGGTTGATCGACTCACTATTAAAATGATGGTACATCACCTTATATTGCGGGCTGTCGTCATTCCTGAACAAAATCAGCGTCTCCTCGCCCTCCCCGTTTGTATAGGTCGTCTTGTAAGTGAGCGTCACATACATACCGGACAACCCATTTGTCTGCACTTTGTCCTGCGCGCGCCATGTATCAAGGGAGTAGCTACGCAAGTCGCCATTGGCCTTTTGCACCAACCGACGAATGCTCTCCCACTCTTCAGGGTCCACGGAATCGATAAAGTGCGACGAGTAAAAGCGGTCCGCTCCGGGGCCGCCCTCCTTGATTCTGTCGTCAAAAAAGGTTGCAGCGGCGGCCTTGGCGTCATCAACGCCTTCCACAAAACCGCAACTGGTCAGCGACAGCAATAATAGAATCCCCAAAATACGCAGCATCTCTATCTCTCATTCCTGATTCTCAACGTTGGCTCGCATTATTGCTGGATTTGGGTCGAAGAAGAACCTTTTTGGCAGCGCGGGGCTGATCAAACCAATGGCAAATAGATATCGATGACCGCTTCATGTTCAGGAACGTCTGGGTACATTGTCACGCGTTGGAGAAAGCAAGGGGTGTCACGCAATGTTTCCCCACTCCCAGGCAACCACTCGCCATACAAGAAGTGGAAAGCCGCCCGCATGCCGGCGTCGGGCCCGATATGGCGCAGCACGGCATAGCGCCCCGCCGGAAGCGTTTTAGCTATAACGCCGTAAGGATTTTCTTCAATCGCTGAGTTGACGCCTGCGCACAAGTCCATGCGGAACGCCTCCGCTGGCGTAGTCTCTGGATCGTTGTACAGAATGTTATACGTGGCGCTGATTGAGGGAGGCCGTTTGTTGGCTTTACGCCATTCGATAAAGCGTCGGATGGACTCGCCCAGATATTCTGGAGCGCCACGATGTTCCAGCGCCGCAACAGGAATGGCCTCCTGTTCCACGATATTGATGGCATAGTTCGAGATATCCGTCTGCATAATGTCCGCCCTCGCTTTGAAAAGAAATTCATCATGGTCTCGCCAAGGCTCCCAACGCGGTTGTCGCCGAAATTGGGAAGGCGTTTGTCCGCATGCTTTCTTGAAGGCGCGGGAAAAGGCTTCCAAGCTGTCAAACCCAGTATTCAACGCAATATCCGTCACGCTATAACGACTGCGATAGGCCAGCTCATGAGCGGCTTTTTTCAGCCGTCGCCATTGCACATACTTGTATACGCCCATTCCCATGCTCGCAGAAAACTGCCGGTGGAAATGAAATTTGGAGAAGTGAGCGACCTGACTCAGCTGTTCGACGCTCAAGTCATCAAACAAATGCTGGTCAATGTACGCCAACACGCGCCGCAGTCGATTTTGATAAGTGGTTACCGTCGTCTCATTCGCCATATTCGCCTCAACGGAGAGCAGTGTGGCAGCGCATGCGCAGATTCGCCTGATTGATCTTGCTGACTACCGCTGATGGCGGCAACCAGGGCTTAACCAGCATGAGCGCCACCGGCGGCCGGCTCATTTCAGCCCCAGTTTCTTGGCCATTTTGTGCAGATTGCTCGAATCCACCTCCAGCTCACGAGCGGCGGCGGCCCAGGAGCCATCGTGGCGATTCACCGACTCACGGATAACTTCGCGCTGGCAATCCTCCACCACTGCGCGCAGAGAACGGACACGCGGATAACTCACGCTTTCAGACAGCGGGTTTTCTCTGGGCGCCGACATGGCGTCGCCGTAGTCCAGGTCCAGTAACGCCGCATCCAGCGTCACAATGTCATTTCTATTGGCGCCCCGGCTGATCGCTTTGAGGGCCGCGCGACTGATGACATGTTCCAGCTCCCGCACATTGCCCGGCCAGGAGTACGCGCACAGCGCCTGCTCCGCCGCACGCGACAGCCGCAGACTGCGCACGCCCAGGCGGGAGCGGTTTAATTCCAGAAAGTGTCCCGCCAGCACCAGCACATCCGAACCCCGCTCGCGCAACGGTGGAATCCATACAGGATAGACGGACAAACGGTGATACAGATCCGCCCGAAAGTCGCCGGCGCGAACGCTGTCCTTCAACTGTCGATTGGTCGCGGCGATGACCCGTACATCCACTTGTCTGGGCTGGTCCTCGCCCAGGCGTTGAATCTCACCATTCTGCAAAGTCCGCAACAACTTAGCCTGCACGCCGAGGGGCAGCTCTCCCACCTCATCCAGGAAGATCACCCCGCCTTGCGCCGCCTCAAACCGACCTGCGCGATCCGCCGAAGCCCCGGAGAAAGCGCCTTTGCTATGACCGAACAACTCACTTTCCGCCAAAGACTCCGGCAGCGCCGCGCAATTCACATGGATCAATGGGCGCTCCCGACGCGGCGAACGACTGTGCAGCCGCCGCGCAAACAGCTCCTTGCCCACCCCGGTTTCCCCCATCAGCAGCACCGGCAGTTCTGAGTCCGCCACCACGTCCAGTTCCCGCAACAGGTTTCTGATGCTGTCGCTGGAGCCAATAATCTCGCCTTCCTCCTGCGCTACGCCACGCCGATCTCCATCCTGGCGCATCAGCGCCAGATTCCTGCGCTCCTGCTCCAGTCGGGTCACTCTTACCGATGCTTCGATGATCAGCGTGAAACGCGCCAGATCCTGTTGCGCCCGGGCATCAAAAGTTCCTTCCTGCAACGCATCCAGGGTCACCGCTCCCCACAGTGCGCCATCCACATAGAGGCTCACGCCCATACAGTCATGCACGGGCAGAGGCTCGCCGACGCAGCTTTCCAGCAGTCCGTCGTAGGGATCGGGCAGGCTCGAATCACTAGGGAAACACACCGGCCGCCGACTGGCCAGAATCGCCGCAAGCCGGGGATGCTGGGCGATGATAAAGCGGCGCCCCAGGGTTTCCAGCACCAGCCCCTCCGCCGCCAGCGGCCGCAGACTGTCGCCATCAAGCCGTAATAACGCCACCGCGCCGCAGCGAAAATACTCCCGCATGGCGTTCATTAAGCGCTGATAACGCACGGCATGGGGCAGTTCCGTCACCAGGTCCGCCAATAGGCTGGCTTCAATCATGGTATTAATCACCTTAGAAGGGTTTTTATCACCCTATTCGATTTGGGTAAAAAACACCATATATAATTTTTATATCATATATATCAATAACTTAACCTATGGCATAAAGGTTGCCATTGTTATGGCGAGTTAATCACTATCAAAGGAAACCCGCCATGACCTTACTTGATCGCCCCGTCGGCTGGATCGCTCGCAACCTCCCCGGCTCCACCCGCCTCTTTCGTGAATACCATCTGGATTTTTGTTGCGGAGGGGCCAAGAAACTACGAGACGCCCTGGCTGAGAAGGAGCTGGAGCCGGAGGTTGTTCTGGATCAGCTTAACGCTCTGCAGGAGGAGCCGGATGATAACTGGAGCAACGCCGGTCGCCCTGAGCTGATTGACCATATTCTCACCCGCTACCACGCCCGCCATCGCGAGCAGCTTCCGGAGTTGATACACCTCGCTCGCCGCGTGGAGCATGTCCATGGGGAACGAGAGGAATGTCCCAATGGACTGGCCCAGCATCTGACGGAGATGCTCCAAGAGCTGGAAAGCCACATGATGAAAGAGGAGAACATTCTATTCCCCATACTACTGGCGGGAATGAGCGGCATGCAGGCGCAAGGCCCGATTTCCGTCATGCGTATGGAACATGATCAGCACGGCGACGCACTGGCGCATCTGGAGGCGCTGACCAACAACATCACGCCGCCCAAAGGCGCCTGCAACACCTGGCGCGCGCTGTACGCCGGCCTCGCCCAGTTGCGAGACGATCTAATGCAGCACATCCATCTGGAGAACAACATTCTGTTCACCGATGTTGTGGAGGACGCCCATGTCTGAATACCGCAAACTCTGGTGGCTGCTCATCGCCGTATTGGGCGTCACTTTCTGCTTGCTCGGTTTCTTTGGCCGCGAGGTTTACCGGCAGGCGCCGCCGATTCCAGAACGCTATGTCGCCACGACGGGAGAGACCATTTTTACCCAGGAAAATATTCTCGATGGACAAACCGCCTGGCAATCCGTTGGCGGCATGCAATTGGGTTCAATCTGGGGCCATGGCGCTTATCAGGCGCCGGACTGGACCGCAGACTGGCTGCATCGTGAACTGGAGCGCTGGCTGGAGCTGGCGGCGCAGGAGGTCTATGGCGCCGCTTATACGGACCTGGATGACGAACGGCAAAACATCCTGCGCCATCGTCTGAAAAGCGAATACCGCACCAACACTTACAGCACAGACAGTGGGGCGGCGACAGTGAGCCCCCGCCGCGCGCAAGCCATGGCGGATATCGCGGATTACTACAGCCGCCTGTTCGGCGACGCGGCGGAATTACAGGGAACTCGCGAAAGTTACGCCATGAAGGAAAATACTCTGCCCGACGCCCAGCGCAGAGAGAAGCTCGCCGCCTTTTTCTTCTGGACCGCCTGGGCAGCGGCCACGCAAAGACCTGACAGCGACGTCACCTACACCAACAACTGGCCTCATGAGCCGTTAATAGACAACCGCCCCACCGCTGAAAACATCATGTGGTCCATTGTCAGCGTCGCGCTACTGATCGCCGGCGTCGGCCTGCTAATTTGGGGCTGGGCGTTCCTGCATAAACATGACGTAGCGGAGCCTGTGGCGCCGCAATCAGATCCACTGACCCGTTTCGCGCTGACGCCTTCTCAACAGGCGCTGGGCAAATACCTGTTCCTGATTGTCGCCCTGTTCGCCTTCCAAGTGCTGATTGGCGGCTTCACCGCCCACTACACCGTCGAAGGCCAGCATTTTTACGGTCTTGATGTCTCCCAATGGTTCCCCTACTCCCTGGTGCGCACCTGGCATATTCAGAGCGCGCTGTTCTGGATCGCCACTGGCTTTCTTGCCGCAGGCTTGTTTCTCGCGCCCATTATTAACGGCGGCAAAGACCCCAAATATCAGAAGCTGGGCGTCGACATCCTGTTTTGGGCGCTGGTGGCGGTCGTGGTCGGATCTTTTGTCGGCAACTGGCTGGCGATCGCCCAGATTCTGCCACCGGAACTGAATTTCTGGCTCGGCCATCAAGGCTATGAATATGTAGATCTGGGGCGGCTCTGGCAAATTGGCAAATTCCTCGGCGTCGCATTCTGGCTCGTATTGATGCTGCGGGGCATCGTCAATGGCTTACGCCGACCCGGCGACAAAAATCTGCTTGCGTTGCTGACCGCGTCAGTGATCGCTATTGGCCTGTTTTATGGCTCCGCGTTCTTCTACGGAGAGCGCACCCACCTTTCCATCATGGAATACTGGCGCTGGTGGGTGGTGCACTTATGGGTAGAGGGCTTCTTCGAAGTATTCGCCACAACCGCGCTGGCGTTTATTTTCTCCACCATGGGACTGGTGTCGCGGCCCATGGCGACCACCGCCAGTCTGGCTTCGGCCTCACTGTTTATGCTCGGGGGCGTTCCCGGAACGTTTCACCACCTTTACTTCGCCGGCACCACGACGCCGGTGATGGCGGTAGGCGCCACCTTCAGCGCGCTGGAAGTGGTTCCCTTGATTGTGCTGGGCTACGAAGCCTGGGAGAACTGGCGTTTAAAAGCGCGGGCGCCATGGATGGAAAACCTGAAATGGCCGCTATTGTGCTTTGTCGCCGTCGCCTTCTGGAACATGTTGGGAGCGGGCGTTTTCGGCTTCCTGATCAATCCGCCGATCTCGCTGTATTACATCCAGGGATTGAACACCACGCCAGTACACGCCCACTCGGCGCTGTTTGGCGTCTACGGTTTCCTGGCCCTGGGCTTCACTCTATTGGTGCTGCGCTATATCCGTCCCCATATGGTCTTTAGCGATCGCTTGATGAAAGCCGGGTTCTGGTGGCTGAACGCGGGACTCGCGTTGATGGTCGTCGTCAGCCTGGCGCCGATAGGATTGCTGCAATTCCACGCCAGCGCCAGCCAGGGCTTGTGGTACGCGCGCAGCGAGATATTTATGCAACAGGACATCATGGAAACTCTACGTTGGGCGCGCACTCTCGGCGACATCATCTTTATCGTCGGCGCCTTCGCCATGGGCTGGCAGGTGGTGCGCGGTTTGTTCGGGGAATCAGGGGAATCGCTACAGGCTGACGCAGTGGCGGAATAATCCCTTCCCATGACGGACGACCCGGAAATCTTATTTAGGTTTGCGGGTCTTTTTGTTTATTATCTGGGGTCGTTGCAGTCCTGACGCCGTCGTCGTCCGTTAATGGTTTCGAGTCTATGTCCGAAGATACCGTCCCTTTGAAAACGCCCCCGTTGGAAAGCGCCCGTATGGTGGAAACCATTTATGGCTGCAAGTGGTCGCTGACCGTCTTCAGTCTGCTGGCGAACGGCGTCAATCGCCCCGGAGAAATGGTGAGGCGGGTGGATGGCCTGACGACCAAAGTGCTTAACGACTGCCTGCGCAAAAACCAGAGCTTCGGCATTATCAAACGCATCGCCTACCCGGAAATCCCGCCGCGTGTGGAATATGAAATCACCCCGTTCGGACGCAAGTTCATCCGCATACTGGACGACCTGGAAAAACTGCAGGACGAAATAATGACCGCCAGCAAGGATGCGCATCAGCGATGAAATCACAACCAAAACTAGTGATGTTGCCGGGCATGGACGGAACCGGGGATTTGTTTACGCCATTTCTGGAATGTATCCCCCAGATTGAAACGCAAATTATTCCGCTACCGCAAACCGGCGCCCAGGATTATGACTCGCTGGCCGCTTACGTTCGCGAGCAGCTTCCTGACGACGATTTCTATCTGCTGGCCGAGTCCTTTTCCGGCCCTATCGGCGCGCTGTTGGCGGCGGATGGCGTCCCTGGCCTGCAAGGCGTCATTTTCGTCGCCACGTTTTTGTCTACTCCCAGTCCCTGGGCGGTATGCGTCGGTCGGCGGCTGCCGCTGCAAGGCATGATGCGACTGCCTTTTTCCAGCTGGACGCAGCGACGCCTGCTGCTGGGCCCGGATGTCGGCGATGACTTCCTGCAACGTTTCACTGCCGCAGTACGCTCCGTACCGACGGCGACGCTCAAGGCTCGCCTGGAGACGCTGCAACATCTGCAATGGCGTCGCGAGCCGGTCTCTTTGCCATCTATCTACTTGCAAGCCAGCGACGATTATTTAGTGCAGCCAGGCAAAGCGCTGGAGATCCAACAGCATTTCCCTGACAACCGCCTGGCGCGCATCCAAGGCCCTCACTTTCTGCTCCAGGCCAACCCCGCCGCCTGCGCCCGCACTCTGCTGGACACCTTATCTATCTGGGAGAGCCGCCGACGCCCCGCCAGACCATGACGTCATCCGCTTCAAAGGCGTATACTCGATTCAAGTCCACGGGGAAGAGGCCGCTCATGAGCAAGCTTATTAGCTGGGTCGCTATGGCGACGCTATGCGTATCGCCCTGGTTAGGTGGGTGTGACGCTCAGTTCCATATCGCCGTCAATTCAGGTTGCGATGATCCTGCGCCGCTGGAAGGCGATATCGCAGGCCTTGAAAGCGGCGCCACCGTGTTTCTGAAGTCTGGGAGTGACGCCTTGAGCGAGGCGAACCGCATGTCCGAACAGTTCTCCATAGAAGTGGCGGCGATCGACGTGGATGGCGGCAGTTTCTTTATCTACACGTCCAGCTCCACCCTGGGCTCTCTGCGCTGTGAGGGAGTGGTCGCCAGCGTCCGTATATCCTGACCAGCCCAAACGAACTGCGGTTTCAGCTTGGCCAGGCGACGCGGCTCTCCAAGGTTCTTTCCACTTCCAATAAAGCATCCGCAGGCGGCTCCACGAAGTAACGGCGCATCAGCTCTTTATCCCGTCCCGCCGCTTTCAAACGATCAAAGCTTTTCTGTAACGCCTGTTTGACTGCCTCAGACGTTTTCGGACTCACCACCGCCCACAAGCGTCCCGACAGCTCTTCGATTCTGAACAGCTTTTCAAAGTTGGACGGGTTGAGATTCACCTCTTTCAGGCGAATGGGAAAACTGACTTCGACCTGCATCATGAGATCCGTAAATCCGCGATACTCACGCATGATGTTCTGCGAATTATGCACCACCGTCTCCACTACCGTATTGTCCGGTGGGAAGCCAATGCCCTTGCGCTTCAGCAGCTCTTCAAAGTTACTGCCGCTTTGCACGCTGATGCTGTAACCCTTGCCAAGGATATCCTCCCAGCCCTTCGCTTGAATGTCTTCCCGGGAGCTGAGTTTATAGAGATACACATCATAAGGCGCCACCCATCCCAGCCAGTGGAATTTGGTCTCTCGCTCAGGGGTGCGCGACAGGGAAAAGAAAACAACGTTCGGCTGATCCTCCGCCAACAGCATCGCCCGCTTCCAGGGCGCGAACATAATGCTGCTCTCAATGTCGTTGTCTTTGGCGACGTCCGCCACCACTTCCTTCATAAAGTCGATCACGAAGCCGGTGTACTCGCCATGCCCCGTCATCACCTGCAATGGAGGGAAATCCTGGGTCACCAGCAAAATCTTTTCTTTCGCCATCGCGCCGTCAATCATGGCGATGAAAACAAGAGTGAATAATAGTCTTTCCGTCAGGCGCCTCATCAGGGTTCCTTAGATTGCAATTGAGCCGCATCGGGCGACGCTTTAATGAGTATAGTCTCGGTCGCAGTTCGCCACTGCGTTCCTTGCTTGCGTTTGCGAACCGCGGCAATTCGCATACACTTAAACCTATTAGCGGATTGTCATGATGACATAACGGGAAAGGCTCAAAGTCTTTCGCAGGATATGTTTTTCACTTGCACGGCCGTCTAACCATGAATACCTGTCTCTGGCGCTTCTTGCTTCTTGGGTGGGCTTTGAGCCTGATGTCCTTCGCTCACGCCGCCGACGCCAAACGCGTCGTCCGCCTCACCAATGGCGAATGGCCGCCCTACGTCTCTCAGGACCTTAAGTACGATGGCGTCGTATCGCTGATCGTCAAAGAGGCCTTCGCCAGCGAAGGTTACGAAGTCAAATTCACTTTTCTGCCTTGGAAGCGCGCCCTGCAAAGCGCACAGGACGGAGAGTGGGACGGCTCCATCCTGTGGGCCTATCGCGAAGAGCGCACCCAATACTTCATTTACAGCGACCCGATCTCCAGCACCCAGTATGTGTTTTTCCATCTGCGCAACGCCGAGTTTGACTGGAAAGATTTCAGCGATCTGAAAAAGTACCGCTTCGGACTGACGCTGGGTTACAACTACAACGACAAATTCATGGACATGGTGCGCAATGAGGAAATTGCCCACGACTACGCCAGCGATATCGTCAGCAGCTTCAAAATGATGTTCAAACACCGGGTGGATGTGGTGCCGGAAGATGTTGAAGTCGGCTACTTCATTTTATCCAGTGAATTCGCCCCCGGCGTCGACCGCATGGTGACCAGTCATTTGAAGCCCCTGTCCGAGGAGAAACACTATCTCCTGATATCCCGTCGCGTACCTGACGCCAATGAATTAATAGAGGCTTTCAATCGCGGCTTAAAGAAAATGCGCGCAAGCGGACGCCTGGAGTCGCTGTTTGAAAAGTCCCGCATGGGCGATTTCATTCAGAAAAAATAGCCGCTACGTCACGGCCTCCCGGCAGATTTCCCCCAGCCTGCTCACCGCCGCCTGCGCCTTTTCATCAAACGGCCAGCCCGCATTCAATCTGATGCAGTGACGATAGCGTTCTGTGATGGAAAAAACCGTCCCCGGAGAAATACTCAGGCCTTCCTGCGCCGCCCGTTGAAACACTCGCCAGCCGTCGCATTGTGGCGGCAGGGTCACCCAAAGCACATACCCGCCCTCCGGTTCTGTGACGGTGGAGCCGGCAGGAAAAGACTGCAATACGGCCCGGCTCATGGCGTCCACCTGCTGCGCCAGACTCAGCCGCAACTTGCGCAAGTGGCTGCGATATTCGCCACAGTGCATGAAGTCCGCCAGGGCCGCTTGCAAAGGCTGGTTGACGCTGATCGTGAGCGCCCGGCGATGCTGCAGCGCAGCCTGTCGCCATTTACCCGGCGCGCACCACCCCAGGCGATACGCCGGCGTCAGCGTTTTCGATACGGAGCCGCACCAAAACACCCAGCCTTCGTCATCCCAGGATTTAATGGGCAGCGGTCGCTGGCGGCCATAGCCGCACTCTCCGAAAATATCATCTTCAATCACCGGGCATTGGTACGCGGCCGCCCAGGCGGCGATGTCCTTTTTCTCCTGCGCCGACAGAGTAAACCCAAGCGGATTATGATTATTGGCGCTCAACAGGCAGGCCTTCACATCCGACCGCGCCATCGCTGCACGCAAACGCTCCGGGTAGATGCCCCGATAATGCAACGGAATCTCCAGCACCTTGCGTCCGAGGCTTTCTATCACCTGCAATAGCCCACTGAAACAGGGGGTGAGCACCGCTACCGTTTCTCCGGGTTGCGTACACAGCTGTAACCCTAAACTCACCGCATCCATGCCGCCATTGCAGATCATCAGATCATCCGGCGAGAACGCCATGCCATCCTCCTTGAAATGCCGCGCCAGCGCTTCCCGCAACCCCGCATCGCCTTGTGCTGGACCGTAATGAAACAAACGCTCGCCCAAGCGCCGGGAAGCACGGATCAGGCTGCGCTGCAGCATGTCGGATGGAACCAGCGAAGGCGCTAACAGGGAAACGCCGAAAGGCGCGAAATCACGACGACTGGACACAGCCTGCACTTCTTCGATCGCCCCAATGTTGGCGACCCGCGCGGCGCGCCCGGTGAACACCGGCAACTCCGGTCCCGCAGGGGGCTTCTCTTTATGTCTCACGTAAAAACCAGATTGCGGTCGCGCCTGGACAAAGCCTTCCGCCTCCAACTGGCGGTAGCACTGTAGCGCCGTCGTCAGGCTGACCTCACGCTGACGGCTGAAACGCCGCACCGAGGGCAATCGTTCCCCGGGTTGCAGACGACCGCTATAGATATCTTGCATCAGGCTTTCCGCCAGGGTCTGGTATAAGGCAGGCAAATTGTACTCTTTTTATAGAATATAATTGTCACTGTTATGCTTTCACTCCTGCTCCGATAATGCAATGCATATTCACTAACCATACTCAGGAGCGCCGCCATGACACAGTTACACGACGACTTTCACGATCTGGACAGATTGACCGCTGACGTCCGCCAATGGTGTCTGGACTTCATCCGTTCCGCCGATGATCGCCCAGCGGCCATGATCTCCGACATCACTCCCCCCGCATTAGCAGCGCCAGAGATTGGAGAAGGCGCGGAAGCCGCCGTCGCGCGCTTCATCAAGGAGGTCAGCCCTCATCTCGCCGCTGCTATCGGCCCCCGGTATTGGGGCTTCGTTACCGGCGGAGTGACTCCAGCCGCGCTGCTGGGAGACTGGATCGCCGCAGCGGTGGATCAGAATCTGTCCACCCCGGGAGACTCCATCGCCTCTGCCCTGGAAGTTCAAACCATTGAGTGGCTGCTCGACCTTTGCGATCTACCGGACAGTTTTTCCGGTTGCCTGACCACCGGCGCCACGGCCTCCAATCTATTGGGGATTATCTGCGGTCGTCAGTTTGCAGGCCAAAGACAGGGCGTGGATATCGCCGCTGAAGGGTTATCAGACGTTGCGGTGGAAGTGTTTTCCGCCACGCCCCACGCCAGCGCCCTGAAAGGTATGGCGATCGCCGGATTGGGGCGCAAGCGCCTGGTTCAGGTAGCGCGGCTTGCTGACAGTGAAGCTATGGATGTGGACGCCTTACGTATTGCGCTGGAGAACAGCGACTGTGCGGGAAAAATCGTACTCGCCAGCGCCGGAACGGTAACAGGCACGGATTTTGACGACCTGGAAGCTATCGCCGATCTGTGTGAGCAACATGGCGCCTGGCTGCATGTGGATGGCGCTTTCGGCTTGTTCTCGCGCTTATTGGAAGATCGTCGCGATTGGACCAGGGGGCTGGAGCGCGCCGACTCCATCACCTCCGATGCGCACAAATGGCTGAATACGCCTTACGATTGCGGCATCTTCTTCTGTCGCCATCTGGCGCTGTTACAGTCCTGCCTGGAAGTGCCCGCGCCTTATCTGGCGGTAGACAGCGTCACGCCGTCGTTTATGAATCTGGGGATCGAGAACTCGCGCCGCTTCCGCGCCCTGCCCTTGTGGATCAGCTTGCTGGCGTATGGCAAAGCCGGTGTCCGGCGCATTGTGGAAGACAATTGTACGCAGGCGGAGCGACTGGCGCAGTGGTTACAGCAATCACCCGACTACGAATTACTCAAGCCGGCCAAACTTAATGTCGTGGTGTTTCGCCCACAGGGAATGGATGACGCTGACGTATCTGGTTTTCTGCAGCGACTCAACGGCTCCGGCGAAGTCTTCATGACGCCAGGCCAATGGCGAGGACGCAGCGCTATTCGAGCGGCCTTCAGCAACTGGCGCACCACGCAGGACGATGTCGACCACGTCTGTGCTGTGCTGGAGAGGAGCGCCCGGCAGTAATCAGCGTCCGAGGCGCCAACGTTTTTCAGAGGTTCCCTAGGCCTGATAACGGGTCATGCGTTTGACGAAGGGCGCCAGGGAGAAGCCTAACTGCGGCGACAACTTTTTCGCTGCGGCGGTCAGCTGTTTTTCCGCAAACGCCACGGCGGGCTTGCCCGCCAGGATAATCCAGTTGCCTTCCTGGGTCGCGCATAGATAGACGCTGCGAAAGCGCCGTCCCAACTCCGCCAGCATGACTTTTTCCAGGCGATGATCCACCCAGCAGTTCATCACCAGCCAGCCATCGTCGCTCAAAAGACGGTCGCTCTGCTCAAGAAAAGCCGGTTGCAGCAGCCGGCCGTCTAATCCCTCTCCGGTGAATACGTCGCACAGAAGCAAGTCTGCGGAATGCGCCGGGGCCGTCTCCAAGTAAGACGCGAAATCAGCAATGGTAACCTGCACCCGCTCGTCACGCGGCAACTGAAAAAAGCGCTGCGCCACCCGCATCACTTCCACCCGCAACTCCACCGCCTGCAGCTGCAGGTCAGGAACCCGATGATAGAGACAGTTGATCAGGCTGCCGCCGCCCAAGCCCAACATGACCGCGCGTCTCGGCTCATGCAGCAACAGGCACAACAGCATGGCGCGAGTATAGCCGTGCGCCAGTAAAGAGGGATTGTCTTTCAGCAGACAGCTTTGTTCATCGTTCGAGCCGAACCCCAGATAGCGCTTCTGGCCGTCGTCAAACACCTGAATGCACCCGAATTCGTCATAGGTGCGAAATATTTCTCTACCGGGAATCGCCATAAAAAGCAGGCCTGAGCGTCATTTTCGTCTTAAAAAAACCGCGCAAAGTGTAAATTGCGCCGGGGACAAAAAACAGTAGTCGGCGCCCCGGACACTATCGCCTTGAAGGGAGCTTAAATTAAGCGTTATGACCATATCCCCTCTTTCGCCCCGTTTTGATACGCCCAGCATGGCTGGCGCCCCACATCAATACGTAGATATACAAAAAGTACATATAGGTATACGGCATTTCGATTGACCAAGTTAGCGCCTCTCTCCACACTCGTTGTCCAATGACTGGCATGATGCGTAATAAACAATAACTTAAAACTGATGCTGTACCATCACAGAGGCCTCTTGCGCTCTGAAAACGGGTCAGCCTCGTAACCAGTCCGCTATGGAAAAAACAATAAAACCATTGGGACATCAACATTAAGACGAGAGGATTTTATGAGTTTTAAATCTCGCACAGGGAAAATATTTTCCGCCTTAACGCTGACACTTTCTCTGCTGGGAGCGCCCATCGCCCAAGCTGACACAACACTAAGAATCGGCAACCAGGGTGAGCCGGCGTCACTGGACCCTCATTTCCTCAGCGGTGACTGGGAGAACCGCATCGCTGGGGATCTTTTTATGGGCCTGACGACCGAAGACCCTGAAGGCAACGCCATCCCCGGCGCCGCAGAGAGCTGGACCGTTAGCGACGACGGACTGGTTTACACATTCAAAATTCGCGATCACAAGTGGAGCGACGGCCAGCCCGTCACCGCGCAGGATTTCGAGTACGCTATGCGCCGTATCCTGTTGCCGGAAACCGCAGCGGAATACGCTTCACTGCTGTATATCATCAAAAACGGCGAAGAGCTGAACACTGGCAAAGCCAAGCCGGAAGATCTGGGCGTACACGCACTGGACGACAAAACTCTGGAAATCACGCTGAAAGGGCCTGCGCCTTTCCTGATCAGCATGCTGACCCACTACACCGCTTTCCCTGTGCCCAAGCATATCGTTGAGAAATACGGTAAGGACTGGACCAAGAAAGAACATATCGCCACCAACGGCCCCTACAAGCTGGTGGAATGGCTGCCTAACACCCACGTCAAAGTGACCAAGAACGAACTGTTCTGGGACGCGGCTAACGTCAAAATCGACAACGTTATCTTCTACCCACAGGAAGACGCTGCGGCGCTGATCAAGCGTATGCGCGCCGGCGAAATCGACTGCATCTACAAGTTCCCTTCCGGCCAGATCGACTGGCTGCGTCAAAACATGCCTGAGGAGACCAAAATCGCTCCTTACCTCGGCACTTACTACTATCCGATCAACACCAAGCGCGCGCCATTCACCGACAAGCGCATCCGTCAGGCTCTGTCCATGGCCATCGACCGTGAAATCATCATGGACAAGGTGCTGAAAACCGGCGAGCTGCCTGCTTACAGCATGGTTCCCCCCGGCACCAGCAACTACAAAGAGCCTTCTTACGTCACCTGGAAAAGCATGCCGATGGCTGACCGCATCACTAAAGCCAAAGAGCTGATGAAAGAAGCGGGTTACGGCGACGACAAGCATTTGAAAGTGCAATTGCGCTACAACACTGACGACAACCACAAGCGTATCGCTATCGCGGTTGCGCAAATGTGGAAGAAGATCGGTGTTGAAACTGAACTGTTCAACAGCGAAGTTAAAGTTCACTACGCTGAACTGAAGCAAGGCAACTTCGAAGTCGCTCGCGCTGGCTGGGTGGCTGACTACAACGATCCGCAGAACTTCCTGTTCCTGCTGGAAAGTACTTCCAAATCGTTGAACTACGGTAACTACGACAATCCTGACTACGATAAGCTGATGGAAGAGGCTTACCTTGAGTCTGACCTGAAGAAACGCGCGCAGATCATGGGCAAAGCGGAAGCTATCGCCATGGAAGACGCTCCCATCATTCCTATCTACTACTACGTGTCCAAAAACCTGGTCTCCACCAAGATCAAAGGCTGGAAAGACGCTATCAACGATACCCACCGCACTCGCTGGTTAAGTATCGAGAATTAATCGCTAAACCTTTTCGCGGAGGCGCCCTTATGGGCGGCCTCCGCTCAGCCTATTCTGCGTAACCGTTATGTTGAACTATTTCATTCGGCGGGTGTTGGCGTCTATTCCAACCCTGCTCATCGTTATTACTATCGCTTTTTTCATGATGCGGATCGCACCCGGCGGTCCCTGGGATAAAGAACGTTCGCTGCCTCCGGAAATCGAAGCGAACATTATGAAAGCCTACGACATGGACAAGCCCCTGGTGGAGCAATATTTCATCTACCTCGGCAAGATCCTGGTGGGCGATTTCGGGCCGTCATACAAATTCCGCGACTTCAGCGTCACCGACCTGCTCATGGGAGGTTTCCCAGCAAGCTTACAGATAGGCGGTATGGCGATTTTCCTCGCAGTCATATTCGGCACCTTATTTGGAGCGATGGCCGCCTTGCGCAAAAACAGCGCAGCCGATTACTCCGTGATGACCATGGCCATGACCGGCATCGCCATCCCCAACTTCGTCATGGCGCCGGTGCTTACCCTGATTTTCGGTGTTTATCTGTCCTGGTTGCCCGTAGCGGGCTGGGGTGACGGCTCATTCCAATACAAAGTACTACCAGTACTCGCCCTGGCGTTGCCGCAGATCGCCTATATCGCGCGACTGACCCGCGGCAGCATGATTGAAGTCCTGCATTCCAACTATATTCGCACCGCACGCGCCAAAGGTCTGCGCGAGCGTCTGGTGCTGCTGCGTCATGCCCTGAAAGGCGCCATGCTGCCAGTAGTTTCTTACCTTGGTCCCGCCACCGCCGCCGTCATCACCGGCTCTGTCGTCATCGAAACGATTTTCGATATTCCCGGCATCGGTCGTTACTTCATCCAAGGCGCTCTCAACCGGGACTATCCCCTGGTAATGGGAACCGTCATTTTCTACGGCGTGCTCATTATCGTTCTGAACCTCATCGTCGACATGCTGTACGGCCTGCTCGACCCTAAAGTCCGTCTTCACGACTGATGGGAGGCGCAGATGAATCAATCCCAGGATCAAGCAATGTACAGTCAAAAAAGTAAGCTCGCCGCCATGATGCCCGATGCGGAAAACTCCATCGAAGGGCGCAGTTTGTGGCAGGACGCCAGACGCCGTTTGTTCCAGAACAAGGCGGCGGTGGTGTCCATGGCGATTCTCGCCATCATCGCGCTCATGGCCATTTTCGCTCCTTTCCTGAGCCCGCACCCACTGGATGAAATCTATTGGGACCGCATTCAGGCCGCTCCGGATTACGCCAACGCACACTGGTTCGGCACCGACAGCAGCGGGCGCGACCTGTTTATCCGCGTTCTCTACGGCGCTCGCGTGTCTTTGATGGTAGGTATTCTCGCCACCGGCGTGAGTCTGATTATCGGTGTCACCTATGGCGCTATTTCCGGCTACTTCGGCGGCAAGGTGGACAACTTTATGATGCGCTTCGTCGACATCATGTACTCCCTGCCATTCATGTTCTTCGTCATCCTGTTGATGGTGGTGTTCGGCCGCAACATATTCCTTATCTTCGTCGCCCTGGGGGCGGTGGAGTGGCTGACCATGGCGCGTATCGTGCGCGGTCAGACGCTATCCATCAAGCGCAAGGAATACGTCGAAGCGGCGCACGCAGGCGGCGTCAGTAACCTGAAAATTATCTTCCGTCACATCATTCCGAATGTTCTGGGTCCGGTGATTGTCTACGTCACTCTGACAGTGCCCCAGGTCATTCTGACCGAGAGTTTCCTGTCGTTCCTGGGCTTAGGGGTGCAGGAGCCGCTGACCAGCTGGGGCGTGCTGATTTCCGAAGGCGCCAAGCTGATGGAAATGGCTCCCTGGATGCTGATTTACCCGGCTATTTTCCTGGCCACCACCCTGTTTTGCTTCAACTTCATCGGCGACGGGCTGCGTGACGCGCTCGATCCCAAAGACAGATAACGGCGGAGATTTTCATCATGCAACCCTTATTGGAAGTAAGCCACCTGGAAACCAAATTCAACACCCCCGATGGGAAGGTGAATGCGGTTAACGACGTGAGCTTTCAGTTGTTTCCCGGGGAAAGTCTGGGCATCGTGGGAGAATCCGGTTCAGGCAAAACCCAGGTGTTCATGTCAATCATGGGACTGCTGGCGGACAACGGTAAGTCCACCGGCAGCGTGCTTTTCAAGGGAGAGGAAATTCTCGGCCTGTCTAAAGAAAAGCTGAATAAAGTGCGCGGCAGCGATATGTCGCTGATTTTTCAGGACCCAATGACGTCACTGAATCCGTTCCTTAAAGTTTCCAAACAATTGACGGAAGTACTGGTGGAGCACACAGGCGTTTCTATGCAGGAGGCGCGGGCCACTTGTATCGAAATGCTCAGCAAAGTCGGTATTCCCGAACCCGCCAAGCGCTTCGATATGTATCCCCATGAGTTCTCCGGCGGCATGCGTCAGCGTGTGATGATCGCCATGGCCCTGCTGTGTCAGCCGGACCTGCTGATCGCCGACGAGCCCACCACAGCTTTGGACGTGACTATCCAGGCGCAGATTCTCAAGCTCATGGCGGAGCTGAAGCGAGAAATGAATACCGCGATCATCATGATCACGCACGATCTGGGCGTCGTGGCGGGGCTTTGCGATCGCGTGCTGGTGATGTATGGCGGTCGGATTGTGGAGTCAGGCACCGTACGGGAGATTTTCTACAATCCCAAGCACCCGTACACCATGGGACTGCTGGCCTCCATGCCGCGTCTGGACGGCGCCGGACACAGCTCTTTGCAGGCGATTCCCGGGCAGCCGCCCAACCTGCAAAATCTGCCTCAGGGATGTTCTTTTCATCCCCGCTGTCCGTACGCCCAAGACCGCTGCAAGCTGGATGATCCGCCGTTGCGTAAAGTCGGCGAGAATCGCTTGAGCGCCTGCCTTCTGGAGACTCATTCATGACCCAAGCCAACGCAATTGAACAAAGCGCGGGAAATAGCGCCATTCCCACAGGCAAGACCATACTGACCGTCAACGATCTGAAAGTGCACTTCCCTCTCGGCAGTGACGGCTTTTTCAAGAAAAACGACCGCTTTGTAAAAGCCGTCGACGGGGTATCCTTTGAAGTGCGCGAAGGGGAAACACTGGGCATCGTGGGCGAATCCGGCTGCGGTAAGTCCACTCTGGGGCGGGCCGTATTGCAGTTAATTTCGCCCACGGACGGCAAGGTCGTCTGGCTGGGACAGGACATCGCGGGACTGGACAGCAAAACCATGCGTCCTCACCGCAAGTCCATGCAGATTATCTTCCAGGACCCACTGGCCAGCCTTAACCCGCGCCGCACTATCGGCGATATCATCGCTGAGCCGCTGATGACGTTCTATCCAGAACTCAGCAAGCAGCAGCGTCGCGACAAAGTCAAAGCCATGATGGACAAAGTAGGTCTGCTGCCGCAGATGATCAACCGCTATCCGCACGAGTTCTCCGGCGGACAATGTCAGCGTATCGGCATTGCGCGGGCGATGATTCTGCAACCCAAGCTGATTGTCTGCGACGAGCCGGTTTCGGCGCTGGACGTCTCTATCCAGGCGCAAATCATTAACCTGCTGACGGAACTGCAAAAAGAATTCGGCATGTCGCTGCTGTTTATCAGCCACGATCTGTCGGTGGTGCGCCACGTGAGCCATCGGGTGATGGTGTTGTATCTGGGCAAAGTGATGGAGCTGGCGGACAAAGATTCCATTTATCGAGAGCCCAAGCATCCCTACACCAAAGCCCTGATTTCCGCCGTGCCGATTCCTGACCCGGATATCGAGCGCCAGAAAGAACAGATCGTTTTGAAGGGCGACCTGCCTTCGCCGATCAATCCGCCCAGCGGCTGCGTCTTCCGCACACGCTGCAACTACGCAGAAAGCCGCTGCGCGGAGAAGATCCCGGTGCTTGAACATACCGGCGCGGACCATCAGGTCTCGTGCCTGAAATGGAAGGAAATCACCGACTAATCTTGTGATCCCCGCTTCCACTTACCCTGGCGGCAGCGGGATTTTCAACAAGTCCTGCAACAAAAGTTTATTCCACTCTCGCCGGCGTCGCAGTTTGACTGCCGGCTCTTTTTTCATCCCCCCACCCCATATCTCGCCATTTTCTTCAGCAACCCTTGTCTTGTAAGACCTAATTGCGCGGCGGCTCGGGTTTTGTTGCCTTGTTGTTCGCTCAGGGCTTGTTGGATCAGGTGGATCTCCAGCGAGCTGACTTGTTCGTCCAGCGTGTCGCCTTTTATCTGCGCGACAGGGGCGGCGGTTCCGCTGATCAGGTTGACCTCCTGCATAGTCAGCACGTCTCCCATGCAAATAGCCGCAGCGCTTTCCAGGGTGTTCTTCAGTTCCCGAACGGCACCGGGCCAGGGTTGCGCGCAGAACCAGCGCATGGTTTCACCATCCACTTGTAATTCGCGCCCGCTCTTACGCGCCATTCCTTGCAAAAAATGGCGCACCAGCAGCGGAATGTCCGAGCGCCGTTCCTGCAATGGCGGCGTCATCAGCGTGAGGCCCTTGATGCGATAGTACAGATCGTCACGGAAGCCGCCCTCCTCCACCGCTTTGGGCAGGTTGCGGTTAGTGGCGCTGACCAGACGCACGTCAATATGCTCCACTTCACGACTGCCAACCGGGTAGTAACATCCTTCCTGCAGCACCCGCAGCAGCTTCACCTGCATGGGCAGAGGCATCTCCCCTATTTCGTCGAGAAACAGAGTGCCTTTATCCGCCAGAAACAATAGCCCTTTACGGTCTTTATCCGCTCCGGTGAACGCGCCTTTTTTATAACCGAACAGTTCGCTTTCCAACAGCTCGCCTGGAATGGCGCCGCAGTGCACGGAAATAAAGGGTTCCGCAGCGCGCTGACTAAGACGGTGCAGCGCTTGGGCGATCACTTCTTTACCTGTGCCGCTGGGGCCCTGGATCAGGACAGGCACGTCAGTGGGCGCAATACGCCGGATCAATTCGCGCAGAGAATCCATGCTGGCGCTGGCGCCGATCAGTCCCAAATCATCGGACTCCGTCGGACGCCCCACCACCCGCCGCAGACGCTCCACCTCCTTGGCTAACCGTCGCCGCTCGATGGCGCGTTGCACCACCACCCGCAGCATATCCGGATCGACAGGCTTACCGATAAAGTCCCAGGCGCCCGCCTGCATCGCTTTAATCGCCAGTTCCTTTTCATCATGCCCAGTCAACACCACCACTGGGGTATCCGCGTACAGGGCGATCAGTTGCAGTCCCTCTTCCGGCAAAAAAGTCGGCGGCAACGCCAGATCCTGCAACACCAGATCAAAATCCTGCTCGTTGAACAGACGTCGCGCGGACTCTGCGTCGCCGCAACTGCTGACCTCGTATCCCGCTTGCTCAAGCCATAATGCGCACAGCTCGCAAAATGCGCTTTCGTCATCCACTATCAAAATTTTCGCTGCGCTCATGTTGTTTCCTTTTCATCATGTTCAAGGGGAAGATGGATCATGAAACTCACCGGCCATCCTTCCTCATCGCTATGCCAGACATCGCCGCCATGGGCGTCGACAATACGCCGGACTATCGCCAGTCCCAGACCGCTACCGCCAGCTCGCTTGCTGACAAAGGCCTGAAACAGGCGCGGCTTCATCGCGTCAGGCACCGCCGGCCCATTGTTGTGAATCGCAATCAGAGCCCCACGCTCATCTTGTGCAAGCGCCACCAAAATTTTGCCTTGAGGCGTCTGTCTGACGAAGGCGGCGGCGTTATCCAACAGATTGATCAACACTTGTTGTAGACGTTGTGGATCAACGGATAACCAGACTTCGTCGGGGGCCTCCAGCTCTATCTCCACCTCATGCAATTGCCGAATCTGCGCCACTGTGGCCGCCGTTAGCGCGCATAAATTGGTTGGCTTGAGGTCCAGGCGAATCTGTCCGGCGTAAGTGAGCACATCCTTGATCAATAGCTCCGCCCGCTCCACCTGCTTGGAAATATGCTCGCGGATACGCGGGTCAGTCTGCGCCGCCGCCATGGTGATAATATTCAGGGGGTTGCGGAGCTCGTGGGCGATCGCCGCCGTCAGGCCGCCCAGCTCCACCAGATGCTGCTGCTCCAGCCGTTTGCGCTCAGCCTCCGCCAACAACAGCGAACGCTCCAGCGTAGCGCAGGCGGACGGCAACAGCTTCGCCATAAATTCCGCCAGACGCTGGTGCGACGGTGCAATGTCTTCCCAGCCTTGCAAACGACAATCCCACTGTTCGTGCTTCTCGCAGACAAACACCGGGCCTGGCGGGCAGTCGAAGCGGCCGTCTATATTCACGCTGGCGGACACTCCACTCTTTTTCAGCCAGAGCTGTTCAGCAGTCTGGCGCAACTCTCCCCAGCCTCTTACCGCATTGAGGCGGGTAACCCATTGATCTAACGTAGACTTATCCAGCACCGCCCCCGGATACACCAGACGATCGGCGAATTCTTTGGCGGGTCCGTACGCCAGCCAGGCGAACACCAGCAAAATGCCGGAGTACACTACCAACTGACTCAACGGCGCCTGCGCCAACTCCGCCAGCCCCAAAGGCGCCAACAAAGCCAGGATCAACGACATAGCCAACATGCTGGTGGCGAGCAAGGCCAGCCAGATCACCGCCTGATTCACCCAGCGATTCACTTCCACCAAGCGGTAGCGCACCACGCTATACACCACCAGCACGGCGTAACTGGGCAGCGCCAGCATGGCGTAGGGAAACAGATTGATATCCAGGGACGGGAAAATAAAGCTGGTGGAAAGGGCGAACCCCCAGCCGCCGGTAATAAACATGGCGGTAATGGAACGCCTCAAGTTGCCCTTGCTGCGCTGAAACGCCATTAACAGCAGCAAGTGCCCGACAACGCCAATCGCCACGGTATACGCAAGATTCAGCCACCCCGTGAAAGCCAGATGAAAAAATCCATCGAACTGCATCCAGGGAGAAATATAACCGCCCCCTGTCATCCAACTGGCCAGCACAACCGCCACGGCGGTGAAGTAGAACAACGGAGCCAGCCTTCGCAATTGTTGCGGCAGCTCCAGCGGCTCACCCAGCCACAACAGAACGAAGTGCAGGAAAGCGGTAGGCATCAATGGGTTGCCCAACAGAATCAGCGTTCCTATCGCCTGATGATCTTCCAGCACCAGAATATGGCCAAAACACCAGATTGCCATCGACAGACAAAACCCGGACAATGCCTTTAGCGCAGGCTCTTGCCGCCGTCGCGACCATAACCATAGTGAAACGCCCCCGGCGGACAACACCGTGGTCCACATGGAAACGGAAAAAAGCTGAATCGTATTCATGTCCCCAAGCGTAAACTTTGTTTACGCCAGCCTCCCCAAAAACAGTAAACGAAGTTTACACCCAGAACCCTAAATTAGGAAAAAATTGCCGCACATCAAGGCGTCCCAGCGCATTTTGTGATTGGCGCGCAAGTTGCTCTTATTACTGCAAAGCGAATTTCATACCCAGCCGCATCCAGAGTGAAGAAACGATCACCTCAAGCGAAGCGGCGAAGTCAAAGTTGTGAAGTCATAGAACGTTTGAAGTAATAAGAGATAGGAGTATTCGTATGAGCGCCTGGTTAATCGATCTGCTTTCCGTTTCCGCTGTCATCCTGTTGGCTTGTGGCATGACTCTCGCCCCAGTGCTGCAGCGCAATCGACGCTCCCGCAAAACCGCGCTCAGAACCGCACGCCTGCAATTCGAGGGAGGAGAGCAAAATGCCTGATCCCGCGTTACTGTCACGCATCCAGTTCGCATTCACAATTAGTTATCACATCATTTTCCCCACTATCACCATCGGGCTATCGCTGTATCTGGCCCTGATGGAAGGCCTCTGGCTCAAGACCCGCCGTCAGGTGTACCTGCAACAGGCGCGCTTCTGGCAGAAGCCTTTCGCAATCACCTTCGGCATGGGCGTCGTCTCCGGCGTCGTGCTTTCTTATGAATTTGGAACCAACTTCAGCCGTTTCTCGGAAATCGTCGGCCCCGTACTGAGCCCTCTATTGACCTATGAAGTGCTCACCGCTTTCTTTCTGGAAGCGGGCTTCCTTGGCATCATGTTGTTCGGTTGGAAAAAAGTTTCCCCGAAGGTGCATTTCATTGCGACCTGTGTGGTCTGCGTCGGCACCATGATTTCCGCGTTCTGGATTTTGGCGGCCAACTCCTGGCTGCATACTCCGGCGGGGTATGAAATCGTTGACGGCGTATTTCATCCGACGGATTGGTGGGCGGTGATTTTCAATCCCTCATTCCCTTATCGCCTGACTCATATGCTGCTGGCCAGTTTCCTGTCCGCGTCATTGCTGTTCGCCGGCGTCAACGCGATCTATCTGTTGCGGAAGCAACATACTGAGTTCGCCAAAAGCGGTTTTTCCATCGCCATGTGGGCGATCCTGGTTCTGGCGCCGTTGCAGATCCTGGCGGGCGACATGCACGGTTTGAATGTGCATGAACATCAGCCCGTAAAGGTCGCCGCGATGGAAGCCGTATGGGAAACCGAACAGGGCGCGGGTTTTCGTCTGTTCGCTCTGCCCAATCAGAAAGAAGCCAAGAACGATTTCGAGATTGTCATTCCCAAGGCCGCCAGTCTGATTCTGACTCATGACATCAACGGAGAGATCGCCGGACTGGATCAGGTGGCGCCGGAAAACCGGCCGCCCGTGGCGGTGGTGTTTTTCTCTTTCCGCATCATGCTGGCGCTGGGCGGGCTGATGCTGCTGCTTGGAGTATTGGGCCTGTGGGCGCGCCGCAAAGGCCGTCTGTTTGACAACCGTCTGCTATTGAACTTCTCCCGCCTGATGATTCCTGCAGGCGTCATCGCGACTCTGGCGGGCTGGTATGTCGTGGAGGTGGGTCGTCAGCCCTGGCTGGTGCAGGGACTGGTGCGCACAGTGGATGTAACGTCGCCGCTGCCGGCGTCGCAAGTCTTGTCTACGCTGATTCTGTTTGTCGCTGTGTACTCCCTGTTGTTCGGCGTCTATCTGTACTTCATGCGTAAGCTGATCCGTCAGGGACCTGCCGACGCTACCGGCGCCGCTCAGGACGAAGAGCTGCCCACTACGCTAAACCCCGCACACTAGGAGAGTCGCCATGGACATTGCGCTTATATACCTGTTACTCATCGCCATCGGCGTTCTGATGTATGTATTGCTGGATGGCTTTTCTCTGGGCGTAGGCATCCTGTCGCCCTGGCTAAACAAAGCGGAAGACCGCGCTATCGCCATGAAGAGCCTGTCTCATCTCTGGGACAGTAACCAAACCTGGCTGGTGTTCGGCGGCGTGGTGCTGTTCGCAGGCTTTCCCAAGGCGTACGCAACAGTACTGTCGCAGCTTTACTTGCCGATTATCCTGATGCTGATCGCGCTGATTTTTCGCGGCGTGGCGTTTGAGTTTTACTTTAAATCCCATACCAGTCGCGGTTGGTGGGACTTCAGTTTCAGCTTCGGCTCCACGCTGGCGACCTTAAGCCAGGGCATTATTCTCGGTTCGTTGGTGCAAGGATTCACTCTCACACCTCATGCATCCGAGCAAATAGCCTGGTTTACGCCCTTCTCGCTGATGACCGCCGTCGCCCTGGTTTGCGGCTACGCCCTGCTCGGCAGTTGCTGGCTGGTGCGCAAGAGCTCAGGACGCCTGCAAGTTTCCGCAAGACGCCTGGGCATTATCAGTCTGTTCGCCGTCATGTTTTTTCTGGCGCTGGTCAGCGTCTGGATGCTGCTCGCTCAGCCTCAGGTGTTCCAACGTTGGTTGACCTGGCCCACCGGTCTTCTGCTGGCGCCCGTGCCATTGTTGAGCGCTTATGTGGGTCTCCGCCTGTGGCAAACGCTGCGCAGCGGCGAAGGCAATGATTTGAAGCCTCTGGGTATGGCCATGGCGCTGTTCGGGCTTTCCTTCATCGGATTAGCCGCCGGCATGTTTCCTTACATCATTCCGGGCCAGCTCACTATCTGGGAGGCCATCGCTCCCGAGCGCAGCACCACTTTCACACTGGTGGGGATCGTGCTGTTCCTGCCATTGGTCATCGCTTACAACATCTACAACTATCGGGTGTTCAGCGGTAAAACCACCACTCAGGACGGCTACTGATGAACAAATGGCGTCAGACTCGTAACGCCGTGCTGCTTTACCTGGCGGGAGTCGTCGCTCTGACGCTCGCCGCCGGCGCAGTGCGTATGGCGCTACAGGCGTTATCTGCTTCTACATGATTGCTGGCGGGCTTCATCGCATATTTCGGGTTTTCCTGCGCCATCGCTGGAATTACCTGCGGCGCTCTGGGCATGCCCTTGCTCAGGTTATTAATCCGGCAGACAAATAGCTTCCTTCTATTTGTCTGCAACGACAGGGCCTGCACAGGTCAGGCCCTGTCTCCCGCGGCTTGTCGCCGCGCAGGCGCGTCCATGCGCCTGGTGATTAACATGCCAATATCATTGCCATGTTAATAATACAACGCCAACCTCCCTCTTTTAAGCCTTACAGACCAGAAAACCATGAGCCTTCGCTCTCATGGTTTTCTGGTGCGATAAATCCCCTGAAGTCCGCTCTATCTACATGTAATCCTTACAAATCCTTGGAATTATTACCCCGATACACTCGCATTCCACACGCCTCGTCAAACGTTTAATTCTCTCTAATCCAACGCGTCCCAAGGGCTTCAGCAAATCGGCACACTTTCTGCGTTTCAAGCTCAGGCAACCGCGCAAAATTGTTAGCGCGGCGATAAACATCATTCATTGAGTCACTAAAAACGAAAAGGAAAAGTAGCCATGAAACACTTAATTACCGCCATCAGCCTGATCGCTATCACCCCCGCCGCTTACTCCGCCCCAGATGTGGGAACGCAGGAGTTTTCCATTTCCGGCTCGGGGTCCAGTGATAAAGACTTTGATAGCAACATTTTCTCCATGGATGGCGCTTACGGGCAATACCTGTCTCCAGACGCAGAAATAGGGGTGCGCCAATCGGTCAGCGTCTCTGATAACGAGGGAGAAGAAAGCGTATGGAACGGCTCCACCCGCGTCTTTTACGATTACCATCTGGGCCGCGACAACCTGAGACCTTACGTGGGCGCCAACCTCGGCTACATTTACGGCGAGTCTGTGGATGAGAGCTTCATCGCCGCCCCCGAAGCCGGCCTGAAATATTATGTGGCCGACAACACCTTTGTGGTCGGTCAGGTGGAATACCAGTTCTTGTTTGAAGATGCGGACGAGGCGGATAACCGCTTCAGCGACGGCGTATTCGTCTATAGTGTCGGTATGGGCTACAACTTCTAATTCCTGACATGGAAAGCTTTTTTACCGAATATCAAGGGCAGTTGTGGGTGCTGATGCATGTCTGCATCGCCCTTGTCCTGGGCGGCGCCATCGGCTTTGAGCGGGAAATGAAAAAGCGTCCCGCCGGGTTTCGCACCCACATGCTGGTGGCCGCCACCGCAGCGCTGTTTACAGATTTGGCGACCCTGCTGACGTCATCTATCGACGCCGACCTCACTTCCACCATCAATGCCGACCCGACCCGGGTCATCGTCGCCATCGCCACGGGCATCAGTTTTCTCGGCGCCGGCACCATTTTCCGTAGCGAAGACGGCGTCACCGGGCTCACCACCGCAGCGACATTGCTGATGGCCAGCGCGCTGGGCGTTGCAGCCGCACTGGAGCAGTATGTGCTGGCGGTCGGACTCACCATTATCGTTTTGATTGTCTTGAGAACCCTGGGATGTATCAGCAACCGCCTGACGGATAACGGCGACAAACGCTGACGCCCGTACTGGACGTTCCCCTGAGCACGGTGACGTTAACGGAAGATCTGGGCATGACGGTGATGGCGCTGATGCTCATCCTGATGCGCAGCGGCGTCATATAAACGCCGCCGCGCCAAACCTACGCCCGCGCCTTGGCGATCGCGTAGGTTTCGCTGAAGCCCAGCAGAATACTGCCGCCTTCGCCGGTATCAATCTGCAACGACGCGCTACTGGCGCCATGAGGCGATTCGGCCAGACGCTTGGGACAAAAAATGGAGATCTCGTGAGGTTTGCCGGTGTCAAGCACGCTGAGCTGAAATACATCGTCCCGCGCGTCATAATCCAGGCTCTCCAAAGGCAGGTTCTGAAACTTCATTTCCCTGTGCCGTCGCGCCGCCACAGGCGCTTCTTCTCGAAAAGACACTAACCAGCCATGATGCTCATGACTGAATTGCCGGCAGTATTCGGTCCAACTGGTTTTCTCCAGAGACTGAGGCTCCTCGTCTGAGCTTTTCGATTCTTGCGCCCAGGCCGCCTTTAGAATTTCAATGACTTCTTTATCTGAAGTCTGGCTAAAGTCCGTGTAACAGCCGCCGATGGAGTAAAAGGGCTCCGGCATCGCCAGACACACCACTTCATCGACCATTGTCTGTAACTCCGTTAGCGTGTCGCTGGGCGCGACAGGAATAGCCGCCACAATCGTCTCCGGCTGCATTTGGCGTAACGCTGCGACGCCGGCTTTCATGGTGGCGCCGGTGGCCATTCCGTCATCCACTACAATCACACAACGGCCTCGGATTTCCGGAGGAGGCTTCTCGCCGCGATAGATCTGGTCCCGGCGGCGCAATTCCTTCTCTTCTCTCGCCCTGACGCTGACGATTTCCTCTTCACTGATTTGATGGACATTAACAACATCTTCATTCATGACAATCGCGCCGCCGCTGGCGATTGCCCCCATGGCCAGCTCTGGATATCGGGGCGCGCCGAGTTTGCGCACCAGTAGCAGGTCCAGCGGAGCCGAAAACGCCATGGAGATCTCATTGGCGACCGGAACGCCGCCTCTGGGTAGAGCCAAAACAAGAAGATTGTTGCGGGAACGGTAGGCATCAAGCGCTTGCGCCAGCATCCGGCCGGCGACGACGCGGTTTTTGATCGGGAGGTCCATGATTATCCCCTGCAAGACGATGAATTGAGAAAGCAAAGTCTGGAGCGAATACCACTCCTGATAATAACTGTAACGCTCTCAAGTCAGGTCTGCACAAGAAAACATCAAATTTCCTCAGCATTCTTGGCGACAGTAGCCAGCAGGCTCTGCAACTGCTCTCGATCATTGGCGGAGAACCCGGCGGCAAAGGCGATCGCCACCGACTCCAGTGGGTATTTTTTGACTAAAACAGCCGCGCTGCCATAAGGGTCATGGGCTTCCGCGCTTGCCGCAGGGGCTGGCCGTTGCGCTTTTCTGCGCAACCCAATCCACATCAGCAGGCATGGCGTCGCCAGCAAAAGAAAGCAAGCCAACCCCGTCAGGGAGTAGGCCGCCGCGGCTCCCAGCATGGGCTGCAACACCATGACCAACGCTTTAAACTGTAGAGCCAGGCCGCCAAGAATCAACGCCAACGCCAGCAACCATATGCCCATTGCAGCCAGCACATAGAACAACAGCCATCGCACCGCATCTTTCATGGTAAGTTCCTCCATGCCGAAAATAACAAGGCCGCCAATGCGGCCTCACTACACTCGCTCAACGTGAGCGGAATGGTCTGGCCGTTCAGGAGTGCTTTCTTGAATCCAGCACTTTCGCCATCACCAATCCCAGCACAAAGCTCATCAGCAAACTCAGGAACGGACGTTCGCCGATTTTTTCTTCCGCCACGTGCACCGCTTTGTTGGACTTTTCACTGACCGCGTCAATGGCTTCTCCTGCGCGAGATTTGGTGTCGTTGTAAACGCCGGCGGACAGCTTGGCGATATCTTTGCGCAGCGCATCCAGATCTCTTTTCAGGTTGGTGTAATCGGGGTTTTCAGTTCTATCACGAACAAATGCTTCTTCTCTGACACTCATTTTCGGTCTCCTTGTTGGTTAGCAGGCGTCGCCTTACGCTCGCCTGTCTGCAACAGGGAAATGGCAATTATCATGCCGCCATATTAAGACTACAGTAATCGCGCCGGTGAACTGGCCTTCCACGCATCTCATATGGGTGACGCAAGAAATCACACTCATCACACAGCGTAATTTTTGCAAGCTATTTGCGCAAAATTGCATATTTTGCAAAGCCGGTTGCGTGTAACGTTCTCTTAGAACGAAAGAGGATTGCCTCTGCGTTAAACCTGGACCAAGCTTAATCTATCCCGAGTCTTTTCCGGTCCAGTCCAGGGAGGCGCGGTGGAAACTTCCGGTTGCTCTTAAAACGCATCAATATCGGGGGTGGGATATGATCGATACCTTACACGACAAACTCAACATTCCTTCCGTCGTTCGCGGGGCGCCCGCCGCCGAACGATCTTCCAGGTTCCAGGAACTGACAGAAATCGCCTTTGCAAGGCCATTGGAAACCCTTAGTGCAGAGCAACTGCGCGAATTGCAGATCGCACTGCATCGCTTGGGATATCCCGTAGGCGACATTGACGGCCTGTACGGACCGAAAACCCGCAGCGCCTGGGCTGAATTCAAAATTGACGTATTTCCAGGCAATCCAACGCTGGTGGGCCCCCAATCTCTGGCGGAACTGATCCGCCGGGCGACAGAGTGCTATGAATCCGCTCGCTATGATTTTTCCAGCACGTCCAGCGTAAAACAGGCCATTTGCGACGAGTGCAGAAAGCAGGGCATCGGGCTGCCGCAACAAATCGCCTACGTGCTGGCGACCGTGCAATGGGAAACCGCGCAAACCTTCGAACCGGTCAAAGAAGCATTCTGGTTAAGCGAGGAATGGCGCAAACACAACCTGCGCTATTACCCCTATTACGGCCGCGGCTATGTGCAGCTCACCTGGGAGAATAACTACCGCAAATATCAGCAGCTCCTGGGCGCGCCACTAGTGCAGGAACCTGACCTCGCCATGCAGCCGGAAATCGCCCTGTTTGTGCTAACTCACGGCTTCATGACCGGCGCCTTCACCGGCCACAAAATCTCGGATTACATCAACGAGAACAAGAAAGACTTCCTCAACGCCCGGCGCTGCATCAACGGGCGCGACCGCGCCCATGAGATAGCGGAAATAGCGCGGGGGTATCTGGCTAGTGGGGAGGTGAACGGCCGCGGATGACGAATGGAAATCGCTTCAAGCCGCTGCACGTAATTGCTTTTTCAGTGCGGCGCGAGCGCGAAAGATGCTACGCCACTCTTTAAAAGGACCGCTGATTTCGTCAGAGCAACGAATGCTAAAGTACTCACTCAGGGAAAAGTGAGGGTTAAGGTTCGGGTTCGGGATAGGTCTTGCGAAAATGGCTTTCACCAGAGTATTAATTTCGGACAAGATCAATAAACCATGAAAGGCCATAAACATACCGATACCCACAATTATCCAACTGCTGAGGTCTCTGGAATACCGTGTATACCCAACGAAAAAAAGCAAGGCGACTACAAGGAAAGTCAACAGGTTCACGACCATCTTCCGCTCATGCACGGCTTTAAACCCCAAACAAAAAGCCGCCCCTTCGTATTCCGCACCAAAAGCCGAAATCTCCTTTAATATCTTTCTCCGATTGAAGAAGCGATTGCCGACGGAGAAAAAATCATATTTGTGATAACTGAGCACTTCTCCAAACAGCTTCAATCCCAGACCGCGCATCAGTGGAAGCAATGTCGTCAGATCCTGAGTCGGCGCAATAAACCGCACATACTGTTTATCCAGCACAATTCCGTCAATCCGTTGTAGCGCTTCAAAAAACAGCCGGGCGCCATCGCCATGCAGGGTCCATTCAATCTCCTGCCCTTTTTCTTGCGCTGCAATAATTGCATCGGCAAGCAGTGCTGACGCCTTTTCAATAAAGGCTTCCCGAGATGTTTTGAGCTTTCCTTCCGACTTCGCATACAAAAAAGGCGGCAGGTAAAACAACTCATAGTCAGGGCCTATGATGTCCTCGCCTTTGGCTCTCCAATTAAAAGGGGCGCCGATCCATGGCAGCTGTTGGCTGATAACCATGTCCATACCCAGGTTCATGCCATTGATTACAACAGAAGAGCAGCGCACTCGCTCCGCCGGCTCACCTGCAGTGCGGGCCTCTTTCGTCTGATGGATGAGATAAAAACCCGGTGTAGCGTTTATTAAATCAAAGGAGTCAGCTTCTCTATCCAACATCTTTCTTTCCACTTACAGAAATGACCCATAGCGCCGTAAAATACGAGCGGCGCCACCAAACCTCCAACCGCAATGACAAAAGGAAGTTTATCAGTAGATTGACTCTCACTTACGCCAGAGAACTCAGGGAAAGTTAGTCCAAAGGCGACCCCGAAAAAAATCAGAACGCTATACGCCAGCACCAGCGCGTCGAAACCATGGTATTGCAGCTTCTTGTAAAACATCCTGAATCCTCGCCAGACCGGCTTATCTCTGGTCTCAATCCGGCTTAGCAATTCTATAGCCTCGGCATTACCTTTATTCGCTCCAAGAATCCAGAATATATGGCCTCGCGCTTCGTCGTACTTATTCAACTGAATGCAAACTCGCGCCATCAACATCAATGCCCGCTGATTAGTCGCCTCTAGACGTAACGCGCGCCCGGCATAGAGATACGCTTTCTCCCATTCTGAGCTGTCGCAATAACACTCCGCCAAGGCGTAAATGACAGCCAAATCATTTGAGTGCTCAGATAAAAGCGCCTTCAACGGGCCCTCGATATCCGCCCCCTTCTGCTGGCGATCCAATCGAAGAGAGGCGATTTGATAGGTGGTAGATTGCGGCTCCAGTTCCAAGGCCAGTTCAATATGCCTGCGAGCAGCGTCATAGCGTTTGTTTGCTTCAGAAACGACCGCCGCGGCGTATTGGCAAAATGCGTTACGACGATCTTCAGCCACGCCATGCTGGGCTTCCACACGCGCCGCCAATACCCGGTTTTGAGGAATAAGGCATAACGCCAACAGTGCATGCCCTTCAGCTGATGGAGTCGAATCCAGTATATCCTTTAGCTGCCACGTAGCTTTTTCATAATCCAGGTGGCTATAACTGCGCCATGCTTCACTTAGGCTTTTATCGAGCTTCATATTATCCCCGCGAAAACAAGACGGCCTATCTCCGTGAAGTGATCAGACACGTCCAGGTTCACCACCGACATACTGAAACCAAAAATTAGCGCAGGCTCATACTCTTCGCTCTTATCCCTGTACTTCGTTCTATCGCGCCCTTGATTTTGCGATATAAAAACATAAACAGTGGCGCTCAATTTCCACGCGAACAGCGCCAGCAAACAGCTCTCATATCCGAGACCGCCGGGCGTAAACCAAGGCAGCAGAAATCCAGCCAACAAATAGGCCCCAATAATCCCCACAGCCATAATGACAACTTCTCGGACGTAGTTTGGGTTCCCTGCAATCCATCCTCCCAGAACAAACAAGGGCCAGCTGAGCCAGACGCCCTGCATTAAAAATGCAATCAAGGGTATCAGCGGATTAGAGATAAAAGACGCAAAGTAGTACCGGTGGGACCAGCGATCTTCATCCGCAAGTTTATAGTCGCTCATTGCCGCTCCCGGTCTTAGTTCCGGTCATTGTCGCCGGCCAATCAGTCTTTCGCAGGAGCGGAAATCGTCCCGACTCTGTCTCACTGGATTTGTAACAAACGCTGTTGAGAAACTCCGCCATATTTTGTTTGACCAGTTCCATGAAGTTGGTGTCTTTAGTGTCGCTGGGACCTTTTTGAGAGGAAAGCTCCACTGAAACCTGGAGGAGATGCGCTCTTGTCAGGGGAAGCAGGTAGAAAAGTCGCCGATAGGTTCCAGGAATGCGCACCTCATAGTGGAGCCATGTCAGGCCGTTAGTCTCTTTTTCCATCAGGTCATCCATGGTCACAGGATACTGAAGTTGCTGTCCCGAATACTCCTTGCCGGCTTCGAAGCGTATATCTTTATACATATTTTTTTTGGGTAAATAGACTGTCGTATACAGCTCTCTCCAGTCATCCTCACACCTGCTTAATAGCCACCGCTTCAGCAATTCGGCCCTACGAAAGTCAGTGTCGCTATTCCTGCTGGGCAACCGCCATAGTTTCATCTCCAAAAGGGCTTCTCCCACAACGCCCTCATGATCGCAATAGCCCCACCCGGCATAAGCAAGGGATAATCTTCTGACCGGAACATCATCCAGCCTCGTCAGTAAAGTATCTTTGTAAATATCAGCTTGCCTGGAGATAAAGTACGATTTTCGCTGTGCGCCCCAAGGGGTCGTCTGACTGGCCGTGCTGACTGGCAGCGACAAGCTCAGTGTGCTCCGAGACAGCTGGATTTCATGCACTGGCGCAGACTTGAAATCAGGTCCCGACAGACTGGATCGGGACCCTAAACGCAGAGCAGACTCATCGTGCTGGGATGCGCTTTTTCGCCGTGCGCGGTCAAACCACTTCATCCGCCCTCCCTTCTTCACTATAGGTATCCGTTCTGGCGTAAGGAGAATATATGACCCGAATTTCGCGCATCAGATTTCGAATCTCGAGAGGGATGACATCGTCAAAATTCAGGTCGGGACTGAAATAGTCCTGCGTTTTATCGCTGAGATAAAAAGTAAGGGTGACAACATGGTTGGGAGTCACCGCGGCGTGGGCGACCACATGGCCATGATCATGAGGTCTATAGGCTTCATACATCAGCCAGGGAACCCCATTGATTAGGCAAGTAATCAGTTCCTCCGGTTGTCGAGGACGCCGCCAAAGTTGCAAATCTTCGACAATATTTTTTCCTTCCAACTCCTTCCCATAAACAGCCTTGATCAATTTACCAAAGGCTTTTGCTGAATCTTTATGGCTGTCCCGCGCCCCTAGACCGAGCTCTTCGAGGCGTTCGGCAACGATCTGTTTATCTTTCGCCTTAAACTCCGTCTGCACTGAGGTTAAAACCCACTCCGCCAACTGCTCGATGTCGCGTAAATCCAAACCTTCACTGTCTTGCACCCACACCAGCTTGGCGAGCACACGCAATTCCGCCACAACATTCGCTTTCTTAGATGCGCCGGATAACTGATAGGGAAGGACGAATCTCAGGAGATCGATATACGGGAGTCTGTCCCAACTCTCGTAATTCCACTGCTGATAAATGTCATAGACGCCGCATAGATCCAAAGAGCCTTCATGAGCTTTGGCCGGATAAGGAACGCTAAGTACGATGCCGGAGAGATTGATCAGATAGCGAGGCATTGCGACGAAATCATGTCGGGCAACGGCGTTCTGAGCCGAGTGTGGTGCAGCTGGTGTGGACATGTACTCCCTTAACTTCGTGTGTCATCCATATAGAAACTGGATGCGGGCCGTTTTGAGCGGGCAGGAAATTTCGGGAGAAAAGTTTAAAGAATCGGGCAGTGAGATAAATAATCCATTCAGACTATTCGCCCGATGCCTTTGCCTTTGCCTTTGCCTTTGCCTTTGCCTTTGCCTTTGGAGAAGCCAACTCCAAGATATTTAGCGTGTCGCCCCACGCAATATGGCGATCCAGCGCCATAAGCGGAACATGTCCGCCAGAGTGTTGGCGACGTAAGTGAAAGATTCCGCTCTGAGTATGCGACGCACGGCGGCTTCCTGTCGGGGGGTGATGTATTCACCGTCTACCAGGATTGGCAATGCTTTGTTAAAGCTGGCGTCCCATTCCAGCGGCAATACGACCACTTGCGCCGCCACGGACGCCAGCAAGGCGATCAGGCCGGTGGCGATAGTCAGCAACACCAGTTGCGGGACGTGCAGCACCGCCAGAATGACGGGGGAAAACATGAAAATAGTGAGGGCCAGTTTTTCCGCAGACTGAGCCGCCGGGGAGTATTTCGCGCGAAGTTTGGTGATGTTCTCGCCGCGAGCGTATTGGATTGCGTGCCCGACTTCATGGGCGGCGACAGCGACTGCGGTCAAGGACTTGCCGCGGAATGTCTCAGGACTCAAACGAATGGTTTTTTCTTCCGTCGAGTAGTGGTCGCCGCCAGATTGCGCCATCACCACTCTGACCCCATCCAGACCGAAGCGTTGAACCAGATGAGAAGCCAACTCGCCGCCGGTGCCAGGCATTTCGGCGATGTCAGCAGAATACTTTTTCTTTACATGGCGGACCCACAGGTGCGGACCAGCGATGACGATGACTAATACGGATGCGATTATTATTATCAGGTGCATACTATTACGCTCTCACAAAAACCAAGCCTACATTCACTACATCCGCACCGGTTATCCGATGCATTTCGTGCAGCAGTTTCTGCTTCGCCTGGGAGCCCTCCGAGCCAGACGAGTTTCGGGCTGTCTTCGCCAAGCCGGCTTCCTGCCGCCTTCTTAGTAAGGAGTTCAGCGTAGGCGCGCTGCGCCGTCGCAAAAGAAAGTTATTTCAACCCACTTTTTTATTCCTTAGACAGGGATAGAGTGTAGCGTCAATATTCAGCTTAGGCAAAAAAGACTATTCAATGAGAATTATGGGCTAATCCCCCTCTTATTTACCCATAGCGTCATCTTGCCGCCATAGGCCTCGATGAATGTTTCTTCATTCTTCTCCCGCCTCTTTTTCAGGCTGGGTGACAGGAAGCCAGATCGTGAATGTCGTCCCTTCTCCCGGCTTGCTGGTCACTTCCATACGCCCATGATGTTTCTGCACAATACTGTAGGACACGGACAGTCCTAATCCGGTTCCCTTACCCACGGGTTTAGTCGTGAAGAACGGTTCGAAGATACGGTTTAGATTCTCCGTCGAGATGCCGGAGCCTGAATCGGAGACCCGAATGAACACCATATCGTCCTGCAGCCCGGTGGAGATTTTGATAACGCCCTGTTTTTCAATCGCGTGCGCCGCATTGACGATCAGGTTCATGAATACCTGATTGATCTGCGATGCGATGCATTGCACCCGGGGAATATCGCCATAGTCTTTTTGAACGTCGGCTTTGTATTTCACCTCGTTCCAGACCACATTGAGCGTGCTATCCATGCCATTGTGCAGATCCGCCAACTGCCAGTCGGATTCGCCAACGTGGGAAAAGCCTTTCAAATCCTGCACGATGCGTTTGACTCGCTCGATGCCATCCTTGGATTCATTGACCAGCGTCACCAGATCCTCTTTCAGATAATCGAAGTCATACTCTTCTTTCGCCTTGTTGACGGCTTCCCGAACCGCTGCATCGCCCACTTTCTCAAACTGTTGTTCATAAACCTCAATGACCGCCAGCAGGTCATTCACCATATGTCCCAGAGACCCCATGTTGGAGTACACATAGCCGGTAGGGTTGTTGATCTCATGAGCTACACCCGCCGCCAACTGACCGATGGCCGCCATCTTCTCTGACTGCAGCAGTTGATTCTGCGCCTCTTCCAGCTTGGCGATGAGTTTCTTCTGCTCTTGCTTTTCGTGCTCCAAACGAGCGGTCAGTTGTTCCAGTTGCAGGGTCTGCTCCGCCACCTCGGTGACATCCGTGATCATGATCAATACGCCAGTGACTTCGCCCTTTTCGTCCGTTAATGGAGAAAAGGTGGCGTTTTGATACATCACATCAAGCCCGCCGGTCATAGGACGGCTGGTGGGAAAATGAAAGATGTAGGGACGCTTTTTCCAGTCGGTGAACGCCATGTTCTGGATGGTGTACACCGTGTCGATTTTTTTCTTGAACCAGCTTTGCGGCAGGTCAGGAAATACGTCAAAGATGCTTTTATTGATTGCGTTGGCTTCGCCGCTGTTGATCTGCATGAATTCGTTCCAAAAACAGATCCGGCAATCCTGATCCAGAATGACGATTCCCATGCTGATTTGCTGCAGCACATTCTCCAACAGCTTTTGTTCGAACGACATCCCCACTCCTTCCCGCAAGTCCTTTACTTACGCGCGCCTTTCGCCAAACGCGCGCCATGGGTCAAACGCCTTTAAGCAACTTATCCACTGCGGTGACGACAGTGGCGATGGATTCATTCGCAATACAGATCAGCAACTCACAGAAAAAGGCGTGCGCTTCGATTTTGAACTGAATTTCCACCAGCAGCGCTTCTGAATCCTGAGGCAGGCGCTGGTTTTCGAGAGCTTCCGCCACGGTTTTTCCTTCCACCAACAGCCCGGGGGTGGAGAATGACGATTTTGTGAAATTCAGCTGCTGGCTCAAGCCGGTAATACAGGCGCCCACCAAAATATTGGTAACGTCGAGAATCAGCTCTTCCTTGATCCGTTGGGGGTCGCTCCCCTGTGAATATCCCATCAACTCAGCCAACTCATTGGCGCCGTTCATGCCGAAAAATATCACGACTTCGCCTCGTAAAGGCCCCACAAACGATTGTCGGGTGGCGATGATGGGCGTATCGCCGAGTCGCTTGATCAGTTCCGGGTCGGCCTGAGATTTGAGGGAGTAGAGTTTCGGCGCGGACAGGACAACAAAGGTTTCAATCAGGCGAGCAAGCCTGTTAGCGCCCTGCCCCATGGCGATATTGAATATTTCCTGCAGCGCGTCTAACTGGTCTCGAGTAAACATCTTTAAAGTAAACCGATATCGTGAATACGCTTTCTCAACAATTCCGTAGTGACGGGTTTACCGATAAAGCAAGCCGCCCCCAGCGCCAGCACTCTCTGCTGCGCCTCGGGCTGAATATCGGCGCTGATGACGCAGACGATTGTGTTCGCTTCCGCCTCCTTCAGCTTTTTAAGCACGGTGTAGCCGTCCATTTCCGGCATGGTTAAATCCAGAAACATAACATCAGCCTTACCGGCGTAATAGGCGTCCATCGCTTCTTTACCATTACGGGCGAACGTGATTTCCACATCGCTAAGCTGCGGAGGCAGAGCGTTCATCACCATTCTCCGTGACAGTGACGAGTCGTCTGCAATAACAATATTCATTGTCATAGGCATTCTCCATTGCGGGCCGTACCGTTTAAGTATAGACAATGAAAAACAGCTGGTGCGAAATCGCCGCCAGCCGGGGAAAATAAGCGCTTGGCAGGCTACAGAGAACTGGTGTCGATGCTTTCGACGTAGGTCAGCAACTGAGGGTAAAAGCCCATAAAGCAGGCTTCCAGCGCCTGATAATGTAGCTCCACCTCCTCGCCTGCGCCATACATCGTGGTGCGTCGGCTCAGTCTGGCGGCGATGTTGTCCAGGGATCGGTATATATTGGGCAGGCGCGCATAGCCGTTCAGCCAGTCATGTTCGCTCATATGGCTCACAGTGCGCTGCGCCCTTGGCGGCATCAGCTCATATTCTTCCAGCAGTGACGCATAGACGCCGCCAGCGAATGCTTCCAGTGAATCGGCATGCCAGTCTCGCCAGCTCCGAGCCAGGAAATGATCAAACGCCACATCCACAATAATTCCGGCGAAACGACGGCGAGCAGGAGAAATCAACGCCATGGCCTCTTTGACCAACGCATGATTATCCGTATACAAGTCGATAGCCCGATGCAAACGTATTCCGGTAACCACCGACGCGGGCAAATAATGCAGCTCTGCGCCCTTTACGAAGTCGCCAAGCAAATTGCCGGTGAATGATGTCGCGGAAACATCCGCCAAATGAAAGTGCGCCAGGAAGTTCATAAGAAGCTAAATAGACAGGAACAACGGTGTACAGGAAGCCCTCCCTGGCCTCCGTGAGCTTAGCGATAGCGGGCGATAATTTCGTCGACTTTACCTTCGCTGCGCATCTTCGCCAGCGTTTCGTTGAGCAGGTCGACGTACTTTTGCGGCGTATCCACATTCAACGCCAGATACATCTCCGCCTGATTGAAAACATAGGCTGGCTGCGGAGAGGGATATCCCGCCTGTTTCGCATAATAAGGGCCGGAATAAGGACCGGAAATCCACAAGTCGATGTACTTGCCGTATAAACGCTTTAGGTTCAGCGTATCATCGTCTATCAGGCTGACGTTCACGCCTTTCTCAATCAGATACTCGCTGGCGATATCGCCTTTGTATCCGCCCACCCGGTACTTCTTCAGATCGTCAATGCTGGTGATGCTCATGGACTCGTTGGGGCGACTGAACGCCACCCAGGAATCCTCCACCAGCGGTCCTACCCACTTGAACATGCTCTCGCGTTCTTCTGTACGGGTAGTGGAGAATACGCCGCGATAAGCCTTGCGCTGGGCGTGCTCAAAAGCGTAATGCCAGGCGCGCAGCTTCATGTTGTAAGGCAGTTTGGCGCGTTCGAACAACATTTTCACAATATCCGCCGAGACACCGTATATCTGGTCGCCGGAATGTTCATACTCACTATTGTTCATGCTCATGTTGTACGGCGGGTAGTTTTCCGTAACCAGAAGAAATGTCTCTACTTTTTCCGCTGCAGACGCGGAGCCCGCGCACAAAGTCAGCGCCAGCAGCAGAGAATGAAAAGAATGTGCGATCAAAAATTTAAAGACCCGCATTTCGAACAGATGCTCCCCTTTTGGAAATAGTTTTGCTCAAACTAGTTTGGTTCTTGTTTGGAAGATTCGCCAGTATATCAGCTAATTAGCTTAGGAACGCGGAAATAGCGCTGACGCGCCGCAATTTCAGCGTTATGATGATCACCTGAAGAGACCGGAAACACCCAAATCCCCCTGACATGCAAAGACAGGGCGAAAATGAATTTAATCGTGTAAAATTAATTAGCCCAAAGTTGATAAGTACAGCCACATGGGCTATTTACGATAAAGGGAAAGCAGAGCAAACTACTCGGAAATAAAATGGATTTAAGGTGATGGACATGCCGACTCTGGTGCAAGCAATATTCGGAAGGGGACAAGCCAAACTCAAACGGCTTCTGAAGGACTACCCGCCCTATCAGGCCCCGCATTCACAGGAACCGTTTTCCTTAACGATTGAGCAAGCCTACGCCAATCTCAACTACCTGATCGCAGAAAAAGCCAATCGTCTGGTTATTTACGGCGAACTGCTACGCAAGTTCGGACTGGACCTGGACGAAGGGCTGCACAACGCCTCGCCGGAAGCCTTCTTGCGCGATCTTCACGCCTGGGCCTATAAACACTGGCCGGAAGTCTACGAGCCGCATCTGGCGCGTAAAGACATATGGTTGAACTCCAAACGGGACGGCGATCATATTGTCTTCTCCATGTTGATGGACACCGCTATCGCCCTGGGTGAAATCGTGGTGAAGCACCGCCCGCGCACTTATTGGGGTCTGGACCTAAGCAACAGCAGCTGGCGCCTGCGTTACGTCAGCTATCAGCGGCCTGTTTTGCTGGGCGTTCCCGACCCATACCAGAATAATGCGTTCATGGCGTTGGACTTCGAGAACACCGCCTTCTTCCATTATTCCAATATTCTGGCCACGCCCCAGCCGGCGCAGCCATTGGGCGTCAAAGTCCTGTACGCCCTGCGCGAAGAAGAAACCCTGACTCAAGACCCCGCCGGCTTGTTCGGTAGACGGGCGTAACATGCGCAGTACGCCCGTAGCGTTGTGAGTTAGTCGCTGTTCAAGGGTTTCTTCAGTTCAATGACATACAGGGTGTTGGTGTCTACGCGCCCTGTAGCAGGCAGTATTTTCTGCGCTACATCGCCATTCTGCTCAGCCACCGCGAAATCATCATCATTAATCACCGCCACTTTGCTGGCATCCATAATCCACAGCCCTTCCAGTTTATCGTGCGGATAGTTCATCTGCGCCAGCAAGTCGACCACCAGCGTCTTGCGCACAGGTTGCACGCCCGCCGCTGCAAGCTCGTCCCAGCTTAGCTCCTCTAACGCCTTACCATTGATTTGCATACCGGTCTGCGAGTCAAAATCTCCGCTGACATCCGTCGCTCCGCGCAGATCAATTTTATATAAACGTTTATATTTGGCTTTTTCGCCCGCGAACCCGCCGTCCCTTTCCACCATCAAGAACTCATCTTTGGAGATGGCGGCGATTTCAGAGTTGGACAAATTGTCCGCTTCCTGACGATACAGATACTGATGGGTTGCGCCTGACGCAATATCCAGCGTCAGAATGCGCGTCAGGGTTTTATTCTTCACCGCTTTTTTAGAGGGATTGAACAGCGTTGATTGCATGACGCCCACCAGACGTTGCTCATCCGGCGTTATCGCCAGCCCTTCCATGCCGCGATTAGGTCTTCGATTGGCGAACACTTTCGGCAGTTTACGACCGCCCGTTCCTGTTCCGAACGGATTAAGGCGCTCCAGCTCATAGCCCGTGGAAGAGTAATGCACGATATGGGGACCATATTCATCGCTCACCCAAAAGCCGCCATCCTTGAGCGCTGCGATACCCTCAGGATCAAGACCGTAGGGATCAAAACGCAGTACGCGACCAGTGTAATCATAAGGCGTTTCCCCCGTCGCCCCCATGCCTTCCGGGTTGGGCAGCCCCGTAATAGGCTCGCCGCCGGGCGCATGCAGGGTCAGCGTGCGCACAATTCGCAGCTCGCCAGTGTCCAGGCGCTCAACTTCAGCAATACGAGGAGAGTAACCCGGCACAGGAAACTTCTTACCTTTCCCCTCAGGACCCTCAAAGTCCACATTGGGACCGCGATCCGTCAAAACGTAGAAGTGGCTGGGTTTCAAGGGATGCGCAGTCATGGCGGAACCGAAGCCGCCATTGCGGACTTCCACGCCATTATCGAGTTTCTTTATCACCGAATAGGCCAGCGCGCCCACCAGTTCTTCCTGCGCTGACGCAGTGGCGACAATAGCGCTCAAACAGAACGCAAATGCGCCCTTACTGAAAAATGTTCGCATAGTGATTCCTTAAAGAAGACGTTAAGCCCTCCTCTGATATCAACCTTGCATGACAAATTCATGAAAATTTATCATTTTTTGAACAACTCTCTGAAAAATAAGCAATAAACTCTCACGGTTTCACAGAAACATGAACTATAGTTAATGCGTACGCAGAGGACATTCATTTTGCGTACGGCCGATCAGTACATCGTTAGTTAACTGGCGGCGATAACAATTAAAGATACCAATCCGCTTTTCAGGGACATCCAGGACTGTACACAATGCTTTGCTGTTCATTCGGCCGGGGCTTACTACGCGCCTTGCCCAGACATTCCTTATTACCCGGCGACGCCCAATCGCCACTCTCCAGTTCTCCCTCACTGCGTGCGCGGCGCCTGGTTCTGGCGGTATGCGCGCTGGCGCTGCTACTCAGCGTCGCCGCCTGTCGTCAGACGGAAGAGGCCACGGACACAACGCCTGACGCACCTAAAACTGGGCCGGGGAATGCGCCAGAGGTGGTTCATTTGCAACAAGGCTGGTCCAACGCCACCCGGGACCAGGCTCAGTTCGCCTCTTTCGGTTCACGCATCGTTCCCTATGACTGGCTTCTACATTTGGAACAGGCGGATAACGCAGCGCCGTTCCTGACCGCTGCGCATATGGATGAACTGGGATTCCTGAGCGCGCCGGCTTCCGAACACAACCCCGACGCATTGCCTGTGGGCTTCGCCAAAGATGTGGACGCCAACGGAGTCGCCTGGGCGGGATTAGGATGCGCCGCCTGCCACACGGCGGAAGTGCGTTATAAAGGAAAAAGCATCCGTATTGACGGCGGCTCAGCGCTGATCAACTACAGCGGCCTGGAATTCGCTATTCGCGACAGCGTACAAGCAACACTGGCGCAACCCGAGAAATTCTCCCGCTTCAAAAAAGCGTTATTGGTTGAAACAGAGGCACAACTGAAAGCAGACCTGCAGCTGCGTCTGGACTATTTCTCCGAGCGTTTCGCTATGAACAGCACTGAGGTTCCCTACGGTCGCGGAAGGCTGGATGCGTTCGGGCAGATCTTTAATGTGGTCACCTCTGAAATCACGCATCAACCGGAAAACCGACGCTCGCCCGATGCGCCGGTCAGCTTTCCAGTACTGTGGGGCACCCCGCGTATGGATCTGGTGCAGTGGAACGGCTCCGCCAGCAACGCCGCCCCGGGGCCTCTGGCGCAAAACGTGACTACCGCGCTGGCGGTATACGGCGCGGCGACTGTGGATGGTCACAGCGAGTTGCCCGGTTATCCCAGCAGCGTCAATTTCGGCAATCTGGGCGATATTCAAAAGCGCAATGAAGCCCTGCAGGCGCCGAAGTGGCCGGAATCGATTCTTGGTAAGTTGGATACGCAACGAGTAGAACAAGGGCGCAGTCTATATGCGGAACGCTGTCTCTCCTGCCATACGCTGACGGGCCACACCGCGCCTGACGCGAAGATCAGTGTCGCTCTGACGCCGCTTGATGAAGTTGGCACCGACCCTAAAATGGCCATGAATTTCCTGCGCGCCAGCGCACAAAGCGGACCTTATCAGGGACGTAAGCTGATGGTATTCGGCGGCGCGGCGCTCGGAGCGACGGAGCCCAGCATCAAGCTGGTCATTCACGCCGCCATCGGGGCTATCGTGCGTCACCCCATCGCCGCCACTCTGGATGTGGCGGAAGCCTCACATCCCAGCGGCAAGCCTGACGCGGCGGCGATTCCACGCTATTACAAAGGACGCCCGCTGGATGGCGTCTGGTCGTCCGCGCCCTATTTGCATAACGGCTCCGTCCCCAATCTGCAATCACTACTGCTGCCGCCGGAACAACGCCCGCAAACATTCTATGTGGGCGATCGTGAGTTCGATCCCGTTAAGGTCGGCGTCAGCACAGAGCAGGTTCCCGGCGCCACGCTGTTCGACACGCGCCTGCCCGGAAACAGCAATGCAGGACACGCGTTTGGCGTGGATCTGAGCGCTGATGAAAAGCAAGCGCTGCTCGAATATCTGAAGTCTCTATAACAACGCAATAAGAACGAAACAGGTGCGAAAGGAAAGGATATGACCTCCAAGGGAAGTATGAAGTTTGTCCAGCAAAAACGCAGCGCGCCGCTGCGACTGATCAAGTGGCTAACGCTCGCCATTATTGTATTGGTCGTCGCCGCATGCGCCGGGTTCGCCTGGTTTGTGCTGTATCCCAATAACAGCCTGCCGGCGGCGGAGCCCGTCGATAAATATGTGTATCTGGATCAGGGCTGGGATGGCGACAACGCCTCCTTGCGGGAGCTTTACTACTACACTCCCCAAGGAGTTTCCATGCCCCAGGGCGCATCCGCTGGCGCGGTGCGTTATAACTGGTTCATACACCTGGAGGAGCCTTTCAGCGAACAACGCCTGGCGGACCCGGAACGCATGCGGCTTTTCCGCTTTATCGTCGATCCCGTCCCCAGCGCAGCCAATCCTGACCAGCTTCCGTTGGGTTTCAGCAAACACCTTGATCCTGCAATCGGCGAAGACGTTCTGGATGTCTCCTGCGCCGCCTGCCATAGCGGTGAACTGCATTATCAACGCGATGGCGTTCGTTACGCCGTGCGCGTCGACGGCGGTCCCGCCATGCACGCGCTCACCAGCATGGAGCGCGGCGCGTTCGCGCCGACGTTGGTGGCCTCTCTGTTTTATACCGCCGTCAATCCCTGGAAATTCGACCGCTTTGCGCAGAAAGTGCTGAGTGATCGCTACCCCGAAGGCAAAGATGAGCTGCGCTCCGCCTTGTGGAGCAGTGTCGGCGGATTTGTCGGCGCGGGCCAGAATAACCCTCTGCGTAAACTCTACCCGGTGGACGAAGGTTACGGCCGCACCGACGCCCTGGGCCGCATCGGCAATACCCTGTTCGGCGACCACTTGAGCGCGTCCAATTATCAAGTCGGCGCAGCGCCAGTCAGCTATCCCTACCTGTGGGATATATGGAAGTTCAACTGGGTGCAGTATAACGGTTCGGTGGCGCAGCCTCTGGCGCGCAATATTGGTGAGGCGCTTGGCGTCGGCGCGCGCATTGATCTGGTGAACCCCGACGGCTCCCCGGTCCCTCCCGGCGAACGCTTCCACAGCGCCGTGCGTATCGAAGATCTCGCCCGTATTGAAAGCGCATTGCAAACGCTCAAAGCGCCCACTTGGCCGGAAGAAGTATTCGGTCCCGTGGATCAAGACCTCGTCGCCCAGGGCGAAGGACTCTTCCGACGCTACTGCCAGGGATGTCATGGCCCCCATGAGGCGAACACCGCCGACCTGGAGATCAATGCTCCTCTGAAACCCGCCCCCTGGTCGGAATGGATGATATCCGTGGCGCCGCTCAGCGTGGTCGGCACCGATCCCAGCGCCGCCCAGGCCTTTATCGACAAGCACTATGACCTGTCTGCGACCGGATTGAGCAATCAGGATATCGATGACGCCTTACGCCCTTTGTTTACGCAACGTCTGATCCGCGAGGTGCGCGCCGGACTGAGACAGATCATCGCACTGCGCCAGGAGCGGGAGCTGCCTCTCGGCGAGTTGCCGGAGCTGCTGGCCGCTTATCCCGCCAACGACATCATTCCCGTCGTGGCGCCGATTGGCGATTTCACCGCTATTGCAACAGCGCTAAACAGTCTGTCCACGCCAGAAGATAGCGCTTCCTCGAAAACGTCCTATCGTCCCCATTACGTGGAAAGCTGCGACTTGCTCTGCCTTAACGGGAAATTGTTAAGACTCACTCAACAGGGAACCAAAGACATCGACAACCTGCTGGCGAAGCAGGACATCCACAGACTGTCTGAAGGTTTGGCATTGAATCTCATTGGCGTCATGGTGAAAAACCGCTACTACGCCGACAACAATATCGACTATGCGCAACGTCAATGCCTGGAGGGGTTCGGCACGCTTGACCTGCCGCAGGAAGTCGCAGGCTATAAACCGCGTCCTCTGGCGGGAGTCTGGGCGACGCCGCCCTTTCTGCACAACGGTTCGGTGCCTAATCTCTATCAGTTGTTATCGCCACCCGAGCAGCGGGAAAACCGTTTTCAGGTGGGCTATCGAGATTTTGATCCCCAACGCGTCGGCTTCGTTTCACAGCCGCCACAGGGCGCGGACGCCAACGGCTTTTGGTTCGATACCCGGTTACCCGGCAACAGCAACAGCGGTCACGCGTTCTCCGCCTCCGTGACGGACTGGCGTGCGTTCCTGCGGGACTCGGAGGCTAATCCGCTGCCCAAAGGCGTCATCGGTCCCCTGCTCACAGAGAAGCAACGTATGGCGATTATCGAGTATCTGAAAGTGCATCGTGATGCGCCGGAAACGCCAGTGGAATTCAGGTCTCCCGGATGCGCGACAGTCTCCGCAAACTAAGCGCCGAATGGCGCTTGCAGCATCTGACGGTGAAGAAAAGGGGCCTACAAAGGGGGCTTGCAACAGCCTGCCGTTAAGTCGACAATGCGGCCTTTATTGGTGATACTAACCGACTATTGCGCCTTTCCTCCGGCGTAAGCTAGGAGAGGGCATGGAAGCTATTTCTTCCAAAGGAACATAAGTTAGTCAACTTTTTGGAGATGGCCAAATGCCTCGCCATAGCTATACGCTAGCTTGCTTAGTGTTTGTGTTGCTTTTTGCCCAAAGTCTGGAGGCGGCCGATGGCGTGTCTCCGTTCAACGTGGACAAAGGCCTCGACATGGCTGGGCTGACGCCGCATCTGGCGTTGCTGGAGGACCCATCGCAATCCCTGCGTTTTGAAGAAGTCAGTTCCCCTGATTTCGCCGACCGCTTTAAATCCACGGGAGGCCAGTCTCCTAATTTTGGTTTTTCTGAGTCCGCCTGGTGGGTCAGGTTTACACTGAAAAACACGACAGCGGAAGAGTTAGCGGTCACGCTGCGTCAGGACTATCCCTTGATTGATCACCTGACGCTTTGGGAGCCCCTGGCGGGTGGAGCCTGGAAACGCCACGCCACAGGCGATCGCCTTTCTTTCTACTCCAGAGACGTCGAGCATCGCGACTACTTGTTTCCTCTGAAGCTGCCGGCCAATGCGTCCCACACCTACTACATGCGCTTCAGCAGCGACGGCTCCATGAACATCGGCCTGTCCCTGTATGCGCCAGACGCGCTGCTGGAGCACATCGGCAAGGAGCAGCTAGCTTATGGCGCTTACTACGGCGGCTTCCTGGTCCTCGTTATCTATAACTTTTTCATGTTTATCGCGGTTCGCGACCGCACTTTCGCCCACTATCTGCTGTACGTCACCAGTTATGGCCTGTATATGGCGGTGCATAACGGACTGACTTTTCAGTTTTTATGGCCGAACTTTCCCTGGTTCGCCAATCACAGCCTGTTGATCCTGCTGATTCTTTCTTTGCTCGGAGCGTTACAATTCGCCCGCTCGATTCTGGTGACGCAGCAAATTGCGCCCCGAACCGACTTCGCCGCCAGAGTGCTGGAGTGGCTGATGCTGATCAGCCTGGCCTGTACGCCGTTCTTTACCTACCACACGATGATCGTGCCGATATCCCTGCTGACCTTCGTCATCGCCGCTCAATTATTGTTGATGGGCGTACTGGCGTTAATGGCGGGATCGCGCCCTGCGCGCTATTACATGACCGCCTGGACGGCGCTGTTGATCGGCGTGCTGGCCTACATGCTGAAAACCTTTGGCCTGCTGCCCCATAACGTGCTGACCCAGAATGGTTTCCAGATTGGCTCACTGACGGAAATGGTATTGCTGTCTCTGGCGCTGAGCAGCCGGGTCAACGAGCTGCAACGCAAAACCTACACAGACGCCCTCACCGGCCTGTTCAACCGCCGCCATTTCGACGACAAGTTCGCAACAGAATTTCATCGCGCCCAACAGAGCAAACAGCCACTGACTCTGCTGGTCATCGATATCGACTGCTTCAAACAGTTCAACGACACCTACGGCCACAACGTCGGCGACCATGCGTTGAAGGAAGTCGCCCGCATACTGGCGAAAGGCGTACGTAAGCCGAACTGCCCCTGCCGATATGGCGGCGAAGAGTTCGCAGTCATCCTGCCCAATACAGATCACGAAGCCGCCATGAGCCTGGCCAATCGCCTCAGAGTCAAAGTGGCGGAAGAAACCGAGTCCGGCTACAAGCTGTCCATCAGCGTCGGCGTAGCAAGCATGGATCACGACGAATTCGACTGCCCCAACAAGCTGTTCGAACGTGCGGACTACGCGCTCTACACAGCGAAACAGCAAGGCCGGAACAGAGTGGTGGATTATCGCTCCTGCGCCCCGCGCCGGGAGTCGGATATATCGAAAGAAAGTCTGGTTGCCGCTGAAAGCTGATCAAGGCCTGTATCCAGCGGCGATGATGGTTACGCCCAGGGATAGGAACTATCCGTAAGAACAGTTCCTGAGGATTTAAAGACTCTCAATAAACTGACTGATCGCACGCCAGTATTCTGGATACATACTGATGTCGTTGTGATCCGCGCGATCCAGCGTGACTGTCCGTTGCGAACCGCCCCACGCCGCCATCAGGCGCTGCCCGTGCTCCATGGGCACAACCCGGTCTCTCCCCGCCAGCAAAGCCAGCGCAGGCGCTTTGATCGTCGCCGCATGCGCCAGTGAATTGAAAGGATGACGCACCAGCAGGCCGACCGGCAGCCAGGGATAATGTCGCTTGCCGACGGCGGCCAGACTGTCAAATGGCGTGGCCAACACCACCGCCCGCACCGGACGGCGATCCGCCAGCTGCACCGCCACGCCGGAACCCAGACTACGTCCCAGCAGAACGATATGTTGAGGGTCGATTTTCAGTTTGCGCGTGAGATGGTCATATAAGGCGACCGCGTCGCCCACCAACGCCTCTTCCCCCGGTGAGCCCTCGCTGTCGCCATAGCCCCGGTAGTTCATCAGCAGAAATGACTCCACTGGTAGCTTTTCCATCTCCCAGGCGTTCCAGGATACCTCTTCGCCATTGCCGCCAAAGTACAGCAGCAACGGCTTACGCGCAGAAATCTCTCCCCGCTGAAACCACCCGGATAAGGTCACGCCATCATGCTCAAACTTAAACTCTATGGACTTCAATCTGCTGCGATTGCCCGCATCCACCGGCTGCGGAAAGAAGATCATCCGGTCCTGATATAACCAGAAGAACGCCGCGCCGGAAAAGCAGATAAGCAAAAGAGTGCTGATAAGAGCCCACATGAATGTTCGCGCCTTAGCCCAGGATTGTCTCATGTTCTAATTGTCATTCCGTCCGCCAGAGAATAGCGATAAGCCCGATAGGCCGGCGCCGCTCCGATTAATACGCCCGCCAGGATGATGCCGCCCAGGACGGCGAGGTTATCCATGGTCAGCGGGTCCACGCCGATAAACAGGCCGAAATAATTCTCCAGCACAGGCTGAGCGGCGAACAACGTCAGGAACAGCATTGCAACACCGACCAGCACGCCGCAAACCGCCATCAAACCGGCCTCGATCATCAGTAGAACGAAAATGTGCCGCGGCCTGGCGCCGACGGAACGCAGAATGGCCATTTCCCGACGGCGTTCGTTCAACCCTGACCAGATTACCGTCAACATGCCGATCAAGCCAGTCGCGACGACAAATGCCGAGACAGCGAGCAAAGCCACCTCCGCCACGCCCATCATGCTCCATAGCTCCTGCAGCGCCACTCCCGGCAGGATCGCCAGCAACGGCTCGCCGCGATAATTATTGATCGCCCTTTGCAGAGTGAAGGTGGCGATTTTAGAGTCCAGTCCAACCAGAAAGGCGGTTATCAGCTTGGGCTGTAAGTCCGCATGCCGCGCCTGCTCCGCGCTAATCGACCCACTGGGGGCGCCGCTATCCCACCCCAAATGGATGGCTTCAATGCCTTCCAGGGAGACATGTACGGTGCGATCCACCGGAGTGCCGGTCTTTTTCAAAATACCGACTACTTTGAAAGGCTTATCATCGTGATTGGCGAAACTCACTTCGCCTGCGCCGTGAGATATCACAATGGATTGGCCAAGCTTATAGCCAAGTTTCTCCGCCACTTCCGCGCCTAATACGGCGTCGTATACATCATCGAAACGGCCGCCGTCGCTAAACGCCAGCTCACGCTTGGCCCCGTAGCGGAAGTGTGCAAAGTAATCCGTATTGGTGCCCAGCACGCGATAGCCGCGATGTGAGTCGCCTAACGACAACGGGATGGTCCATTTCACCCGTTTCATGCCGGCCACTTCCTGATAGCTATGCCAGGAAATATTGTTGGTGGCGTTGCCGATGCGGAAAACCGAGTACAGCAAGAGCTGCACGGAGCCGCTGCGAGCGCCCACAATCAGGTCAGCGCCGGAAATTGTGTTGGCGAAACCCGCTTTGGCTTCCCGACGAATGTTGTCCACGCCCAACAAAAGCATGACGCTGACGGCGATGGAGAAAATAGTCAGCAGCGCCGTTGTCTTGCGATTCAACAGGCTGCGTAACGTCAAACTGTAAATAGACATCAAAAAGCGGCTCCCGCAGGTCAAGATTCCATTGGCTGATAAGCGCGATTGATTTCCGCCAGGCTGACCGTGCGGTCAAACAGGTCCTGCAAAGCGGGATCATGACTGACAAACACCAGCGTCGATCCACTGGCGGCCACTTCCTGAAACAGCAGTTCGATAAACGCCACACGGGCGTCCGCATCCAGAGCTGAAGTAGGTTCATCGGCGATGATCAGCCCAGGCGAGCCGATCAGGGCCCGCGCCACGGCGACCCGTTGTTGCTGCCCCACACTAAGGTCAGTCACCGGCCTGCGCCCGAGTTTGCCGACATCCAGACGCAAATGAGACAGCAAGCGCTCCGCTTCCTGCGTCAAACTGACGCCGCGAGCGCCCACTCGTTGTCGCCGCGCCTTGGAGAAGCGGCAGGACAACGTCACGTTATCCACCAGCGACAAGTAAGGAATCAGATTAAACATCTGAAAAATGAAGCCGATGTTGTCCGCCCTGAAACTATCCCGGCTTGAAGCGCCGAGCGCGCTCAGTTCAGAATCCATCACCTTGATGCTTCCCTCCCTGGGCTGAATCACGCCTCCAAGCAGGCTTAGCAGCGTCGTTTTGCCACTACCGCTGGCGCCGCGCAGAAAGATGCGTTCTCCCTCCCGCACCTGCAGCTCAGGAATATCCAGCACATCGTCATCGCCCCCGGGCCAACGAAACTTTAGACCTTCCAGCTGCACAAGGGCGCGGGTCGGCGCAGGTTGAACCGCCGCGTCTCGCTCTGGCGCGATGGCGGGTTCGCTTACATTCTGCATGACGCCATTCTCACTACTTACAAATTAATCTGATGTTTTTCCGGGCTCAGCTCTATGGCGGTCTGCCCCTTCGGTCCAATCACCTGTACGTCGAGATCTTTCAGGCCTGGGAAATGCTTGAACAACAAAACGTCCACTGAAGTGAGCTTGCCCGCGGCGCCGCACTCGAAGATGTATGAGGCGTCGATATCGGAGTGGCCGTGTTCATGATGGTCATGATCATCTTCGTCATCACCGTGTTCATGCTCATCGTGAGCCGCTTCCTCATGCTTGCCGCCATCTTCGTCGTATTCGAATACATCGCCATCCACTTCCGCCGACAGCAGCTTACAACCTGCGGCCGGGGTCAGGCCAAACAGCTCTTCGCCCTTGTTCAGCAAAACCGCCGCCTTCTCCACTTGCTGACGCTCTGCGTCGGTAGCGGGAGCATGTTCAAACCCCACCAGGTTCATCGCGGGGCTTTCCAGCTCCACAACCAGATTTCCCTCTTCCAGCGCCAGATTCATGGTCGCCGCGCCATGTACATGCGCCCCATGCTGCTCAAATTCTTCGGCGTGCGCAAACTGGCTGGCCGCTAACACCATCATACCGACCCACAGGCGATTTCTATAACTCATAAATTTAATGCTCCTGAACTTAGAGAGTGATTCTTCCGCTTGATTTTTTATGTTATAACATAACGAAACGAAATTGTTATAGGGCGAATTTAATTCAAAAAAGTTAATCTTGGATTCGCGCAGCCATACAATGTGTTGCACTTGCTGTTGCATGGTGTTGCGCCTGGCCAGGGTTGGGAACGGCTGTCGGCGGTCTGGATCGCCTTTCCACGTTTTGACGAAACTACTGATTCCATAGGATATTTATGAACAGATTGCTCTCGACGCTGCTCGCGCTCGCATTCTCCTCCCTGTTTTCCGGCGGCGTACTCGCGGAGGATTTCAAGACCGTTCAATGGCAGGACCTAATCCCCAAGTCCGCGCAGCAAAAAACCGTTAGCGGAACCGTGGAGCATGGCCAGATCGCCATGGAGCCGCCGCCCCAGGCCAACGCGCCAATCGTGCCGGAGCTGAACAAGCAGAAAGTTCGCATTGCGGGCTTTGCAGTGCCTTTGGAAGGCGACGAAAGCGGGGTGACTGAGTTCCTGCTGGTGCCGTACATGGGCGCATGCATCCACGTACCGCCGCCGCCCTCTAACCAGATCGTTTACGTCAAAGCCAAAAAGAAACCGTTACCGCTGGACTACCTCTACGATGCGTTCTGGGTATCCGGGGCGATTAGCGTGGAGACGGTCAGCAGTGAGCTGGCGGAGAGTGGCTACAGCATGCAGGCGGACGCCTTCGAGCCTTATCAGTACAACTAAGCGGCCAGATACAATTCCAGAGCCAGGCTCCTGATCTCGACTACACTTTAAGTATCCGCGCTCCTGCGGAGCTTTAATGGAGTTACATCGACAAACCGGGAGAATGTTTGTGGCCAGCGAGTATCAGCCGGATTCTCTGGATATCCTCAACCATCAGGGCAGCGTACAGCAAAAACTGGACTATCTGCTGGAAAACCTCCAGCAGACCTATCCTTACATCTGCCGCATCGCCATCGCCATTTACGACGCCTTGCAGGATCAGCTCAAAACCTTCGCCTCCGCCGGTTCCAGTCATCCACTGCTGGAGCACTATCAGACGGCGCTGCACGAAGTGACCTCCCTGCAACATATGAAAGACAACAGGTTCATCCGCGTCATCAATGATATCGGCGATGAACTGGGTGGAGGAGAGAATCCAACCCAGCACACGGAAGCCCTGCTGAAAGCGGGTTTTCACGCCTCTTACACCTTTCCTATGCGCTACAACGAGCGCTTTCTCGGCTTCGTGTTTTTCAACGGTGCGGAAAAAGACTGCTTTCAGGGCCGGGCGCTGGTGGATATGGATATGATCGGACACATGATCACTCTGATCGTGTACAACGAGCGCAGCAACATCCGCACGCTGATCGCCACCGTCAAATCAGCCATGCTGCTGACCCACTCCCGCGACCCCGAAACAGGCGGCCATCTTGAACGCATGGCGCGCTATTCCAGGCTGATCGCCGCGCGACTTGCGCCGAAACATGGCTTCTCCGACGAGTATGTGGAGCACATTTGCCTGTTCGCGCCCTTGCATGATCTCGGCAAAATAAAAGTGCCCGACAGCATATTGCTAAAACCAGGTCGGCTGGAGGAAGAAGAACTGGATGAAATGCGTCGCCACCCGATGTACGGGCACGAGCTGGTGGACGCCTTAATTGATAACTACGGCCTCAATGGCGTCAGTCATGTGAACATGCTGCGCAATATCGTGCTGTATCACCATGAAACGCTGGATGGAGGGGGCTATCCCGAGCATCTGCGCGGCGAGGACATTCCCATTGAGTCCCGCATCGTCAGCGTCGCCGACGTCTTCGACGCGCTTACCAGCGCCCGCCCCTACAAGCCCGCCTGGAGTAATGATAAAGCCTTCGCTGAACTCAAGCGGCTGGCGGGCGCCAAACTAGATAAGGGATGTGTGTTGGCGCTGATGGACTGCCGCACTCAAATTGAAGAAATCCAGCAGCGCTTCCGTGAGAACGAATACGGTTAAAGCGGCCGATATACCAGCACTTTACGCCCGTTTCCATTGAGATGGCTTGCGTGCAACTGACTCATAACGCCTTTGTCGCAGAACAGCAGGTAGCGGGTTTCTTCGTCCAGCTCCTGCATGCGGCTCTCCAACTCGTAGAAAGGCACCTGCAGGATTTTGTTGTTGGTCAGCATCAGCGGCGCCTTCTCCTGCTCGTTGGGGTGACGGATGTCGATAATCACATCGTCCAGCGAAGGCGTCGACACCACTTCCACTTCATCCACCGTCAGTTCCGACTGCATGATCTCGTCGATGTTAATCGCCCGGCGGTTAGCCAGCGCCTGCTCCAGCACTTGCATATCGAACCGCTTCTCATCGTTCTCAATGCGATAATCCCGCGCTTTGGTGGTGGGGCGATCAGAAATGACGCCACAGTATTCCGGCATGTTGCGGGCGAACTCTTCCACGCCAATCTGGCCGGCCATGCGGATAATATCCTGCTTGTCAGTGACGATCAGCGGACGCAGCACCAGCATATCGGTAGCGGAGTCAATAACGTTCAGGTTGGTCAGGGTCTGACTGGACACCTGCGCCACACACTCGCCGGTAACCAGCGCCGTGGCGGACAGATCACGCGCGACCTGGGTCGCCGCCCGCAGCATCATGCGCTTCAGTACTACGCCCATGTTGGAGTGATAGATCTTGTCCAGAATTTCCGCCACTACGCCTTCAAAAGGCACCGTGATGAATTTAACTCGCTGGCCGCCGCCGTACTTCTCCCACAAATACAGCGCCGCCTGCTTCACACCCACTTCGTGAGCGGTTCCACCCAGGTTGAAGAAGCAAAAGTGAGTGCGCATGCCTCGTTTCATGGTCAGGTAGCTCGCCACGCCGGAATCGTAGCCACCGGACATCAGGGACACCACTGGCTCCAGGCCGCCGACGGGATACCCGCCCAGCCCTTCGTAGCGTTTCTCCACCAGATAATATTTATCATCGCGCACTTCGATGGAAATGATGACTTCCGGGTTCGACAGGTCCACGCCCGCCGCCTTGGTGTGCTGACGCAGTCCGCCGCCGACGTAGCGCTCCAGATCCATGGAGGTGAAATCATGCTTGCCGGCGCGCTTGACCCGCACCTGGAAGCGTTTGCCTTCCAGTTGCTCTTCGTAAAGGGCTTTCGCATTCAGGTAGATGGTATGGAAATCCGCCAGGGGATATTCATGCACCACCAGGAAGTTAGTGATTCCAGACACCCTTTGCAGGGCTTCAATCGCCCGTTTACTGGTGCGCTCGTCCGCGTCCGGCAACAAGACTTCAATTTTGTCCCAAGATCCTTCAACCACCACGTTTTCGTCAATTTGACGCAATACGCGACGAATATTTATGCGTAACTGCTTGACCAGATCCTTACGCACCGGTTTACTTTTAATTGTGATTTCGGGAAATAATTTGACGAGAAACTTCATAATCTGGCCTGATCCAAATCTCAGCGGGGGCGCTATTCTACTATCATTCCCCCTGTCATGCATGGGCCGATCGCCAAAAATCCCCCTGCGCGGACAACGCCAGGGAGTGATAGCCAACTTCGCCCGGACGACTTACTATTTAGACTCCATCCGGAAAACCCGCTTACCTGCGCCGCGCTGGTCATCCTTACATAACCCTGCTCCCGGATGGGTCCTTATAAATGATAACAATAGCAGATTAGGCTCTATTGGCATTGCAGCGTCGCCACAGTCACGCCTGCTCACGCCGTCAGGCTCTGGCTTGCTCCCACAGCCGTCCGCCGGAATCGGAACCGCCGGCAACGCCGGCAAGTAGAAGTATTAGAAAAGGAAAGATATAGATATGAGTAACAAAATAACCGCACGCATCGCCCCGGAAGGCAGCCTCGATCTGGTCTCACAACACGAAGTCAACCTGTTGAAGGACCGCAGCAATCGCGGCGTGTATCGCCTGTTCCGGCAATGCGCTCTGGCCGTATTAAACTGCGGCAACGAGTCCGACGACCCCAACACCATTCTGGCTGAGTTCGCCGATTTCGATATCCAGCTTATTCAACAGGCCCGCGGCATCAAGCTGGAGGTCATCAACGCGCCTCACAATGCGTTTGTCGACGGCAAGATGATCAAGGGGATACAAGAGCACCTCTACGCCGTGCTGCGCGACATCATTTACGCCAACAACGTGCTGTCTCACAACACGCAGCTGAATCTGAACAACGGCGAGGACATCACCAACTTTATTTTCCATATGCTGCGGAACGCCGGCGTATTGATTCCACGTCGTTACCCCAACATCGTCGTGTGCTGGGGAGGCCATTCCATCAGCCGGGACGAGTACGACTTCACCAAAGAAGTCGGACACTCCCTGGGGCTGCGTGGACTGGATATCTGCACCGGCTGCGGCCCCGGCGCCATGAAGGGGCCGATGAAAGGCGCCACAATCGCCCACGCCAAACAGCGCATTCAGACCGGACGCTATATTGGTTTGACCGAGCCGGGCATCATCGCCGCCGAATCGCCGAACCCCATCGTCAACGAGCTGGTGATTCTGCCGGATATCGAAAAGCGCCTGGAAGCCTTCGTGCGTCTGGGTCACGGTATCGTAGTTTTCCCTGGCGGCGCGGGTACGGCGGAGGAAATCCTGTACCTCTTAGGCATTCTGCTCAATCCCGAGAACGATTCACTGCCCTTCCCGGTGATTTTCGCCGGAGCCAAGAAAAACGAAGAGTATTTCGGCCAGATCAACGAATTTATCGGCCTGACCCTGGGGAAAGCCGCTCAACGTCGTTACCGCATCATCATCGACGACCCCGAACTGGTCGCCCTGGAAATGAAGAAAGGCATTCAGGACGTGACTTACCACCGCAAGGGCTCCAGCGATGCCTACTACTACAACTGGTTGCTGAAGGTTCAGCCCGAATTCCAGCATCCCTTCCAGCCGACCCACGAGAGCATGCGTGCGCTGGCGTTACATCGCGAACAGCCGATTCATGATCTGGCGGCGAATCTGCGACGGGCGTTTTCCGGCATCGTATCCGGCAACGTCAAGGAAGAAGGCGTGCAGCTGGTGGAGCGTCTGGGACCATTCGAAATCAGCGGCGACAAAACCATCGTCGGCTCTTTCGGATCATTGCTGGAGTCTTTCGTGAAACAACAGCGGATGAAATTGCCGGGCAGCAAATACGTACCCAGCTATCGCATTGTGGATTAAGAATGCGTCCTTGCTATTAACATGGCAATGATATTGGCATGTTAATCATCAGGCGCATGGACGCGCCTGCGCGGCGTTAAGCCGCGGGAGACAGGGCCTGACATGTGCAGGCCCTGTCGTTGCAGACAAATAGAAGGAAGCTATTTGTCTGCCTGATTAATAGCAAGGAGAAGCGCTGGCGGCGAGCCGCCAGCGCCCAGAGGTTCAGAAGTCAGAGATCAGGTTTCCTGCAGCCAACGCGCCGCATCCAGGGCGTGATAGCTGATAATCATGTCCGCGCCCGCCCGTTTCATACTCAGCAAGGTTTCCAACACCACGCTGCGTTCATCAATCCAACCGTTGGCCGCCGCAGCTTTCACCATGGCGTACTCGCCGCTGACGTTATAAGCCGCCATGGGCAGGTCGAACCGGTCGCGAAGTTTACGCAGCACATCCAGGTACGCCAACGCCGGCTTCACCATCAGGAAATCGGCGCCTTCCGCTGCGTCCAGCTCCGCCTCCCGCATTGCTTCACGCACGTTGGCCGGGTCCATCTGATAGTGCTTGCGATCGCCGCCGGCGGGTGCGGAATCCGCCGCATCCCGAAAGGGCCCATAAAAAGCGGATGCGTACTTCACTGCGTAGGACATGACGGATACGTCTTGGAATCCGTCTGCGTCCAGCGCACGCCGAATCGCCGCCACCTGACCGTCCATCATGGCGGCGGGAGCAACCACGTCAGCGCCTGCTCGCGCGTGGCTCAAGGCCACCTTGGCCAACAGATCCAGAGTGCGATCGTTATCTACGCCATCGCCGCAAAGCACGCCGCAATGACCGTGCGCCGCATACTGGCATAGACAGACATCCGTGATCAGCGTCAGTCCTGGCGCCGCCTGCCGGATCAGCCGCAACGCCTGCTGCACCGGCCCGTCTTCCCAGGCGCTACGGCCCTGCGGGTCTTTATGCCCAGGCAGACCAAACAACAGCACCGCCTTCACGCCATTACCCCAGGCGCCAACGCATAGCTCCACCGCCAAGTCCGGCGACAGCCGCTCAACTCCGGGCATAGAAGCGACCGTCTCACGCTGCTGAACGCCGGGGATGACAAACAGGGGGTACACCAAATCCTCCACCTGCAACGCCGTCTCCCGCACCAGATCGCGTATTGAGTTATTGCGACGTAGACGCCGGGGGCGAGCCACTGGAAAAGAAGCCTGCGCCATGATCCGTTTTCCTCTCTTCGATTATTTAATTTCAGAGCGGGTTAAACCCGCTCCAGCACCATTGCAACGCCTTGCCCTACACCAACACACATAGTGCACAATGCATAGCGCAAATTATGCGCTTGCAAATAGTGGGCGGCGGTTCCCACGATGCGCGCGCCGCTCATGCCCAGAGGATGTCCAAGGGCGATAGCGCCGCCATTCGGGTTCACATGCTCGGCGTCGTCCTTCACGCCCAACTCCCTCAACACCGCGATGCCCTGGGAAGCAAACGCTTCATTCAGCTCGATCAAATCCATGTCTTCGATGCTTAGCCCAGCCAGCGCCAATGCTTTGTTCACCGCCGGAACCGGGCCGATCCCCATTACCCTGGGCTCGACGCCAGCGCTGGCGAACGCCACGATTCTGGCCAACGGCCGCAAGTGCTGGCGGTCCACCATCGCTCCTGAAGCAAGCAAAATAGCCGCCGCGCCATCGTTAACGCCGGACGCATTGCCAGCGGTGACAGTGCCGCCCTCGCCAAACAACGGTCTCAATTGCGCCAGTTTTTCAAGAGTTGTCGCTCGCGGATGTTCGTCGCTGTCCACGATTAAAGCAGGCTGCTTACGACGCTCAACCATGACAGGAACAATTTCACGATCAAAAGCACCTCGCGCCCTAGCGTCGGCATAACGTTCCTGACTACGCAACGCAAACGCGTCCTGGTCTTCCCTGCCAACGCCATACTGCACCGCCACGTTTTCCGCGGTCTCAGGCATAGAGTCGACGCCGTACTGCGCTTTCATCAACGGGTTCACAAAACGCCAGCCGATAGTGGTGTCGTATACCTCCATGTTACGGCTGAATCCTTGCTCAGACTTGGGCAAAACAAAAGGCGCCCGCGACATGGACTCAACGCCGCCGGCAATCCCCAGCCCTAGCTCTCCACATTTGATCGCCCGCGCCACACTGGCCACAGCTTCCATACCAGAACCACATAGACGGTTAACCGTCATAGCCGGCGTCGTAACGGGGAACCCGGCCAGCAATGCGCTCATTCTGGCGACATTGCGGTTATCTTCTCCCGCCTGATTGGCGCAGCCGAATACAATTTCTTCGACAACGCCTTCATCCAGGCCTGCGTTTCTTTCCAGGATGGCGCGTAAAGGAATCGCGCCAAGATCATCCGCCCTGACTCCGGCCAAAGCGCCCGCGTATCTTCCAATCGGCGTACGTACGGCGTCACAGATATAAGCTTCGCTCATTATGCGCACTCCACGGCGGTTTCCTGGACGAGCATCTTCGACAACATCGCCCTTGCAGCCTCCAGTTCATCCCGGTTGACTTTGTGCTCCATGCCTGGATAGACGCGCATATCAACACTCGCTCCCATATTTATGAATACCTCCGCGGAGTCGCGCACACGCTCCAGCGGCACCCAGCTGTCAACATCGCTGGTTCCCAGGAATACGGGCATCTCGTCAAAGCTTCCCGCGCCTTCCCAAATCATGCCTTTAGGTCCGAACAGACCACCGGTAAAGGCCACCAAACCGCCCCAACGATCAGGATTGCGGTAAACGAACTCCGCCGCCAGACAGGCGCCTTGCGAGAAGCCCATAAACACGATCTTGTGACGGGAAAATCCTCGCTCTTCCAAGGCTGCAACGGTCGCCGCCAAGGTCTCCAGGCCATAATTCAGCCATGGCTGGTTGTCTTCCAGCGCCGCCATAAAGCCGTGGGGATACCAGGTTCTTTCCTGCGCCGAAGGCAAGGCGTACAGCACGTTATCCAAGCCGATGCGCTCGCCCACGCGGAATGTGTCTTCTTCGGTTTGCCGACGCCCATGCAGCAACACTACGGCGACTTCCGCCTCACCGGACATATCGCCTAAGAAAGTGACTGGGGTTTTCATATGTGGATTCATTGTTTACTCCCTTAAACTAGCGTTAGGCGACTGAAGCCGCTGCGTTTTGCGAAACCTTAATGCCCAGCATCATTCTCGCCTCGTCCGGCGAGGCGATCTGTCTGCCGGTTTCCAGTGAAAAGCGGGCGATGCGCTCCACCAGTTGGGCGTTATCCCGGGCCAGCTCTTTGTAGCTGTAGTACACGTTATCTTCCATACCGGTACGGACATGTCCGCCCAGCAGGATCGTGTGCAGATTGACAGGGAGCTGGTCCTTACCTATTCCCAAGGCGGTCCAGACACTGTCTTCCGGGATGCTCTCCGCGAAGTGCAGCAGGTTCTTGCAGGTTGCCGCGGCGCCGCCGCGAATTCCCAGCGCGAAGGTGAAATACAATGGGCCGGATAAGAAGCCCTCATTACGCAGCAACAGCGATTCATTGATCACGCCGCTGTGATACACCTCAATCTCCGGCTTCACGTCATACTCACGCATGTCCAGCGCCAGCTCGCGAACCAATGCAGGGGGATTGATAAAAGGTTTGTCGCCGTGGTTGACGGAGCCGCAATTGAAAGAAGCGATCTCCGGTCTGTAACGCAGGTGATTCCAGGCTTCGTTCTTGGGCAAGTCTGCAGGCAGGTTCAAGCCTGAAGTGCTCAGGTTAATGAGTATGTCGCAGCGATCCCGGATGCGCTGCACGATCTCTCCGTAAACCTCCGCGCTGTAACTGGGACTGCCGTCATCGTTACGCGCGTGGATGTGTGCGATTGAAGCGCCTGCGTTCCAGCAGTCGTACACCGCTTGAGCGATTTCTTCCGGAGTGTAAGGCACTCCAGGATTTTTCTGACGGCTGGTGATGCCGCCGTTAACCGCAGCAGTAATAATCAGCTTGTTCACTTTTCAGATTCCATACAAAGCAATGATTAATCAGGTACAGGATGCCGACGCCTCGCCGCGTTGCGGCAGCGAGGCCAGATATATGCCGGCTCCAATTAACACGCCTCCTGCGATTTCCCGCATAGTGAGCAGGTTTCCTGTAAGAGCGAAAGTAATTAAGGTGGCGAACAAAGGAGACAGGAACAAAAAGCCGCTGGCGTGCACAGCGCTGCCCAGCCGCAAAACCTGAAACCAAAGCCCCATCGCTCCGGTGGTCGCCGGAATGGCGAGCCACGCAAATGCGCCCCAGACAGACAAACTGACCGGAGCGCCAAATGGTTCTCCATTCAGTAAGGCGATCAGCGCCAACGCGATCGCCCCGATTAACATCTGCCAAAAAGACAGCGCCCAGACGTCGAGTTCAGGCGCGAACTTCTTGATCGCTACCGTCGCCGCCGCCCAACAAAACGCGCCGCATATGACCAGCAGTTCGCCAACGCCTAAGGCGCTGCTTCCGATACTGTCGAGTCCCAGGCACAGCGCTACGCCAAACAGAGCTACTCCCATGCCGGCGTACGCCAACGCAAATACCGTTTCGCGCAGGATAAGCCGGGCCATGACAGCGACGATCAGCGGCGCGCAAGCCATTAATATCGCGGCCTTAGGCGGCGCGATGGATTGCAGCCCTAAATTGAGGAAGGCCATAGAGCCAGTGGTTTGCAAAAGACCAATGACGATCACCTGTCCCCAGACCACGGGTTTGAGCTTTAAGCGCCCGCCGAAGTCTCCCCGCCAGATCAGCAATGGCGTGATGGACAACGCCGCCGCCAGAAAACGCAGACACACCGCCCACAACGGCGAAACCTCCGTCAGCACCGCCTTGGTGGCTGGAAAGGAAGATCCAAACAGAAAGGTTGAGATAAGGATGAGCGTCAGATAACGCTTGCGATCGCGGGAAGCAACAGCGGCCATGGCTTACTCTCAGAAAGACTATCGGGGGACCTGATCTGCGCAGGCCGATGATTTGCATCCTACGCCTGTGCAGCCCGCCCTACTTCCTGAGAGAAGCCAATGTTTACGCCGAACCGGACAAACCTAATAAAAAGTCAGCTTTCTGGTTGGCGCTGAAAATAAAGACTGGGAGCGACGCCCATAATGCGTCGAAACATAGCGGAAAAGGCGCCCGGCGTTTCGTAGCCAAGATCCGCAGCGATCAGTGTCACCGGGTCGCCGGCGGCGAGACGGGGGATTGCGTTGAGCGCGGCGACTTGCTGGCGCCAGTATTGATAAGACACGCCCAGCTCATTGCGAAACAAACGGGAAAGCGTACGTTCGGACGCCCCGATTACAGTCGACCAATCTTTCAGCTCGCGCGGATCAGCCGGGTTGGCCAGGATAGCCCGACACAGGTTCTGCAAGCGGGAATCGCGGGTGGCGGGAAGTCGTAACGGGCGCTCATCAGACCATTCAATTTCCTCCAAAATCAAGGACATAATACGGCCATCCCGACCACCTTCGTCGTAATTGCTGGGAACTCGCATCGCGCGAATGATCAACTCCCTCAGCAACGGCGATATCTGCAGCGTGCGCGGCTTTTGCGGAAAGCTCACGGGACAGGCATGGGGCTGGATGTACATAGTGCGCAGGGACACGTCGCCACGGGCGCGCATGCCATGCTCCACATTGGGCGGCATCCACACCGCCCGTTGCGGGGGTATCAGCCATACCCCCTCGTCGGTGACCAGCTCCATCACGCCAGACGTGGCGAAAATAAGCTGGCAACACTCGTGTTTATGCGGCGTAACCCGATATCCGCTGGAAAATTCACGGGCCCTGGCGACGATAGGACGCTCGCCCTTGATAGGCATATATTCCCCGGAATCAAAATCGGCTGCCGTCACATCGGTTTGCTGTCTGACTGTCTGTTCTGTCATAACGCCCTGTTTTAACTCCTTTGGCAGCGATAATCAGCGTAACGGCGCTAATTATCCATGGCGTAAAGACAAGCTCAAGAAAGGAAAGCGCCTGAACCGTGAAGATATATGGGAGAACGAAGGAAAAGCGGCGGAAATCTGGGACTTGAAAGTGGTTGGAGCGGGACAAGCGCAGCCGTTGATCCGCGGCTGCGCGAAAGGTCAGGTTACTTCAGGCCGGAGAAATACGCAGCCAAGTTGGCGATATCGTCGTCAGACAGCGCCGCCGCCTGACCTTGCATGATAACCGCCTGACCGCCATTACGGTTTTTGCTGCGGTAGGCTTTCAACGCCTCCACCAGATACTGCTCGTTCTGGCCCGCCAGGTTGGGATAAGTTGGGATAACGGCCTTGCCGTCCGCGCCGTGGCATGCCGCGCAGACTGCAGACTTGGCTTTGCCCGCTGCTGCGTCCGCCGCGTGTGCGGACACGGAAAGCAGTATGGAAGCCATGCCGGCCAGGATTAAAGGGACTTTCTTGGCTACTCTCATCAGTAATTCTCCTTCTTGGAGTGTTGGAATTTTTGTCAAGCCTTTATAGCATAGGTCGCTCGCCGCCCACCAGCCGCCAAAAACTTATGCTTGAACGGTTGTCTGGACGTCGAAAATGATCCGTCCGCGCATGGGAAGCGTAGACACATTTCGTTCTGCGAAGGCGCTATAATTCAACGCCATACACTCGGGATCGCAATTGTAAATATTCAAACTGCGCGCTTGCATTGACGCATTGCAGTTTTCAAAGCGCTCTCCCGATATAAAATTAATATCCCTTAGCTGGAATGCCTATCTGAATGATCATTAGTCCCGATAACACCCGGAGCGCCGTGCTGCTTGTCAACCTGGGCACGCCGGACGCCCCAGACGCCCCCGCCATACGCCGTTACCTGAAGCAGTTCCTCAGCGATCCCAGAGTGATCGAGGTCCCGCGCCTGATCTGGTGGGCGATCCTGAATCTGGTCATTCTCCGTTTGCGCCCCAGAAAACTCATTCCCAACTATCGCAAAATCTGGACGCCCAAGGGCTCGCCAATCAAAACCATCACGCAACAACAGGCCTGCGGACTGCAAAACGCATTGGGACAAGAGCTGGGCGCCCGTGTGCTGGTGGATTTCGCCATGACCTATGGCGCGCCATCCCTGCCGGACAAGCTCGCGGCGCTGCAACGCCAGGGCATCGAAAAGGTACTTGTGCTGCCCTTGTATCCGCAATACTCCGCCACCACCACTGCCGCCAGCTTTGACGCTCTGGCTCAGGCCCTGGCGAAGATGCGCGATATTCCGGAGCTTCGCTTCGTGAAGCGCTATCACAATCATCCCGCCTATATCTCATCCCTGGTGGATAGCGTGCGCGCCCACTGGCGGGTGCGAGGTCGTCAGGGCAAATTATTGTTCTCCTTTCACGGGCTGCCCAAAGCCTACGTGGAAAAGGGCGATCCTTACCGTCGTGATGCTGAGGAAACCGCCCTTGCCGTAGCCAGAGCGTTGAAGCTGGATGAATCCCAATGGCTGATGAGCTTTCAATCCCGAGTGGGAACGGCAGAGTGGCTGAAGCCTTACACCGACGCCACCGTTACCGAGCTGGGCGCCAACGGCTGCGAAGCCTTGGACGTCATCTGCCCCGGCTTCTCCGCAGATTGCCTGGAGACGCTGGAGGAAATCGAAGAAGAAAACCGGGGGCTGTATGAACAGGCTGGCGGCAAGGATTTTCATTATATCCCCGCCTTAAATGCCGAGCCGGAGCATATCGAACTGTTACAGGAACTCTGTGAGCAGCATTTACGAGGCTGGATCTGAGCGCAACGGCCGATGGTTATCCCGCGCTATGCGCCTCGACGCCGCCGCCATGGGCGCCATCGAATTTAGTGCGCAAGTGTTGAAAACGGGGATATTGCTTGTGCGTGGGCTTGATATGCACAATCCGGTCAAAACAGGCGGCGCAGGCTCTACGCGCTGCGCCGTCGCCGGGAGAGGAACTCAGCTGCTTCAACAATACCTGAGCCAGATTCAGGTTTAAGGCGGGATGTCTGGCGGAATACTCCAGCGCCTCGTTAAAGGCCGCGACAGCGCCTTTAAAGTCCTCCTGTTCGGCCAGTCTAATCCCCTGTTTGTTCAATTCCGCCGCTTTTTGGCGCGCCGCCGGACTGACCGGCTCGTCGCGCATTTCTTCAATTCGTTTTTGCAGCTCAGGCTCATCCCCGTGCATCAAGGATAATTGCGACAGAATGAACTCAGCCTCCAGATCTTTACCACTGGCCAGCAGCACCTGAGCGTACTCCATGACCCGTGAGCTAGGCAGGTTGAATCCAACAGATTGATACAGGGTCTCCGCTTGCGCCAGTCGCTCGTCCCGCTCCTCTTCATGCTTCAGCATGCAACAGGCCTTCGCCGCCACCACTTCATATTGAAAACGAGCGGTGTCGTTCATGACAAAGCGCTCGTCCATATTGCGCAGAACTTCAAAGGTTTCCTGCAGCGCCGCTTCACGCATGACTTTTGGTTGCGCGCCGGCGCGTTCACAGAGACTACGGGAAAATCCCAGATGGTTGTCGAGCCGATCGAAGATGCTTTTGCGTCCCAGCTCAACAGCATTACGAAACGCCTCCACTGCGCAGTCCACATCCTGATTTTCCCAGGCGATATCCCCCAGCCTGGCATGTCTGAGGATGGCCGTCGGCGATAAACCCACCGCATCCACCAGCCATTCCTGCGCTTCTTTACCCCGATGCGTGTCCACCAACACCCGCGCCAGCAAATCATAGGCCACCAGACAGTTTGGCGCCGCCTCCACCACCTTGCGCAGTAATTCTTCCGCTAAGTCGTAATCCGCCTGGGCGATATAGACTCTGGCCACCCCGACCTGCGCCCAGATCAGCGTGCGCTCCGACAGCACCTGTTGATACACCCGCAGCGCCTCATTGAGCGCGCCGGTCTGGAAGTACAGCTCCGCCACGGTTTTTTCACACCAGCGCAGATATTTGCTGCCGCGGGCGATTTTTTCTTCACAGCGGGAAATCGCTTCGCTCCAGCGCTCCATATCAATGGCGTGCTTCAACTCGTATAACACCTCGTTGTCCACCAGCAGGTTATCCAGACGCTGCTTCAGGACATCGGAAGTAATCGGCTTGTTGATGTAAGCGTCAGGTTGATGGTCAATGGCCGCGAGCACCATTTCCCGGGTGGTTTCCGCCGACATCATGACAAACAAGGAGGTGTAACGCAGAATTTTGCGCTCCCGCAGCTCTTCCAGAACATGCTGGCCATTTCTGCCCGAAAGCTGGTAGTCACAGATGACGACGTCGAACAGTCCATGCTCGCACTTGTTGATAGCCTCATCGCCATCCGCCGCCATATCTATGTACCAGGCGCCGAATGATTTCAGCATTTTCTCCAGAGCCAGACGCAATTGGGTATTGCCGTCCACTATCAGGAAGCGTGCGTTGCGATATTCCCTGTTAAACATCAGTCTTCAGCTCAGTTTGAAATCTAGTAGGAAGCGTGCGTCAACATCTTCAAAGCGAGAATGTTTTAAGCATAGCATCGCCGCCACGGTGCGTCGGGAGACACACCCGTTTTTTGATCCATTTCAATTTATGCTTGCGACCAGATTGGCCCACAACGCGCCTAAATACTCGTGCCAGGCCTTCTGTGTCGCGGCCAGTCCGCCAAGCGCCGGCCGAAAGCGTCGCCAGTCCAGTTCCCGATGATGTTTGATGGTATGTCCTGTGGGCGCCGGAATAGGATGCAGTCCCACGCCTTCAAATAGCTGCATCGCCCGGGGCATATGATAAGCCGAGGTCACCAGCGCGAAAGGCTGATCCCCCATGCGCGCCTGCGCCGCCAGGGCCTCTTCATGGGTATCCCGTGGATCTTCCTGCAGATCGATCCGTTCACGGGGAAAGCCCAGCGACTCCGCCAATCTCGCGTAGGCTTCCGCATTAGAGAGAGGGTCCGTACGCGCATAGCCGGACACCAGCAGCCTCGCCTCCGGATTAAGCAGAGCCACCCGTATTCCCTCAATAATGCGATATATCGCATCGCCCTCTATATAACTGGTGATAGGAAGGCTCAAATCCGTCTCATGATAACCGCCCAGCACCACCACATAGCGCACCTCCTGACCGGCGTAGGGCGGATACTGACTCTCCAGCGGCTCCATCACCTTGTCAGAGAACCAGGGGGTGCTGATGGTGAACAATCCCAGCCAAACCACGCCGAGCATTCCCAGCGCCAATTTTCGTCTGCGTCCCCTGATCAACATCATTAGCGCAATAAATGAGATCAGCAAAGCAAGAGGTAACGGCATTGCCCAATAACTAATGAATTTCTTCATAAAAAACATAAACTTGCCACTTTTATCCTTGTACACAAAAGCATCAAAAAGGCCAAGCTTTGCACAATTTAACAAAGCTCCGCCTTGAACCGCCCGCTCTAATTGGTTATTCTGCGGCCGCTTTTTCGAACAGCCGTTTACTCCTTGAGAACGTTAAATTTTCACTAACACACAGGAGGAAAGCTTTGGTTAGCTCGATGCAGTCAGTGCGCTAACCAAAGTTTTCATCTTAAATCTCGGGAGAAACCATGTTATTGGAAGCGCCTATCGAATCAACTCTAGCTGCGGCCCTGACGTTGTTCGGCATAACCTATACTGTTCGCACCGTACTTAACCACATGATCAAGCGCGCGCAGGAAAAGCGCGACGCAGCCACCGTCGAAGCGGGAGACACAGGAGCCTCCTCCACCGCTGACGCCTGATCGGACACTCGTCCAGATTACTCAAGCAACTGACTCAATGTCAGTTGCTGTCCTTACTTCTCCAGACCGCCCCTTCACTCTCAAAATGCAACTACTTGGGAGCTCTAAAAACTTAACAGCGTTTACTCTCATACTCCGGGCCCTTCGCGCTGCCGCCGCTTCCTTTAAACGTTTCCCGGCTATTCCGTTTAGCGCCCACAGCCACACGATTTTCTCTTTTTAAATAACGCATTTACGTTACCTCTTGGCGGTTATGGCTAATTCCCGTGGTGGATTCTGCAATGCCGTTGCGCCGCCATAAGGTCTAGAATGGCCCTATGCGAGCCAAGGCTCAGAGCGTAGAGGAAGACAGTGTGACATCTTCCAGAGCAGGCTCATTCTATCCATAAAAATAAGATTACAAGGAGTCCCAAAATGCAAACCAGGGTCCCGTTATATATAGACGGCTCATTTACGGAAAGCGCAGCCACCCGCCACATCCCGAACCTGAATCCGGCCACGCAGCTAAATCTGGCCAACACTCCCTGCGCCACTCCGGACGAAGTCAACCGGGCGGTGGCCAGCGCCAAACAGGCCTTCGAAACCTGGAAGGACGTCCCCGTCATCGAAAGGGCGCGTCTGATGATGAAGTTCGTGCAACTTCTCAAGCAGAACCAGGACGAAATCGCAGAAATTCTCAGCCAGGAAACCGGAAAGATTTTCGCCGACGCCAAAGGCGACGTATGGCGCGGCATTGAAGTCGTGGAACATGCCTGCAACATCCCTTCAATGATGATGGGCGAAACCGTTGAGAACGTGGCGCGGGATATCGATACCAGCTCCTACATGCATCCGCTTGGCGTTTGCGCCGGCATCACGCCGTTCAATTTCCCGGCGATGATCCCCCTGTGGATGTTCCCCATGGCGCTGGCCTGCGGCAACACTTTTGTACTTAAGCCTTCCGAGCAGGACCCTTTGACGCCAATGCGCATCGCGCAATTGTTCGACGAAGCGGGCTTCCCCAAAGGTGTGCTGCAAGTCCTGCATGGCGATCGCGAACAAGTGGACATGCTGCTGACGCATCCAGATATCAAAGCCATCTCCTTCGTCGGCTCAGCGCCTGTCGGGCAGCATATCTATCGCACCGGCACACAGCACCTGAAGCGAGTGCAATGTATGACCGGCGCCAAAAACCACATGGTCATCATGCCGGATGCGGACAAGAAACAGGTTATCTCGCATCTGACCGGCGCCTCCGTCGGCGCTGCTGGGCAACGCTGCATGGCCATCTCCGTCGCGGTATTCGTCGGCGAATCCGCACAGTGGCTGGACGAACTCAAAGCTTCTATGGCGGAAGTGAAGCCCGGCGCCTGGAACGACGAAGCTGCAGGCTACGGCCCGCTGATCAGTCGCGGCTCCAGAGATCGCGTATTGGGGCTGCTCGCCAAGGGGAAAGAAGAAGGCGCGGAATGTCTTCTCGACGGCTCCAGCTTCACCCATCCTGACTTCCCGGAAGGCAACTGGGTCGGTCCAACGCTGTTCAGCAAAGTCACCCCGGATATGACGATCTATCGTGAGGAAATCTTCGGGCCAGTGCTGCTCGCCATGCAAGTGGACACCATTGACGACGCCCTCAAGCTGATCAACGACAACCCCTTCGGCAATGGCGTCTCGCTGTTCACCAACTCCGGCGGGGCGGCGCGTCACTTCCAGCGCAATGTGCAAGTGGGACAAGTCGGCATCAACATCCCTATCCCTGTGCCTCTCCCCTTCTTCTCCTTCACCGGCTGGCGCAACTCTTTCTATGGCGACCAGCATGCCTACGGCAAACAGGCGGTGCGTTTCTACACCGAGACCAAAACCGTGATCAGCCGTTGGTTCCATCACGGCGAAGAAGTGCAAGGCCCGAACCTGACCATTCAAATGCGGTAAGGATGCGGTGATAGGCAACTGTTAAGAGTGTATGTATCGTGAATTTTGAACTATCCGAACAGCAAATTGCTTTCCGCGACAGCGCCCGCGCCTTCGCCGAGAAAGAACTGGCGCCCCACGCCGCCGAGTGGGACGCCACCGCCCACTTCCCTGTGGAGACAATCCGCAAAGCCGGCGAAATGGGCTTTCTGTCCCTGTATACCCCGGAGGAATGGGGTGGCCTCGGCCTGCCCCGTCTGGACAGCTCGATCATCTTCGAAGAGCTGTCACGCGGCTGCACCTCCACCACCGCTTACCTGACCATTCACAACATGGCCACCTGGATGATCGCCAGCTTCGGCCATGATGAGCTGCGTCAGGCCTGGCTGCCCAAATTGGTCTCCGGCGAGCTGCTGGCTTCCTATTGCCTCACTGAGCCCAACGCAGGTTCAGACGCCGCCTCTTTGCGCACCTCTGCGAAGAAAGACGGCTCCGACTACGTTATCAACGGCTCCAAGATGTTTATTTCCGGCGCTGGCAGCACGGATGTGCTGGTGGTGATGGCGCGCACCGGTGAACCCGGCGCCAAAGGCGTGTCCGCGCTGGTCGTGCCCGCTGACGCCTCCGGCGTCACCTACGGCCGTAAGGAAGACAAAATGGGCTGGAACAGTCAGCCCACGCGCGCGATTACATTCGATAATGTGCGTATTCCCCAGACCAACCGCCTTGGCGCGGAAGGCGAAGGCTTCAAATTTGCGATGATGGGACTCGATGGCGGTCGCATTAATATCGCAACCTGTTCCATCGGCACCGCCCAGGCGGCGCTGGAAACCGCACAGCGTTATATGCAGGAGCGAGAGCAGTTCGGGCGCAAGCTGTCCGACTTTCAGGCGCTGCAATTCAAACTGGCGGATATGGCCACAGATTTGGTGGCGGCCCGGCAGATGGTGCGACTCGCAGCGTTCAAGCTGGACTCCAAACACCCGGAAGCCTCCACCTATAGCGCCATGGCCAAACGCTTCGCGACAGACGCCGGCTTCAAGGTCTGCAATGACGCATTGCAAATCCACGGCGGCTATGGCTACATCAAGGAATATCCGCTGGAACGCTTCGTTCGCGACAGCCGGGTGCACCAGATTCTGGAAGGAACCAACGAAATCATGCGCGTCATCATCGCACGCCGCCTACTCCTCGAACACGCCATGGAGACTATTCGCTAATGACAGGCACAGAGAAACTCCAACTTGAAATCATTGAGCGCACCGCCGTGCTCACTATCGCCAACCCGCCCGCCAACACCTGGGATGAAACCAGTCTGCCGGCGCTCAAGGCGTTAATTCAGCAACTCAATGACAACAAAGACGTTTATGCGCTGGTGATCACCGGGCAAGGCGAAAAATTCTTCTCCGCCGGCGCAGACCTGAACCTGTTCTCCGATGGAGACAAAGCCAGAGCTCGCCATATGGCGCGTATCTTTGGCGAAGCCTTCGAAACCCTATCCAACTACCGCGGCGTATCCATCGCTGCAATCAACGGCTACGCCATGGGCGGCGGCTTGGAGTGCGTGCTCGCCTGCGACCTGCGCATCGCCGAGACTCATGCGCAAATGGCGTTGCCCGAAGCCAGCGTCGGCCTGCTGCCCTGCGCGGGAGGCACACAGAATCTACCCTGGCTGGTCGGCGAAGGCTGGGCGAAACGCATGATATTGATGGGTGAGCGAGTCAACGCTGAAACCGCGCTTAATATCGGACTGGTGGAAGCGGTCGTGGAAAAAGGCGCCGCCCGCGAGACCGCACTGGCCTGGGCGGAAAAAGTCGCGCGTCAGAGCCCGCCCGCAGTACGCGCCTGTAAAGAGCTGATTCAGTCCGCCCGTAGCGCGCCGCAGCGTATGGGCCTGCCGGTAGAAAGAGAGCTGTTTGTAGATCTGTTTGATACCGAAGACCAGAAAGAGGGCGTCAACGCCTTCCTCGGCAAACGCTCGCCGCAATGGAAAAACCGCTAAAGGGCGACATCTGACAATGTTGAATAGATGGAAGAGAGAGGAATGAGCGAAAAACCTGTTTTATTCGAAGAACGCGAATGCAGCGATGGTCACCGCATCGGCGTGATCACCCTGAACGTGGAGAAATCGCTCAACGCGTTGAAGCTGAGCATGATCGAGTCGATGTACAGCGTCATGCAGGAATGGCGGCTGGACGACAAAATCGTCGCGGTATTTATGCAGGGAGCGGGCGATAAAGCCTTCTGCGCCGGCGGCGATATCGTGCAAATGTATGAATCCATGTGCGACGCAGGCGAAGGTCCTCCCGCTTATGCAGAAGAGTTCTTCACACGGGAATACCGTCTCGACTACCTCATACACGTCTATCCTAAACCTGTCGTCTGCTGGGGCAACGGCATCGTCATGGGCGGCGGTTTGGGTCTAATGGCCGGAGCCAGTCACCGAATTGTCACGGAGTCTTCCCGTATCGCCATGCCTGAAGTCACCATCGGGCTCTTTCCCGATGTCGGCGGCACTTGGTTCCTCAATCGCATGCCCGACGGAGCAGGCCTTTATCTGGGCTTAACCGGCGCCGCCTGTAACGCCGCCGATGCGCTTGAACTGGGTTGGGCCGACGGCTTTTTGCCCCATGCACAGAAGGAAGCCTTTCTACAAGCGCTAACCAGAACCTCCTGGAGCAGCCCTGAAAGTAACCATACCCGCGTCACGCAACTGTTGCGCTCCTGGAATGAGCAGCATCAGTCGCAACGCCCGGGCGGACAGGTGGCGCAGCATCGCGCCATGATCAAGCAGGTTACCCAGGGCGACTCCGTCACTCAGGTGGTGGACGCCATTCTGAACTACCCCACCGTGGATGAATGGGTTGGCAAAGCGCAGAAATCTCTGCGTAACGGCTGCCCGACCACCGCGCACCTGGTATGGCGGCAAATTCATGAGGGCGGCGGCCTGAGCTTGCCCGACGTATTCAAACGTGAACTGATTATGGCGGTGCAGTGTACGATGCACCCCGAGTTCCGCGAAGGCGTGCGAGCCCTGCTCATTGATAAAGACTTCAAACCGCAATGGCGCTATCCGTCGTTTGCGGATGTTCCTGTAGCGTGGGTGGATGAATTCTTCTCTTCCCCTTGGGACGTTAATCCCTTGCATGACTTAGCTGTACTGTAAGCACACGCGAGGGCTCCGGTCCTTCAATTAATCACCCAGACAAAAATAACAATCTGGAGGGAAACCATGAAAACTATCGGATTTATCGGCCTCGGGCACATGGGTGGCCCCATGGCTCACAACCTGCTGAAAGCCGGATTTGAGTTACGTGTTTTCGACTTAGTCAAAGATGCAGTCTCCGCCGCAGAGAAGGCGGGCGCCACCGCTTGCGGCAGCGCCCTGGAGGCCGCCCAAGGCGTCGATGCGGTAATTACTATGTTGCCGGCCAGTGAGCACTCTGAAGCTGTCTATCTAGGCGAGAACGGCCTGTTAACCCAGCTTGAGGAGCGTCCTCTGCTGATCGATTGTTCCACCATCGCGCCAGAGACATCTCGCCGCATCGCTGCGGAAGCCAGCAAAAAAGGCTTCGCCATGTTGGACGCGCCAGTTTCCGGCGGCACTGCTGGAGCCACGGCGGGAACGCTGACCTTTATTATCGGAGGCTCGCCTCAGGACCTGGAAAAAGCTCAGCCAGCTCTGTCAGCAATGGGTAAAAACCTGTTTCACGCAGGCGATCACGGGGCCGGGCAAGCTGCGAAGATCTGCAACAATATGCTGTTGGCCGTTCACATGATCGGTACTGCGGAAGCGCTTCAGCTGGGCGTCAATCTGGGACTTGATCCCAAGGTGCTTTCCGACATCATGTTGAAAAGCTCAGGCAGAAACTGGTCTTTGGAACTTTACAACCCCTATCCCGGCGTTATGGATAACGCGCCGGCCGGGCGCGAGTATGAAGGCGGCTTCGCCGTTAATCTGATGAACAAGGATCTCGGCCTGGCGTTAGAAGCCGCGATTCAAAGCCGTTCCAGCACGCCGATGGGCGGCCTGGCCAAGTCGCTGTATCAAGCGCACAGCAGACAAGGGTCCGGACTGCTGGACTTCTCCAGCATCCAAAAATTATTCGCAGACAAAACGTGACAACTTTGTAAAATCTCGTCAAAAAAGGCGGCCTGAATGCCGCCTTTATTTTTCATGGAAGCCCCATTTCATGGGCTCCCGCGCCTCACCCGAATAGCCTAGACCATACTCACTAAATAAATATGAGAGAATATCAGGCAAGATAAAAACTGATCAAAGTTGAATCGACTTTGAACAGATTCCGGCCACACTTTTTGGCCCGGCAGTTGGAATCCAAAACCATCCTTCAGTCTCCGCGGAATCCTCCGGCGTCAACGCGCCCACCCCGCTTTTGTCCGGATGGGAGACAGAATAATTTGTCCAGATCTGAATAGGGACGTTGATGACGGCTATTGCAAAGTTCACAACAGACACTCCGGCGCCCGCCTCGTTCGAGGACGCCACAGGCTATAACGCCGCCGACTCAATGATCGGCCGCGTGCTTAAAGGCATGTACCGCCTGGAGTATCTCCTGGCCGATGGCGGCATGAGCCGGGTTTATGTCGCCCGTCAGTTGTCGCTGGACCGGCTGGTCGTCGTCAAAGTATTGCGCTCAGGCGCTCCCAATGTGGGCTATATCCAACTCTTCTATCGCGAAGCCCGCATCGCCAGTCAGCTCAACCACCCCAATGTCATGCAGGTATTCGACTTCGGCGCAACCGAAGACAATATGCTGTATCTGGTGGCTGAGTTCCTGCAAGGAGAAGTCCTGTCCGACCTGATGGAAAAGCATGGGAACGGACTGCCGCTGGAAAATGTCGTCTGGCTGATCGAACAGATGGCCGCAGGTCTGCAGGCAGCGCATCAGCTCAATATCGTCCATCGTGATCTCAAGCCCGGCAACATCATGGTGGCCAAGGTATCGGGCAATCATTCCGTCGCCAAGCTGCTCGACTTCGGCATCAGCAAACCCCTGGAAGAGCAGGATCTGCAGTACACCCAAATGGGCCTGGTGGTCGGTACGCCGGGCTATCTCGCCCCGGAACAGATCGACAGTTCGAAAGACATCGACGGACGCGCGGATATCTATGCGCTCGGCGCCGTCCTTTATTACTGCATCACGGGCGAGCGTCCTTTTAATGGCGAGACGCACCACCAAATCATGGCGCAGCAGCGCAAATACCTGCCGCAGCCCTTAAGCGATAAGGAACTGGCTGACCCGCGCAATAAAATACTGGAGCCGGTGCTCACCAAAGCCATGGCGATTGCCCCTGCTGATCGCTACGAAAGCTGCCTTGATATGGTCCGCGATCTGCAATTGCGGGCGCGCAACGCCGTACGCAACAGCAATGATCACGGCCTGAAGCTGGTCAACCTGACGACTTACGCGTTTGTCTTTGCAGGCGAACTGGCGGAAGGCGTCGAACGCGCCATCGTCCTGAAAAAACTGAAAACCAAGTTTTCTATCAGTGACGCAGGTCTGAAAAAAATGTTCAGCGGCAGGCGAATTATTGTTCGCAAGAACCTGAGCCTAAGTCAGGCGAAAAAGTTTCAATCCGCCTTTAAAGCCGCCGGCGCCATCGGCCATGTAGAGGATATGAACCCGGCGACGCTGGTTGACCCCGCTCATTCAAGAGAAGAGCGCGCCTTCAGTCAGCCTATTGAAGTAGATTCAACCACACTGACCAAGTCGCTTCATCTCACTCGTAACGGAACATCCGGCTCAACCAGCCAGTCTCATTCCGGCATTGCAACGCAATTGCCGCAGGCGCAAGAGTCGAAGAGGCGTACTGCATTCCGCATCCCTGCCGCAGTTAAATACTTTTTCGCGGGGGCCGCCATCGTCATGGGCTTGCTATCCGCCAGCCTGTTATCGCCCAAAGTACGCTACCAGCTGTCCGATCTGAACGCAGAGCTTAATGGTTGGTCCGCGCCACGGGGTGTGAACGAGAATGAGATTCGCATCGGCATGAGCGCCCCGATAAGTGAAGAGGGCCAAGCGCAAGGCAGCTCCGCCAGACGTGGAGTACAGGCCCGTTTTGAAGAACTCAACGCCAACGGCGGTATACATGGGCGTATGTTGACATTACAGGCCTTCGACGACGCGAATCAGCCACTAAAGTCCCGTATCAACATGCAAACTCTGCTATCACAGAATGGCTCATTTGCTCTTATTGGCAATATTGGCGCGCCGGAAGTCCTCCTCCCGGCGATTATGGAGCAACAGACGCTGGTGATCGGCGTACAATCCGGCGCGGCTGCGTTACGCCGCAATCCCCCTGATCGTTACGTTTTTAATTTCCGGATCGGATATGCAGATGAAACCTTCGCTATCGTGCGCCACTTTGTGGATATCCAGGAAGTTGAGCCCAGCCGGATCGCCGTGCTTTATGAAGACACCGCCTCTGGACGTGACGGACTTGCGGGTATGGAGCGGGCTCTCGCTTTCTATAATGTCCACGCTCGGGATATTCCGCAGTTCACTTACCAACCCTATATAGAACAGGTCGAAGGCCCTGCTCGTCTTTTTCTCAAAGAGCAAAGTGAACTACAGGCTCTGGTCATTATCGGCAACCATGCCGCCACAGCGAGAACAATCAACCGCATCCGCAAAGCAGGTTGGGAAGGACAGGTCGCCGTCGTATCTTCCGCCAGCACGGATGCTCTGGCGAAAGACTTAAAAAGTCTGGAAGCGCCGCACACAGCCGGACTTATCGCAACCCAGGCAACCCCTCCAGTGCATTCGTATGCAACCGGCGTCCTGCGCCATCGTCAGGCTATGCAGCGCTACTTCCCTGACCACAAACCTGACGCGCAATCCCTTGAAGGTTATCTAGCCGCCTCGCTATTTACTGAAGCCTTACAGCGGGCTGGCCGCAACTTCGATACAGAAACAATGGTATCTACGCTGGAAAGCCTGAAAGATATTGACCTCGGCATTGGAGAATTAATCTCTTTCAGTTCCATTGATCATCAGGCCAGCGAAAACGTCTGGGCTCTTCAGCTCAACAAGTCCGGCGCTTTCGAGCCGCTCACGCTGACCTCGAGAAGCTGGTGACGACCAGTCTTCTCGAATGAACCACTCTCCTTCAGTCAATTCCGTTCGCGAATAATTTCGTTCTCTTCCGTTACCTGTTTCTTACACTCTTTATTTCTTACGCCCAAAGCTGAATAAAATACATACAGCCCATTCATCACACAGGCAAAATCCAACTTAAATTCATTATTAATATCTACCAGATAAAACAATAGGATTATGCCTTTTGATTGGTTTTATTTCAGTTACAACACCCTTTATGAATGGGCATAAAAATAATTTCAATTAATAAGACTCAGAGTGAAGATATGGAAGTTGTATCAGACCAAATTAAATAGTGTCAGAGTGATTTAAAAAATGGGGACAGAGTGAAGCCACAGACATATAAGTAATTTAAGGACATCATTACACTTACAGCAAAATAAATAGGGTCAGAGTGAACTTGGTTTGCTCAAAATAAAGCCATCAGAGTGAAGTAGAAGTCGTACTCCACCTACAGTAAAATAGTGTCAGAGTCGATTTAACTTATTAAAAAATAAGGATTTTACGTATTGCCACGTTTAACCCTCTTCTCTATTATGCTGTCTCAACGGGATGCCGCTGGCCTCTGAAAAAAATTACTTTTTCATGAAATTTTTTGACGGCATTTTCGATAGATAGACGCTTTATATAATGTCGATCACAAAACATTCGTAAACTACAGAATAGGGAATACACCATGGCTATTTACATGAACTACGACGGTCTGAAAGTTAAAGGCAACGTAACTGCTGAAGGCTACAAAGACTGGATTCGTCTGGACAGCTTCCAATTCGGCGTTGGTCGCCACATCACTATGGAAGCAGGCCATATGTCCAACCGCGAAGCTACTCGTCCTAGCATCAGCGAAATCTCCGTTTCCAAGCTGATGGACAGCGCTTCTTCCGGTCTGTTCAAAGAGTCTTTGACTGGTACTGCTGGCGTTAAAGTTGTGGTCGACATCGTTCGCACCCAAGCTGACAAAATCGAAAAATACGTTTCCTACGAAATGGAAGACGTAATGATCAGCAGCTACAGCGTTTCCGCTGGCGCAGAGTCCGCTCCTAGCGAGTCAGTATCTCTGAGCTTCTCTAAAGTGACTATGTCTTACACTGCTTCTGACAAGAAGCACGCTGGCAAGACTCCAGAGCGCGTTGGTTACGACCTGGAAGCTGGCAAAAAACTGTAATAGTTTTTTCGCTAACCAGCAGAGAGTGCGGATGGGCTTCGGCCCCTCCGCATTTTTATTTGTCAGCCCAAAGCCGCTTACCCCTTATTGCTTTCTCACTAATATCCTCTCTTTATAAGCCTAAGTCATAGGCAGTTCAGACAGAACGCACTCGTCCATGTTCCTGATGTAAATCCGGGAAATCTCCCTACAATCTCAAGTTTTATTAACCGTTTAGATTCCGGCGGTTAGGACTCAGACTTTAAGTTGGAGGGGAAATATGGATTGGGAGATAGACTCTATCATGCAGGAGGCTGAGCACAGCTCAGGCTTAAAGGTCGCATTTAAACTCACTGGTGGCGAGCTCAGCCAGATAACGCCATTCAACGTGCCAACCAGTATGGACCCGACCACACTGTGTGCGCTTATACGATCCGCCCGTGAAACCATTCTAGCCCGCCAACACGCCAGGCCCTATAATTCCCGATACCCAGCCCAGAATTCGTCGCAGCCGACCCGAACAGAAGTGAAGGTTATACGCCGTCGAAAACTGCTGGTTAAGGAAAGTTAATCAAAGAATTGGCTTCGTTGCAGAAGTGTTGTGAACTTTTTTCTTCGCAGCAGGTCAAAATTGCCAGCACCAAACATTCAGTGCATTGCAATTTATCAAACCAAATCAGTTAAAGGATAAAGTAGATGAAAGCTAAAAATACTGCCGCAGCCACCGCTATCGCAGCCGTTCTCGCTCTGGGCGTTGCAGGTTCCGCAAACGCAGCCAAGCCCGGTTTCGAAAAATGCGCTGGCGTCGTAAAAGCTGGCATGAATGATTGCGCCGCAGGCAGCCATGGTTGTGCAGGCCAGTCTACAGCAGACAATGCATCTGATGAGTGGATCTACGTTCCCGCCGGTACTTGCGAAAAACTGTCAGGCGGCAAAGTTAAGTCATGATTCCAATGCCGCTTTGGCGGCAGGCGACTGGGCCGATTTCCGGAGCGGGAATCGGCCTCCGCTCTTGCCACTTCGGTCATATCCTCGAAAAACGCCCTTCTCTCCCCTGGTTCGAAGCCCTCACCGACAACTACCTGACTGCTGGCGGCGTAGCTAAAAAGCGTCTGCTTGATATCGCCTCTAACTACCCTGTCACATTACACGGCGTCGGAATGTCTTTAGGCGGCACAGAGCCGTTAGATAAGGACTATTTACGCAAACTCCAAACCTTGAGCCGTGAGTTACGCCCGGCCTGGATCTCAGAACATCTTTGTTGGACCTCTGTCCACGGCGTCGATTTGCATGAACTCATGCCGCTGCCATATACGGAGGAAACCATACGCCATGTCGCTGAACGCATAAAAATCGTGCAGGATACTTTTGAGACCCGCATTCTGCTGGAAAACGTGTCCAGTTATCTCACTTATGACAGCTCTTGCATGAGCGAGTGGGATTTTCTGCGTCAGATTGCCGAAGAAGCGGATTGCCTGCTGTTACTCGACATCAATAATATCTACGTCAGCGCCATCAATCATGAATTTGACCCGCGCACTTATATCGACGCGATTCCTGCGCAACGCGTAGCGGAATACCATTTGGCGGGATTCGAAGACAAGAAGACCCACCTCCTTGATACCCACGGAGCCCCGGTGGACCAGCACGTCTGGGATTTGTATGAATACGCCCTGAGAACCATTGGCGCAAGACCGACTCTTATTGAGCGGGATAATGATATTCCCGGCTTTGAAGAAGTCGCCGCCGAGGCCGCAATCGCTCAGCGCATGTTGGAGGAAGTAGATGTCGTTGCGTGATTTACAACTCAGTATGCTCGCGGAGATTCGCCAGCAAGGCGAGTGCTTGCAGGTCAAGGACAAAACCAGCTTGAGCGCACGCACCTGTGTGGATATCTATCGCGACAGTCTACGTGAAACCCATGTCCGCGCTTTGCAGACTATGTTTCCAGTCTGCCAGGAACTGTTAGGAGAAGAGTGCTTCCGCGCGACGTGTCGCCGCTATTTTGCAGAAGTTCCCTCTAAAGAAAACTCCTTCACAGAGTTTGGCGCCGCATTTGTCGCCTTTCTCGCTGATTTTACGCCTCTTCAACATATCGAATTTCTTACTGATGTAGCCAAGCTGGAGTTGCTGATCCATATTGCGGAAGAAGCGGACGATCATGTCAGTGATGACTGGGCGCAGTTCAATGACTACTGCGCTCAGGGTCTTCCGCTACAGTTTCGCCTGCCTGCAAACGCCACGCTTTTGCAATGCGCTTATCCGGCGCATGAAATATGGGCCGCGCATCAACCCGGTGGAGATCTTGCCTCCGTCGAGTTATCTGAGGACAACTTTCATTTGATGGTCTGGCGTCCGGGATGGAGCGCCAGAATAGATCCTTTAGACGCGCCCACTTTCCGTTTTCTGCAGCTCATAGAGGAACTCTCTGACTTTGAAGAGGTGTGTGAGCGATTCGCCGAGAACTTCCCAGATGTCGACTTGGGCGCATTACTTCAACAATGCATTCAAGGCGGATTTATCGCCGGATATATTCCTTAAGCATTAAAAAAGGGAGCTGTTTAAGCTCCTTTTTTCGATCGATAGTTAAAATCAGGCGGTCGGCAAATAACGTTTACGTAGCCAATGATCCGCAGACAGTAAACCAGGACCGTAGGCGACAATCACAGATAGCAACCCACCCCAGAACAGTAGCTCTTTCACTCCCACGGCGCCAATTAACTCAGCCGCTGAGTAGATACCAACAATACTCAACGCCAACAAGCCAGCCGCGCCGACGCGGGCGCCCAGGCCCACCACCAACAGAACGGAGCAGATCAGCTCAACCGCCGTAGAGGAGTACGCGGCGAAAGCGGGAGAAACAACAGGAACGGAATACTCATACTCGAACAACGCCAATGTGGTGCTCCAGCTCTTTATCTTGGTCATTCCGGACATGAAATAGATTTTCGCCAAGTAAATCCGGATGGCCAGCAAGTAAACTGGTTGCAACATCTCCACTGCCTTGATTCCCCATTGAAAAGGCATGATTAACGCGTTCGGCATTGTTATTTCCTCTAGATATATTGAATTGCACAGTTAGACCGGGCGGCTGGCCGAAGGTTCCCCGAGTATTACAATTGATCACGAATATTGCTTTTCCTGGTACATCCTGCTGTCCGCCACGTTCAACAATGTGTCAAGGCAAACGCCGTCTCCTGGATAGGCGGCGTACCCAATGCTGACATCCAGGTTACAACTGACGTTTTTGATATGAATAGGACCGCGCAGGCTGTGCTTGGTCTTGTGGATGATGCCGTGGAGTTGATCTTTGGAGCAGTGACCATTCAACAGAACGACAAACTCGTCGCCCCCAATTCGCGCCACCGTATCGGACTCGCGAAAGCTTTCCCGCAAGCGCTGCGCCACCGCCACCAGCACCGCATCGCCGACATCATGTCCGTATTGATCATTGATCGGCTTGAACTTATCCAGATCGCAGTACAGAACCACAATTTCATTCGCACACCGTCGAGCCATATGTTCCGCCTTGGTGAACAGTTCATCCAACAGACGCCGATTGGCGAGGCCAGTCAGGTCATCATGGTTCGCCATTTCTTTGAAGCGGGACTCCGCCTCTTTCAGCTGAGTGACGTCGATCACTGACCCCAAAATGGACGTACGCCCATCCCGATGGCTGATAGGACGGCTAGTGTAATTGAAATAACAGAGAGAGCCGTCTTTCCGGATAGTACGCAGGCAACCGTGAAAAGGTTGATTGATCTTCAAGGCGCGCTCCGTCGCGTTACGCAGTTCGTCCCGATCCGACGGATGTATAAAGCTCATGAAGGTTTCAACGCTGAGGCTCCTGGCTTCAAAGGGCAACCCTACCATAGAGCAAAACTCCGCGTTGCAGCATACGCTCCATTGCTCAGGCAGATACTCAAAAGAGCCTAATTGGGCGATCGCCTGCACCAGACTAAGCTGCGTGTTTTTCTCCTCCAGTTGTTCCGTGCGCTCCTTTACCTTGGACTCCAGGTCCACATTGATCTTCATGACTTCACGTTGGGTTCGCACTCGCATGCGTAAACTGACGATCAGCAGCATAACCAATAAAGCGAGAAAGCCCACGATCAGCACCACGCCCCAAAACAACGCCTTGTGCTGCTGATACAGAGTCACCGGTCGAAACAGCAATACACTGTCCGGCGGCAACTCATCCTCTCCAATATCAAACCGCAGCATCTCACGATAATCAAACACGTAACGGTTTGGGCTATCGGTCACGACCGGGATATCGCCAACCCTTTCACCTTTGAGCGCCCGCAGTCCAATATTGGCGGCGACGCGCGCCTGTTCGAAATGAGAGACGACTTTCCCTCCCAGAATGCCTTGGCCAATACCATGCATCCATAAATGAAACAGCGGCGCTTTCAGGTGATTGCGGATCAAAGACAGGCTTTTCTGAAACTCAAGGGTTGCGCCACTCTTGTCCCGAAACAGAGAGATCAAGAGCACAGGATCACTGACGGGTATCGCACGCAGCTCCGCATAAAGCTCGCCAAAACTCAGTTGCTCCAATGACAACACCCGAAAATTGCGATCCTGACTTCTCGTCATGAAGTGAATAAAACTACGCAGATCGTTACGCCCGGTGGTAGTCGCGTCCGTAATTACGGTAATCGGCGCCTTGTCGCCATATAAGCGCCGCATTAACTGCACCGTGTCGTCCATTGAAATAGCCTCAACAACGCCAGTCACCCCACTTCTCCCACTGAGGCTTGCAGCAAGCCTCGCATCGTTGACGCCGAAAAAGACGATTGGCGTTGCGGCGAAGAGCTCCGCTTGGCGCTCCAGAGCAAAGTGAAGCGCATTATCATCGCCCACGATCAACAGCTCATAGGAAGGCAGCGCTTGTAACTTTCCCTTCAATAACTCGTAAAAGCGTTGGTAGTGTTCGGGAGTGCTGAGGCGCTTGCTGTCCATGAACTCGATATCGAGTTCAATGTTCTGTCCATCGAAGGCGCTGTTGAGCCCCCTGACCTGCTCAGAAAACGTGGGGAACTGTGGATGATACGAACTGATGAACAACACGCGACGGGTTGCATCATGAATACCAGGGGTTATCGCAGACACTCCGTTACACGCCAGCATCACGTAAAGGACGCCGACGGCGACGAACACCCCCAGACTTCGTCCAGGAGATACGCACATAAACCTGATCCCGACCAACACCGCAGCGTATTGAAATGGGCGAACGCCACGCTGATTGTTATTTTCTGCGCCCTTTATCAGTCTAGGACGCAGTTCAATTTTTATCCAACCGCAGCTAGGAGCGAGCTCCTGATTGCAACAATAGCATTTGCAGGTCCTGCAAGCCCTTGCGTTGCGCTGTGCTCAGCGCTGAATCGCCAGTGGCGTTGCGGTAGTTAACGTCAACGCCGGCGTCAACCAGCAACTGCGCCATCAATAGAGAGTTCTGCTCCACCACATACATCAACAGAGACCGGCCCGCATAGACGACATTGACGTCAGCGCCCGCCTTTATCAGCGCCTTGGCGGTGGATAGATGGCCATTTTGCACCGCCAGCGCCAGGGCTGTGGCGCCATTCGCCATCGGGTAGTCCAGCTTGGCGCCGGCCGCCGCCAGCACCTTTACGCCAGTGGCGTCGCCCCGCTCAGCCAGGTAGTGCAAGGGTGAAGGCGCACCCGCGCGAAGCCCCACATTAGGATCAGCCCCTGCTCGCAGCAATGCGATCACTGCTTCCGTATCGCCATTGTGAGCCGCGACATCCAAAGCGGAACCCACTGGCGCCACGACATTCACAGGACTGCCCGAGGTCAGCAAACTGCGCAGACGCCCCTGGTCGCCCTGCTGCGCCGCGACAATGACTTCCGTCGGCTGCTCCGCCGTAAGCACCGCAGTTTGCTGTTGCGACGGGGGTGAAGTACAGGCGCTTACAAAAACGCTGATCGACAGCGCGTACAGCATTTTCGCCAATAACGTCCAAGTAGTTTCAACGCCAGTCCTGCTGGCGTAAAAGAGAGAAAACAGGGGGAGTTGACGGTATCGAATGCAAAGCATGTTTGTTTCCTATGCCGCTGCGTATGTCTTAATTATTATTCGCGTTGGAAATACAGGCGTCCGACAATGCTTACCGCACTCTCATCATCGACTCACCTGCAATTTATAATAGGGAAAAACTTATGAGGAATATGCGGACCACACCATGAAACCCAAAATATCCATACGTTACTGCCCTTTGTGCGGCTGGCTGCTGCGTTCCGCCTGGATGGCGCAGGAATTGCTGACGACATTTACTGACGAACTGGAAGAAGTCGCCCTGATTCCCGCCGGTAAAGGCGAATTCAAGATACTGTGCGACGCAGAGACTATCTGGGATCGCAGCGTAAATGGCGGCTTTCCCGATGTCGCCACGCTTAAACAGATAGTCCGGGACGCCGCCTGTCCAGATAAGTCACTGGGCCATATAGACAAATCCCGCAACAACGGATAATCCCACCACCCACGTCTGAAATTAGGCTGGAGGCCAACCTCTCCTGTGGTTAAACTTAGGCCCCTCGATCAGGGGCCAATAAGCCCGGTCTCTCCAACCACCACTATCAGGCGAGCATGCAGTTAACCGAAGAGCAGCAGCGGATCATTCAGTCCGGCTTTGAGCACAGCGTTATCACCGCCGTCGCCGGCAGCGGCAAAACAACCACTCTCGCTCACCGAATCCATCATCTGATGGACCAGGGACATGACCCGCGCCGTATTTTGATATTGATGTTCAACCGCGCCGCCAAAGAGGATTTCGAGCGTAAGCTGCGCGAAGTGGTGAGCTCACATTATCGCGAGCTGCCGGAAGTTCGCACTTACCATGCGATGGGATTACGCCTGTATCAACGCTTTATCCGCGAAGGCGCGCTGCCTGCGTTTGCAGGGCAAGTGCTGTCGGACCAGGAGATTCACTTCCAGCTCTGGCAATTGCTGCGTCGGCACGCGCCCGAATCACACCAGGACAGCGTAAAACGCAACAAGAAAGAATACATCGAACTGGCTTCTCGTCTGCTGGATATGAGCAAGACATCGCTGCTGCCATTGCAGACCGTATTCGAACAATTGGAGTACCGCAAAGAGCTCGCGTTTCTCATTGACGTCGTCAACGGCTTTGAAGCCTGGCGCAAGTCACATGCGCGCATCAGTTTCGCCGACATGCTTTACGAGCCGGTCAAATGTCTGCAGGAATCACCGGATCTGGTGAAGCTGGTGGCGGATAAAATGGATGTGATTCTGGTGGACGAATACCAGGACACCAACGAGATTCAGCACTTACTGCTGCGTTATATCGCAGGTAAACGCGCCCGGGTCACCGTTGTGGGCGATCCTGATCAAACCATCTACGAGTTTCGCGGCGCGCAGCCTGAGTTTATTCTCAATCGTTTCGCGGAGGAGTTTGAAAGTCCTCGTGAATTCACTCTTTCTTACACGTTCCGCTATGGCCATAAAGTCGCCTTGCTCGCCAATCACCTGATTACTCACAATCATGGGCGCAAGGATGTTCTATGTCGCTCCCACACGGGGACTCCCGACACTGAGGTCAATGTTCTGCAGGGTGGTGATGAAACGCGCCAGCTGGTGCTGCAATTAGGACGGTTGCTCAACAGCGGCTGCGAGCCGGAAGAGATCGCCATTTTATTCAGAGTCTGGTCCCAGGCCGTGCCCATTGAGCTGGCCCTTCTGGCCCATCGCATCCCCTATCGTATTGACGGAGATAAAGGCGCTCTGGCGAATCGGGAAGTCATGCACATCCAATATGTGCTGGAAATGGCGTCAGGACGGCTAAGTCTGCTGGAGGAAAACAAACGAGCGGAAGTGCTCGCCGGTCTGCTGCGCTTCCCTCATGTGGGGTTGAAGGACGACACCCTGCGCGAGCTGGCGCATATACTGGCGCAACACGACGCTCACTGGGGCGATCAGCTGTTGGAATGGATTCCTGACTCACTCCATGCCCTGCAAAAACGCAAGTTGAAGCGCACCGCTCAAGCTTGGAGCCTGCTACCGAAAATGAAAGGTTCCGCCGCGGATATCGTGCGCTTTTATATTGACGATACCGAGTTGTTCAAAACCCTTGAGGAGCTTGCTCTTACTCATGAAACCGCTGACGAGCGCATTAATAATGTGCTCGGCATTGAGCATTACCTCGCTACGCTGAACCTGCCGTCATTGGAGACGCTACAACATTTCGATGAACTGCGGCGGCTGGCCGGGGCGCAGAAGCAGCAAGGCGGCGTCACCTTATCCACCATGCATCGCACTAAAGGCCTGGAGTGGCCTGTGGTGATGATCATCGGGCTGAATGAGCAATATCTTCCTTACAGCATGCGCGGTGGCGAAGACATCGTTGATCATCTGCAAGCGGAACGACGTCTACTGTATGTGGCCATGACCCGAGCCAAAGAAGCCCTGTATCTGTTCACCCCAACCCTGAACGGCAAGGCCGCGCTCAGCAAAGATGACAAACCCAGCCGCTTTGTTAGAGAAGCCAGCATTGACGTTTCCACGACCGTGGGCGCGTTTCTGGCTCAGCGCAAGCAGTCAAAAAGCAACGATTCAACCCATTACGAATCGACGCAACGCTTAACCCCCATCGCCACTCGCTATCTCGAATGGCACGACGTTAATTATGAACAACCAGCGCAGACCGCCGCAAAGGAGCCTGAGCAGATCTGGTCCGGTGATCGAGTGCGCCACAGCATCCTCGGCGAAGGTGAAGTCATCGCCGATCTAGACGACGCCTTTCAGGTGAAGTTTGAGGATGGACGCAAGATGAATTTCAGCAAGAAAAGCGCCCATCTGTATTTCAGTTCTCTGGGTGGGTGACGCGAATTACATCAGCCAAAACGCAGTGACTAATCCTGTGATGAAGCCAAACAAAAAGATGCCGATCCACCCGGTAAAGTGACTGGCCGGAGTATGCGCTTCTTGCACTTGGGAGTTTTCCCAATCCCGCAGGATTGAACGGGCCTGCTCGTAATCCACGTCATTAACGGAAATTCTCACCAACCCCGCCGCCGGCAATTCTCCCATTCCGCCCTGCAAAAACTCACCGTCGATAAACCCCGCAACGCCGGACTGCTCCAATACGCCTTTAATCATGTGGGCTTCCAAGGCATTGGCGGCTTCATAGACCTGACGCACAGATTTCTCCTTTCATCACAAAATATCGTCAGAAGCCAGCTTAGTGCTGACGCTCGCCGTAAAGCTGCGCATACAAACCTCTTTGCTGCAACAGCTCTTCGTGTTTGCCTTCCTCGGCAATGCGGCCGTCTTCAAATACGTAGACGCGGTCCGCCTGTTTCACAGCGCTGAGACGGTGGGCAATGATCAGTGTGGTGCGCTGATCGAGGAAGTCCGCCAACTCCCGATGCAAGTTGTACTCGGTTTCCGCGTCCAAAGCAGATGTGGCCTCATCCAGAATCACCACTTGCGGGTCAGCCAGAATCATCCGGGCGATCGCCACTCGCTGCCGCTGCCCGCCGGACAGCCTGACGCCTTGACGACCGACCAAGGTATCCAGCCCCTTCGGTAAGTTCTCCACTACCGCCTTCAGTTGCGCCACTTCCAACGCCTGCCAGAGTTGCGCGTCAGTATGCGGTCGTCCCATCGTCAAATTCTGTCGCAGGCTGTCATTGAACAACGTGGGATGCTGCAATACCGTGACCACATGCTCACGCACTCGATGATGCCCTATCCGTTGAATTGGAACGCCATCGAACCGGACGGAGCCCTGGGAGGGCGAATACATTCCTAACAGCACCTGCACCAGAGTGGATTTCCCCCCGCCGCTGGCGCCAACGAGCGCCGCCTTCTCCCCTGGATGGATATGCAAAGACACGCCCTGCAACACATCAGGGCCATCGCCATAGGAAAAATGCACATTATCCACATCCAGCGCGACGGTCCTTTTTCCGGCAAAGGGGTTGGTTTGCGGCGGATAGACCGGTTCCCGCCGCAACTGCAACAATTGATTAATTCGTCCCAACGCCGCATTGGCCGCATAGAAACTGTACTGCATGCTCAAAATATCCTGCACCGGCGCCATCATGAACCAGAGGTAGCCGAATATCGCGAACATATGACCAATACTCAGGTCGGAGTAAAACACTGTCAGCATGGCGGCGGCGCGAAACAGATCCACTCCAAACAGAAACAGCATAAAGCTGACTCGGTTGGCGGCGTCGCTCTTCCATTCATACTGCACCGCGTGATTACGAACGCCCCAGGCGTGATCCAATAGACGGCGAATGTAATGCTGTTCGCGGTTTGCGGCGCGGATCTGATGAATCCCGTCCAGCGTTTCCGTCAGCGCCTCCTGAAACAACTCCAACGCCTGGTTTTCCCGGCGCTTGAGTTCTTTGACCTTTTTACCGAGGCGCGTGGTCAGATAGATCACGAAGGGATTAAAAAACAGAATCAGCAGCGCCAACTGCCAGTGCACCCACAATAACACCACCGCAGTGCCAACTATCGTCAGCAACGCCACCAGCAAACGGCTGACCGAGCTACCGATGAATTGATCGATGGTATTGAGGTCGGTCACATAACGGGAGGCCACCGCGCCGCTCCCCATGACTTCATACTCGGCCATGGAGATGCTGCTGAGCCGGCTCAATAGATCCTGCCGGATACGGCAAATGATATCTTTGGAAATACTGGCGAACTGCCTGCCCTGCCACACATTCATGAGCAGTGAAAAAGAGCGCAAGACCAGAGCGGCGAAGACCATGACGCCAATGTAAAACGCCGCCCCATGTAAAGTCTCAGGTGAATACTGGTTGATCAGCGCAATCACCGGACCGGGTTGCTCCAGCAACACCTCATCCACCAGTAAAGGCAATAACAGCGGCACGGGAACCGCCGCCAATGTGGCCAGCACCGCAATCAAATTCGCCCTCGCCAACTGCGGTTTATACGCCAGCACCATATTCCGGATTCGCCGCCAGTCATACCGTTCGTTGGCGGTTTCAGTACGGTCAGTATGGTGTTGTTGGTCTGGCAAAATGTCCTCCGCGACTTACTACGATCAAACGCAATGAAAAACGTCCGGGCGACGCAGACGTCTGTTGCGATGACTCCATTCTAGTGCGGCGGCCTGACGGGCGCTAGCCGCATCTCGCCCAACAGGAATAGACTATTGCGACGGAGGGCGATCAGCGCCGCTTAGGCGTCCAGGCCCAGATCATTTCCGCCATGACCGGCTCTTTGTCTTCGCTGTCGGTGATGGCGACCGCTACCGTTACCTCGCCCTTTTCAAGCGTCTGAATGGCGTGTATTTGTTCTTCCGTCAAATGGGCTTCCGCGCGCATATCGCCTTTCGCCCGCTTCACATAGTCCAGCTTCATGGTTTTGATAACAGGAACGGCGTGATCCGGCACGTTCATCCCCACCAGGAAGCCCGTGGCCGACTCTGCAATCAACGCATTGGCGACAGCGTGCACGGAGCCAATATGATTTCGCACGGCGCGACGATTTTTCAGTGTAATAATGCAACGGCGCTGGGTAAGCTCTTCCACCACGATCCCCGTGGTCCCCGCGTACTTGACCATTTTGCCGAAAAACAGAGATAAGGCTCTGCTACGGGCGACCTCCGGCAACAAATTAATTTTGCTGACAATAGACATTAATTTATTCATGTTCTTTACCTGCGTTTATTATTGGGCCCCAGGCGACGAAACCGATCACAGAGGGGGTAAATGACCTTCAGTCAGTTTTGCCGCCGGGCTATAATGCCCTTTCACACCCAAACAGTTAAGGACTATGCAATGAGTGACTTACAAAAAGCGTTCGAAGAAGCGCTCAATTATGTCAAAACCGCTGAGGGCGACTTCTCTCCCTCCAATGAAATGAAGCTGGAAATGTATGCGCTGTTCAAACAGGCCAGCGAGGGGGATGTCAGTGGTTCCCGTCCCGGTATGATGGATTTCGTGGGACGTGCAAAATACGATGCCTGGGCGAAGCTGCAAGGGGTGTCCAAAGATGAAGCCATGCAACGCTATGTGGATGTCATCGCCGATCTGAAAAAGCGCTACAGCTAAGCGCTTGCCGGGAAACGGGCGCTGCGTTCGTTTCCCCTTGTCTCGCTCCGATTACGCCCGCCTCAGCGCCTGAAAGCCTAACAAATAAATCAACCGGCAAAAGTTTGCAAAAGCTTCATCAAACCAACTTTGCAGGCAACATTTCGTTGTAATAGAATTCAGGGATAATTATAAAAAGAAGAACCAGCGAGGTTATCGTAATGGAAACTGCTGAATTACTGTTGCCGAACGAACCTGAATTTATCTGCCAATTGAAGCAGGCGATTGAGTCGCAGGGCTTCAGTCCCCGCACAGAGCACTCTTACCTGCATTGGATTTATCGCTTCATTTCCTTTAATCAAAATCGCAGTCCAAAAGAGCTTGGCGAAAAAGACGTGCGTCGCTTTCTGCGCTATGTCGCGACAACGCTGAGCGCTTCACCCGCACGCTGCAAACAGGCTCTGAAAGCATTGCGTTTTATGTATCAGGATGTGCTGAAAAAGCCACTGCCAGGACTGGATGATATGCAGCCCGCCTAACGACGATCTTCGGGCCTGCAGTTAGCGCTCTGTGGTAATCAGATAATCGTAAACATGAGTCGTCGGCGTTACTGGCGTGAAGCGAGGCTGCGGCGCTTCAGCGGGTATAGATATATCACGAAACTCATCCTGCATTTCTCTTTTTCCAGCTTGCGCAGTGCGGTCCTTTAGCTCCAAAGGCGCATCAGTCTCTTCTCCCGCCGCGGGAGCATCCAAAGAACCGCCGATGACTGCAGCGGATAAGGCGGTAGAGTCCAGAGACTGCAAAGGAAAGGTTTCCAATGTCGACTTGTCTTTATACCCCGCCTCAACGACAGGGGCTTCCGCCGCCATCGCCTGAGCACAGAAGCAAATGGATGCGGTAACAGACAATAGTATTTTTCTTGTTGTGAACATGACTATCCCCAGCAAATAGTGATCAGGGTACCGTCCTATTCTATGGACGGCGCAGGCGGGTTCACCGCCTTTCGCCGTCATTCGTGACCAAGTTCACAAGGTGAATTACTTTTCCAGCCGGATGTTATCGACAATCATCCACTTGGCGCCGTAATCATGGGTCGTAAAGATGAAGAAGTTGCGCACATCGGATACATCCAGACGACGACCAGATTTGGTCATGGTCCATTCGTCAAAATCCAGGGTGTAATGATTCCATCCCTTCTTTGCCTGAAGACGAATATTAACCCGGTCTTCAAACTTGTCCGTCGGCATGTCCAAATAGAACCCATCGTCCAAACGAACGGCTACATGCATGTCTTTCTCTGCGTACACGGAAAACGACAGTTTGGAATAGCCTGTCCAGTCGCGAGGAAATTCAATGAAAGACGCTCCCGGGAATACATCCTGTTTACGCAACTCGATATACAGCGCCTGCTCGCCGTGGCTCGCGCGCTCCCGGGTGAGCTTGATCACCCGTCCCGTCCAGCGCTGACGATCGCGGGCGGTTTCAAAATCCGCCAATACAGGGAACTCTGCGCTTTGATGTAGTGAGATATTAACCGCCTTCGCCACCGGCAAGCAGGTGTACAAAAACGCAGCGATAGCCAAAAGACAACGCATGACGACGAAAGAACGATGGCGTACGCCTTCCGACGGCATCACCAGCATTAATCCCATCAGGGCGCCAGCGACATCAGCGAACACATCTCCCCAGGAGGGAGAGCGGCCGATCTGCGCCTGAATCAATTCCACCACGCCAGCGAATACAAACGCCGCCACAGGCGTCAGCAACCACAATCTATTGGCGCCGAATCGGCGTATCTGCGGGAGACGCAGCGCCAACGCCACCACAACGGCGGTCCAGACGACATGACCAAAATCCCAAAGCGCGTTGTACAGCATGGAGGAGCTTTTGTGAGGCCCCACATCCGCAAACAACAAATACAGCCCCGCGACAAACGCCAAGCCGAACATCCAATGAAACTTACTTCTCTGAACAGGCGCCTGTGGCGCAGTCGCATACATCATAGTCACCCGCGGAACCAAACGCTTTACGCGCCGCAATATTCAATATCAATTACAAAATAGGACTTTCTGCCGGAAGGCGTCGTCACTATCACTTCATCATCTACTTGCTTCTTTAACAGCGCCTTCGCCATCGGGGAGTCAACGCTGATGTAACCTTTTTGAGCGCCCAGCTCATCCGACCCGACGATGCGGTAACGATGTTCATCTCCTTCTTCGTCTTCCAAGGTCACCCAGGCGCCAAAATACACACGGCTTTGGTCTTCCGGGGGACGGTCCACCACCTTGAGTTCATCCAAACGCTTGGTCAGGTAGCGAACGCGACGATCTATCTCGCGCAGTTGTTTTTTGCCATAGATATATTCGGCGTTTTCACTGCGATCGCCCATCGCCGCAGCTTCAGACACGGCCTTGGTGACTTCCGGGCGTTTTACTTTCCACAAATACTGTAGCTCTTCGCGCAAGGTGCGCTCGCCTTCCGAGGTGATATAACGGGCTTTCGGAGGGCTGGGAGGACGATAACGACTCATCTTAAGTTCTCACCATAAACTCGACGCGCTCATGGACGCTCGCGCTTGCTTTTTTTGAAGAGATAAGCGCCGGTGAACGCCGCAATCAAACCGCCGACATAACCCACAACGATCACATAAGAGGGAATAAAGGTTGTGTCGCTTTCCCCGCTTCCGGAACTAAGCGCAAACTGCAGAACCGTCAGCAGCCCCCACATGGCCAAAACGTGCCAATACTCCAGGAACCCCGCCATTCTGGCCGTCAGATAGCCCGCCAGGCCATCGAAGGCAATACCCACTCCCATCAGAATAGCCATTAGCTCAAAGGCGTCGCTGGGGTTACCAATCAAGGCCTCCAACTCTTCCTTGGAAGCGCCTCCTGCATGCATCATCGCCAAGTAAAAGCCACTAATAATATTGAAAGCGATAAAAGAGCCGCCAATATCAAAAACGGTTCCTAGAATGACTGCTCGGAAATTCAACGTCATAAGAAAAATAACTGCCGTATCTGCACAATGTGTTGACTGACGCCGTATCCCCCTGTTTGATGACCACCGGAAATAGGGGCTGAGGCGCTGGTACAGGGACAAATTCTATCGCGGCGGACAAAAAAAATCCCCTGCAAAACAGGGGATAATCTAGGCAGTGGCTAACGCTCTTAAAAAAAACAACACTCAAGGGCAGGACAACAACTACGTCAACAAGCACATATCAAAAAACAAACTTAAAACACTGTGCTTTGCGCGTTTGGGTGAAACCTTCTTTTCACCATCCTTGAAGCTAAGATTACGGGATGGCTTATTGCCCCAAGGTGGATTAATTATTAACCTTTTTTAAAGGGCGAAATTAGTTTGCAAATATGACTTAACTTTCTGTTTTTAGATAATATTCAGGGATACTTGACTTCTATCATGAAAAATTCCCGTTTTCCTGCATTCAACAGTTGAATTTAGGGTTCCGCCGCTGTTATTGTCACGAACTAATCTGATGCAATCGGAATACCCCAGGTTAGATAGAGCTAATGCGCCCAGTCAGGCCCCCCGAAGAAGTTGAGCAACTTAAAAGGAATATTCTCGATGTGGCCCTGCGCCTCATCGTTCAGGAAGGATTCGCCGCCCTCACCATGCGCAGGCTTGGCAAAGCCCTCGGCATGACCGCGCCGAACCTCTATAACTACTACCAAAGCAAAGACGAAATCTACGTCACCCTGATGATTCAGGGCTTCAGCAAGCTCCGCGCCTATCTGATGAAGAGAGCGGATGCTGAGCAAGACGCCATCGCCCGCGGACGCGCCATCATGCGCGGCTACATTGAGTTTGGACTCAGTCAGCCCGAGCATTATGAGCTAATGTTCTCCTCTCACGCGCCAAAATTCCGTGAATACAAAGGCACAGACATAGAACCTCTGTCCAATCAGGAATACGCGCTTTCCATGGAAGTGGCCAATTTTGCTGAGACTTGTCTGCAGTCGGTTCTAGATCGAGTCGGTCTAAACGCATCCAGCGATCAGCGCCGCACTATGTTGATCGAACTATGGAGTCTGCTGCATGGCATGGTCAGCCTTCATTTGACAGGCAATACTGCTTATTTGACGGATACGCCGCTGGAAACCTACGAGCACATACTGGATTTGCTGTTGCAGCGATTTGTGGATCGCCACCGAGAACAACAAGGCTAAAGCGCTCAGTTTAGGCGAGGTCAGCAAGGACGGGGCGGGATGGAAAAATTAGGTTGTCTCCTCTATTTTTTGTAGGTAGGTTCAGCACAACCTCATCACCTATCCTAGCGGACAGCCCAGGGAAAAATTCATCATGAAGACCCAAGATATTCTCAATAATGCATTGAACGGGCTCGATTACATCGGCTACCAACTGGAACACTACGGCGTCACAGACAAAATAAACCGCCACGCCGTCCTGGCGTTCATCATGGCGGAGCAAAAGCATCTTGAAGGCGAACTGGATAGCATCAGCGCTCGCGTAGGCGTGCAGAAGGCCAGAATTGAGCGGGCGCGCAGGCAAGTGGAAGGACTCGTGAACACCACCCTGGAAACGGCCGCCTATCCGCTCAAACAAACTCTGAGCCTGATTAGATCCCGCCTGAACTAAGTTTTCTCAGGGTACGATTGAAGAGAGCGGCAGGAGAGGAAAAGGCGAGATTTTCCCTCTCCTCTCAGCGTCAGCTTGGCAAAGCTGGTGTTTTTCCCGCCAAATCCTGCTCCGGCGCGGACGCAGCAGGCAGCGATTTGGGTATAGGCAACTTCATTTCAGCACGCAAACCAGGCTGGTTATCCCTCAACTCCAACGCGCCTTTGTGCATTTCGCACACAGCCTTCACCATACTCAACCCCAATCCATTGCCCGGCAAACCCCGCGTCTTATCTACCCGATAGAACCGCTGCACCACCTTGTCGCGTTCGTCTTCGGCAATACCGGGACCTTCATCCCATATGCTGATGACAGCTTGATCAAACGCCCGCAACCTTACACCGACATTGCCGTTTACTGGGGTATATTTGATGGCGTTATCCAGCAAGTTAGCAATAGCCTGGAACAATAAATCCCGGTCGCCCTTCACGATGATACCTTGGGCGAGATCCAGCGACAGCGTCTGGGACTTGTCCGCCGCCAGGGCTTCATACAGCTCAACGGCGTCAGCCACCAGGCCATGCAAGTCCACCTCGGAGAAGTTGGCGCTGTAGCCGCCAGATTCGATACGCGCGATACGCAGCAACGCATTGAACGTCTGTAATAGCTGATCCGCCTCACCGATGATTTCTTGCACTACACCGCGGGCGTCTTCAGGCAGATCCTTCTGACACAATAGCTCCAGACGACCGCGGACACGGGTCAATGGCGTTCGCAGATCATGTGCGATGTTGTCGGAGACATGACGAACTCCCGCCATCAGAGCTTCGATCTGGTCCAGCATGCGATTCAAGTGATCCGCCAGCTCGTCAAAGTCATCGCCAGAACCGCGTACTGGAACACGCAATGACAGGTTACCCTGCATAATCTGCCGGCTGGTGTGAGTGATCGCTTCAATTCGCCGTCGCGTACTTTTCGCCAACGCCACGCCCCCCAGAAAGGCTAATCCAAGGGTAATGGCCACCCCCCAGGTCAGTGAGCGTTCGATTAACTCCCGCACCCGGAAAAGGTCAAAAATATCCCGTCCTACTAACAGGCGGTAGCCGCCCCTTAGCGTGAATACCCGGGCGCGCGCCATGTGGGGAGCTGCAAAGCGGCCCCCTGAACGATTCAGATAAAAGCCGATCCAGCCGTCTTCATCCTCCACCAGGGCAGGCCACTCATTCAGATTGCCCGCCAGCGGCTGCAGGTCGGAATTGACCAACAGATACAATGATTCGCCTTGAGGATCGTTCAGTACGCGCTCATTCATGACGCTGACCATACCGCGCAGCCCCTGCCGGCGATATTGCTCAGCCAGTCCTTGAATCTCAGCCTGGATGGTTTCGTCGAACTGGGCGGACATGAAACCCACCGTCGCCCAGTAAATGAAGCCTAGAAGGAAGAGTACAGAGGCTGCGAAGAGCAGCATGTACAATATTGCGAACTGAAATGCCGAGGTGCGTAATAGCTTAGGCAGCTTCACGTAGGACGTACCCTGCTCCACGAATGGTGTGCAACAAGGGTGTCTCAAAATCCTTATCGATCTTGGCCCGCAGACGGCTTATATGGACATCGATAACGTTGGTTTGCGGATCAAAGTGATAATCCCACACTTTCTCCAGCAGCATGGTGCGCGTCAGAACCTGACCGGGATTGCGCATAAAGTATTCCAGCAAACGGAATTCCCGCGGCTGCAAATCAATGGATAAACCATTGCGCTTGACCGTGCGCGCCAACAGGTCCATTTCCAGATCCGCCACTTTCAGCGTGGTGACTACGTCCTGTTGCTGCTGAGATCGACGTAGCAGAGCTTCGATACGCGCCAATAGCTCGCTAAAGGAGAAGGGTTTAACCAGATAATCGTCGCCGCCGGCGCGTAAGCCCTGGACGCGATCGTCCACTTCGCCAAGCGCGCTCAATACCAGCACCGGTGTTTTGGAGCCGCCCGCACGCAGCATACGCACAACGGACAAGCCGTCCAGCTCCGGCAACATGCGATCCACAAGCAGCAGATCATAACTTTCGGTCGTGGCCATATGCAGGCCGGTTTTTCCGTTGTCAGTGGCGTCCACCACATATCCGCTTTCTTTGAGTCCCTTACTCAGATAGGCAGCTACATCTTTGTCGTCTTCAATAACTAAAACTCGCATTTTTCATCCCCGTCTCTTCACTACCTGATACCACTACAGAAACAGAAGTTCCTTGCCAGCAGCGTCCGAACTCATCCGCCCCGCGCCCGCTTGATTTGCTCGTAGGCGGTGCGGATCTCCTGAGTTTTCTCCGTCGCTATCTTAACCATTTCCTCCGGCAGGCCCTTCGACACCAGCTTATCCGGATGGTGTTGACTCATCAGACGCCGGTAGGCTTTCTTAATTTCTTCATCAGTAGAGTTTTCATTCACTCCCAGCGCGGCGTAAGCGTCCGATAGACTCGGCGTTTTTTCTTTCGCGCCGGCGTGGAAACCTTCCTGGGCGTATCGCTGTCTGGCGATAGACATCGCCAGCAAGCCTTCAAATTGATGACGGCTGAATCCCAGAGTTTCAGCCACTTCACGCAGTATACGTTGTTCATTGGCGTGCAGATCCTGATCCGCCAGCGCAGTCGCCAGCAGTATTTCCAGGAACATCTGCAGTAAGTTGGCGCGACGATGGCATTCATCCCGGAACTGGAGCAATACCGCCTGCAGGTCGAACTCCGGCTGCTTACCGCGATTGAATAATTCAATCGCCAACTTTTCCTGCTCCGGATTCAATTGCATACCCGCCATGATGTGGCGCGCAGCCTGGATTTCCACCTCACTGACGCGGCCATCAGCTTTGGCGACATGCCCCATTACGCTGAACACGGCGGTGAAGAAGGCCGTTTGCACCCGCTCCTGGTCACCGGCGCCCCAGTTCGGCGGTTCTAATTCGATCCGCTGTACGCCGACGTCAAAACTATGTCCGATTGCAGCGCCGAGCAATCCCCCTAAGGGACCGCCTAATGCATATCCAAATGCGCCGCCGATAACTTTTCCCCACCAGCCCATTAAATTCCAAGTCTCCAGTCGTCGTCTGATGTTAATTTACTAAGCTGGTAGTTCATTATTTACCCATTGCGTAGTCTAGGTACAGGGTAAATAAACGCCCAGTTAAGATTTAGTAATTTGGGGGCGAAGCCCCTTATTGCAACCATCCCAGCGTATCCCGCGTATTTCCGAGGGGAATATACTCTGCGCTCACCCACCCTTGATAACCCATTTCATCAAGCTGGGAGAAAATATATGCAAAGTTGATTTCACCAGTCCCAGGTTGATGACGTCCTGGATTATCGGCGAACTGAATATGACCGATATTGGCGAGGTGGCGCTTGATGGTCCGCACCAGATCGCCCTCCATCACTTGCATATGATAGATATCATATTGATATTTAATATTATTCACACCTAATAGCTGAATCGCACGCAGCGCCTTTTCTGTGCTGTCGATCAGAAAACCAGGGACATCCAGGCTGTTGATCGCTTCCAATGTCAGCACAATGCCCTCGTCATCAAGCTTTTTCGCTGCGTAGCGCAAATTCCCGACCAGCGTGAGCCATGCCTGCTCATCGCATACTGACGCTGGCTTTATCCCCGCCAGACAGTTCAACCTGGGCGCGCCGAGAGCCTTCGCGTATTCGATCGCCAATTCCACCCCTTCCCTAAACTCGCTCTCACGCCCCGGAATGCAAGCAATTCCGCGTTCACCGGCATCCCAATCCCCAGCAGGTAAGTTATGCAGCACCACACTGACTCCGGCCTTTTCTCGGCTGGCGGACAATAAAGCTTTATCCCAGGCATAAGGAAACTGCATTTCAACTTCCGTGAAACCAGCTTCGACCGCCGCCGCAAAACGCGCCGCAATGGGAACGTCCGTAAACAGCATAGAAAGGTTGGCGGCGAACTTAGGCATCCTTGTGCTCTCCATCAAGGCGAACCTGATTAAGCGCCTCTATGTGCAGCAATAGACCACTGTGGTCCACATTTTCATGCCCGGCTTCCATCAAGGCCTGATATTCCTCGAAAACCTGTTCGGTAAGGGGCAGAGTTAACCCCTCCGCTTTGGCCTCATCAAGGATCATGGTCAAATCTTTGTGCTGCACTCTGGCTGTCGCTCCAGGCTGGAAATTGCGCTCCAGCATTCGGCGGCCGTGTAAATCCAGAATACGGCTTGATGCGAACCCTCCTAGCAACGCTTCACGCACAGCCACTGGATCTGCTCCGCCTTTGGCCGCCAGCATTAAAGCTTCGGCAACCGCGCCAATGGTGATGCCTACAATCGCCTGATTAGCGAGCTTCGCCAGTTGTCCTGCGCCATGAGGACCAATGTAGGTGGTTTTGCCCAATGCGCCGAAGACAGGCTGGGCTCTGTCATACTGACTCCGCTCGCCCCCCACCATGATCGATAACGTCGCCTGCGCCGCTCCTACCGTCCCGCCAGAAACGGGGGCATCCAAGTGGGCCACATCTCTTGCTCGCAGATAACTAGCGTGCTTACGCGCCAATGACGGCGGAATAGAGCCCATATCAATGACCAAGGCCCCAGGCGGAACAGCATCTGCAACGCCCTGCCGCATCAAAATGTCGTCAACCACCGGGCCGTTTTCCAGCATCAGAATAACGACATCCGCCTTTTTAACCGCCTGCGCAGGCCCGTCAGCGATATGGGCTCGCTCAGCAAACGCCTCGGCCTTGGAGCGAGTCCGGTTCCATAGCGTCAAGGAATAACCAGCGCCTAACAGATTCTCTACCATGGGCGCGCCCATTAGGCCAACGCCAAGAAAAGCGATATGCATGGGTATTGTTTCCTTTAGAGAGCAGCAGAGTCACTGCAAAAAAAAACCGCCATGCGGCGGTTTTTTCAGTAGCTGGCGTCGCTTATGCTTCAAGCATCAGCTTGACCTTCTTCATCGCGTTCTTTTCCAGCTGGCGTATACGCTCAGCGGAAACGCCGTATTCATCGGCAAGCTCATGCAAGGTGGCTTTACTTTCAGCCAGCCAACGCTTCTGAATGATGTCTTTGCTGCGTTCATCCAACTGGGTGAGCGCGTCGTGGAGACGGCTGTTGGAGTCTTCCTCCCAGTTTTCATTTTCCAGCATCATCGCCGGATCATAGCGGCGATCTTCCAAATAGTTCGCCGGAGCCTTGAACGCCGTTTCGTCGTCTTCATCCGCGCCAGCGTCAAAAGACGTATCCTGGCCAGCCAATCGGCTTTCCATTTCCCGCACAACATGGGTATCGACGCCCAGGTCCTCCGCAACAGCTTTGGCTTCGTCATTCGTCAACCAAGCCAGACGCTTCTTGGCGGAGCGCAGGTTAAAGAACAGTTTGCGTTGCGCTTTGGTGGTCGCCACTTTGACAATACGCCAGTTACGCAAAATGAATTCGTGGATTTCCGCTTTAATCCAGTGCACCGCGAAAGAAACCAGACGAACGCCGAACTCAGGGTTGAAGCGTTTAACCGCTTTCATCAATCCAATATTCCCTTCCTGGACCAAGTCAGCCTGAGACAGACCGTATCCGGAATAACTCTTGGCGATATGCACCACAAAGCGAAGATGAGCCATGACCAACTGTCTGGCTGCGTATAAGTCCTCGTTCTGGTGGAAACGTTCCGCCAATTCGCGCTCTTCTTCAGCGCTGAGAACAGGAATGCTGTTTACCGCGTGAACGTATCCCTCCAGATTCCCTACTGGAGCAAGCATTTCTACAGGCCGTAAACTGGTACCCATTCAAAATCTCCAATTATCTTACTCGACGTGAAAATATAGCACTTGACGATTGGACTGCCAACGCAGTCTAAAGTTCCTCATTGTAACGAAATGTAACATTACAATCGACTTTATCCTCCTCGTCTGAAAGTCTCTACGAGCCTATTCCTATCAAGCCCGCCGCCCGCACTGGATTACAGGGCTTAACTGTAATTAAGGCCGGCTATCATTATTTCAATAGCTGGACGATATTAAAAATTGGTCATTTAGGTTCAATATCATCCAAATGCCGTCTTACCGCGAGCCAGGCGCCGCCGCACCCCAGGAAAGACCCTGTCAGCAGCAGCAAGGAAGAGGCTTCAATAGACAGGCCGGACAAGTTGAAGCTGCTGTAATACAACGCCGCCAACTGGTTCACCGGTCCGCTCAGCCAGAGCAGCGCCATATTCACCAGTAACCAAGCCAATAAAGCGCCGCCTACGCCATACCAAAAACCGGTATACAAGAACGGTCTGCGCACAAAAGGATCGGTTCCCCCTACCAGCTTAACCACCAGAATTTCGTCTTTACGGTTCTCGATCGCCAGCCGGATAGTGTTGCCGATGATCAGAATGACCGCCAGCCCCAATAAGGCTCCTATGGCCAGCGTGCTGCGCCCCAGCACTTCAAACAAGGCATTCAAGCGCTTCACCCACTGTAGATCCAATTGCACATTGTCCACTTCAGGAAGCTTGGACAACGTTTCCGTGAAAGCCTGCACCTTTTCCGCTTGCCCGTATTCCGGCGCGGGCTGCAATACGATCACCGCCGGCAACGGGTTATCATCCAGATAAGCCAGTACATCACCCCAACCAGACAGAGACTTGAACTCCTCCAACGCCTGAGTGCGGTTAATGAACTGCATCGACTGCACCTCTGGACGTTCTTTAAGCTTCTGCGCCAATTTATAGGCAGCCTGATCATCCACATCCAGTTTCATATAAAGCGATACCCGCGAGGCGCCCTCCAGCCCTTCCGTCAATCCGCCCAGATTGCCGAGCATGACAAACAAGCCGCACGGTAAAGCCAGCGCCACAGCAATCACCAGCCATGTCATCAGACTGGACAAAGGACTTCGTATCAGACGCATTAAGCTGTCGCGGGCGATCAGACGGTGGTGGGCAAAGTAGGCTTCCAGGCCGCTTTGCTCTAATCCGGCGGAGGCTCCCTGACGCGGCGGCGCTTCGGCAGGCGGAGGAGGCGGCTGTTTACGACCCGATCTTGAAGGGCTGGCTCCGCGCGGTATGTTTTCTTTCATATTCTTTTATTCTCTTCGCTCGGGAGATTTCAATCAGCCGCGACCGGCCACCAGTTGGCCATGATCCAGTCGCATTACGCGATGTTTCATATGAGAGATCAACGCCAGATCGTGGCTGGCGATCAGTACGGTCACCCCAACCTGGTTAAACTGCTGGAACAGCCGCATGATCTCTGCGGACAGTTCAGGGTCCAGGTTCCCTGTAGGCTCATCGGCGAGCAGCAATGCAGGTTTGTTCACCACCGCCCGGGCGATGCCCACTCGCTGCTGCTCCCCTCCGGATAAGGTGATGGGCAATGAATTTTCTTTCTTCAACAGCCCTACCTTATCCAGAGACGCGCGAACCCGTCTTCCGATCTCCCGGGAAGAAACGCCTGCAATTTCCAATGGCAAGGCGACGTTTTGAAATACGGTGCGATCAAACAGCAGGTGATGGTTCTGAAACACGACCCCCACATGGCGACGGAAATAGGGAATTTGCCGGCGGGGAAACTTCTCCAGATTCTGGCCGCCAACATAAATGCGCCCCTGATTGGGACGCTCCATAAGCATGATCAATTTCAGCAGCGTGCTTTTGCCCGCGCCAGAGTGCCCGGTCAGAAACGCCATCTCACCGCGCCGCAATGAAAAGCTGACCTCAGACAGGGCTTCAAATCCGCCACTGTAGCGTTTCGAGACCCGATCAAAGTGGATCATGCTGTCGCCGATCATAAGTTTCCTCTTTGCCTCATCGCCTTGCTCTTAAGCCTCGGTTTTATGCGTCAAACAGCGCATCCACAAATTCGCTAGCGTTGAATGGGCGTAGATCGTCAATACCTTCCCCTACGCCGATATAGCGGATCGGCAATCCATGCTGCTTGGCGATGGCGAACAGGATACCGCCTTTCGCCGTGCCATCCAGTTTGGTGATGGCGATACCGGTGACGCCGACCGCCTGACGGAACAACTGAGCCTGGCTCAACGCATTCTGTCCTGTACCTGCGTCCAGCACCAACAACACCTCATGAGGCGCTTCCGGGTCATGCTTCTTGATGACGCGAACCACTTTCTCCAGCTCGGACATCAGATTCTCTTTGTTCTGCAGACGTCCCGCCGTATCAGCGATAACAACGTCCACTCCTCGCGACTTGGCCGCCTGCACCGCGTCGAAAATGACAGAGGCGCTGTCCGCACCGGTATGTTGCGCGATAACCGGCACATTGTTGCGCTCACCCCAAACTTGTAGCTGTTCCACAGCGGCGGCGCGGAAAGTATCTCCGGCGGCCAGGACGACAGAGCGGCCTTCCTTCTGGAACTTATTGGCCAGCTTGCCAATCGTGGTGGTCTTGCCGACGCCGTTCACGCCCACCACCAGAATCACATAAGGGGTTTTGTTTTCTACTTGCAGAGGACTGGAGCATGGCTCTAACAGGCCGCGAAGCTCTTCTTTCAGAGCTTCATAGAGCGCAGATGAGTCTTTTAACTGGTTACGATCAAGTTTTTCAGTAATGGCCTGAGTAATCTGCGTCGTGGCTTCAATGCCCACATCGGCGGATAACAACAGGGTTTCGATTTCTTCCAACAGCTCGTCATCTATCGCCTTGGAACCGGCGAACAGCGCCATAAGGTTCTGACTGAACTGGCCACGGGTTTTGCTCAAGCCTGTGCGCACTCTCGTCAACCATCCGCCGGAAGGTTCTTGCGCAGCGACCTCTTTTGCAGGCTCAGGCTGCGTCTTTGCCGGCGTTACGCCCTTCGCTTCCGCTTGCTTCTGCGTTTCAGGCGGACTCAGTTCAAATGGGCGCGGACGCGGGAGGCTATTTCTACGGGACAGAATGTCGGCGATAAATAACAATACCGACAACCCCATCAGGGCCATAAACACATAGTTGATCATTGAATGCATATCAGAGATGTCCAAAACTTAGGCGAAGATGCAAATGGGGCCCTATTCTATTAACCTGCGATGTTCGTACGCAAGGCTAACGGCCCTACCCGCTCCGCTGCGCCCAAATATAGGCGGAAAAATTGAGGACGTGACGCCCTAAGCGCCTGGTAATTTACATTTCATTCGGACCACACACATAGCATGAGACATAAAGGCAAGTCCGCCCCTGAGTTGGGTCAATTGCGCATTATCGGCGGCTCCCACCGGGGTAGAAAACTGACATTCCCCGCTTTAGACGGCGTGCGCCCGACTCCAGACCGGGTGCGGGAAACGCTATTCAACTGGCTAATGCCCATATTTCCTGGACCTCGCTGCCTGGATGTATTCTGCGGCAGCGGCGCGCTGGGATTAGAGGCGCTTTCCCGTGGCGCGGCGGATGTGACCTTTATTGATCAAAGCCCAGTGATTGCATCTCATTTGAAAAGCCAGATACAGCTTTTACGTGCGGATAACGCCAGCGTGGCGAGCGCAGACGCACTGAGTTGGTTAAGAGCCGCGTCGCCGAACAAGCCCTGGGAGGTTGTATTTCTTGATCCGCCTTTCAGAAAAGAGTTTCTTGCTCCCGCCCTGCAAATCCTGGCGGAAAGAAGACTGCTGGCAGCAAACGCTTATGTGTACATCGAAGCGGAGGTAGAGCTCAATCCGCTTCCACTGCCTCCCGGCTGGGCTATTTCCCGTCATAAGACAGCCGGACAAGTGCAATATGCATTATGTCTGGTCCGCCAGCCAGACTGATTCTTAGCGGCGCTCACTACCGAAGAGCGCCGCCATCAGGCTGTCATCTTCAGTACGCGATTATCATGGATATACGGGAAGACTGTAGCCGCGAGCGATAATATGCTCCCAAATATTGGCTTCCGAGTCAGATACTGTCATTAAGTCAAAATCCAGTGGCGAACCGCCGTCCACAACATTGACGGTGCTGGCGTTTTCATCACTTAGATCGCCATCCAGATCCCGGTCATATAAGAAAGCGCCGCCGGCATACATGCAGATGTTGGTTGGCGCATAGGTAATGTCGGACGAGCCGTCGCTGGAGACGATGTACTTGTCGCTGGCCGAGTCATAGGTCAGAAACTGTCTCTGCGCATACTGACTAAAGTCAGTCGGGCTATGATCATTTCCCGGACCGGCCCAGTTGCAGATAAATCCGTTAATTTGACCACTCAGGCTATCCTGAACTCTGTCGCCAAAACCAAAGTAGGCTTCGCCTCCGGCCGTGGTCTCTATACCTATATCCAAAATCCGCGCATGGGAGTCGCCTGAACCCGCCTGCCACGAATAGGAATAGAGGCCCAGCAGACTGTCGGTATTAAACTCAGCAGTAAATACATTGAAATTATCCGCCCACGCTCCACCCGGATCGACAGCAAAGGCATCGCTCAATACCGTGGAGGAAACCAGATTGTCCCGGATATCCGCCGCTGGCGTCGTACTGGCCCAACCACAGGCTGTGGCGCTTCTTGATTGCAAAGTGACGTTGGTGGAGCCCGTTTTCTTGTAATGCACCGAGCCATTGTGGGAGACATTGTTATCTCCCATCCCGCAATTACCGCCGGCGAAGACATCTTCTACAAGATAGGAAAAAAGCCCTTCGAACAAGCCCGCATCACGATCAGTAATGGCATGCTGCAAGCTCAAGGAGATATTGCGCGCCCCAGATCCGTCGTCGTAGCTCACGGACAAACTGTAAGACCAGACAGAGCCGCCTGCATCCAGGCTCATGACTGCACTGTTAAAGGTCATACGGCTCAGACTCAACGCATTCAGCTCAGCCGTCAGATCGACACTCGTTCCCGGGCTGATATCGTCCGGCCAGGTCGCGCCAGTGGACTCGTACACCGCCACCATGCCCGCCAACGTCAGCATCCCCATGCCTACACGCGCTTGGACATCCCGCATTCGCGCGTTCAACTGGGCCGCCGCACAGGCTTCACCGTCTGACGTACTGGCGCTCCAAATACCCAGATCTCCACTTGGCAACTCGCCCGAGCCAGGGTCGCCCATCCCCGCATCAGGATGATTTTGCCACTTCAGCGTCGGTCCGTAGCAGGCGGCATTACCGCTGCGGCTAAAGAACGCCGTCGGATCAAAGCTCGCAGTCAACGCCAAGTCTCCGCTCAAAACCCGAGAGATTGTCGCAGACGTTTCCGTGTAAGCGCTTGACGACGCTACCGCCAACGAGGAAATCCGCGCGCTGGGAAGTTCCTTTTGTTGTGATTTGTCGCCAGCACTTAGCGCGCCCAAGCCACTGGAGGCGTCCACCGGGCTTGCTACGGTCACGCCAGAAGGGAACTCCACCGTAGCAGACACGCTTCCGCTATTGTCGCTACCTGAGGTGTTGTTGTCAGAGTCACACCCGCCAAGGGAGAGAAAGGAGACCAAGAAAATATATAAGAGAGACCTGACTGTTCTTTCGCTTTTCATGTTTCCTCCTGATAGATGAGCAGCGCAAAGTACGGCGGACTGATTCTCGCCTGAATCAGAGGAAAGTATGGTCAAAGATTGGGGAAAGAGGAGAAAAAAGACCGGCTTCGGCCGGTCTTTCTAGAGATATGTCTGGCAGCGGAAACCGCTATCGCGCCACAGCAGGCGCAGGGACCAAAGAGAAGGACTTCAGCCAGGCGGCAAATTCCTCCAGGTGACGCACCCCGCTTTGCTCCGCCTGATGACACCATTCACGCAAAGCCGCAACCTTATCCTGATATTGCATACCAGGCTGACGCTTCCAGATCGCCTGTAGTTCTTTGCTCTTTTGATAAATCATCTGCAGGGTTTCATGCTTCGCCAGCACTTCCTGCAAGCGGTGATGTTCTTGCGGATGAATCAGAGATTCCTCCCGATACATCAACTTACGCACTTTCTGCAGTAATGTGCGCTCTTCCGGCGGCAGTTGCAGCTTGCGCTCATTTAGTAACGGAGCCAGCACTTTCTTACGATACTGCACCATCACTTGAAAGCGGTTGTTGGCGATGGCCATCAGTGTATCCACATCCAGCAGCGCCTTTCCGGGCACCTGATGCGCAATAGGCCCGACAGGCTTGGCTTTCGCCAGACGAAGAAACTCAAAAATCTTGATCCACATCCAGCCAATATCAAACTCCCATGGTTTAACGGAAAGCTTGGGCGAGTGTGGATAGGTGTGATGATTGTTGTGCAGCTCTTCACCACCGATGAAAAAGCCCCAGGGTGAAATATTTCTGGCGTTGTCAGTGCACTCAAAATTGCGATAGCCGAAGAAGTGCGCAATCCCGTTGATAACGCCAGCGGCGAAGAATGGAATCCACATCATCTGCACCGCCCAAACGGTAATGCCCTTGGCGCCGAACAGCAGCAGGTCAATCACCGCCATAACGGTGATGCCAATCCAGTTATAGGGGGCGTAAAGGTTACGCTCCAACCAATCTTCCGGGGTACGTTGCCCATAACGCTTAAGGGTTTCTTCCGTGGCGCCGGCTTTATAAAGCTCCGCGCCACTCCAAAATACGGTCTTCAGCCCTTTTTTCACCGGGCTGTGCGGGTCTTCTTCAGTCTCACACTTCGCATGATGTTTACGGTGTACAGCTGTCCACTCTTTCGTAATCATGCCTGTTGTCAGCCACAGCCAGAAACGGAAAAAATGTGCTAACGCCGGATGCAGATCGACTGAGTTATGAGCCGAATGACGGTGTAAGTAAACAGTGACGCTCACAATGGTGATTTGCGTAAGAATCAGGGTCGCCAGGACGGTTTGCCAAGCAGTCAGCCCCAGCAGGCCTTCATACCACATGTGGAAATCTCTCTTGTTGTATCCCGAAATTTGAGCGTACAAGTGTACGCTAAACTTTGCGCGCCCGCATATTAAAGTTTGTAAGAAATTGCTGAAAAACCGGCCTGAAACGGGACGATGTTCGCACTCTGCAATCAGCGATTACAAAGGCTAACTCATGCTGTCTCGGGGAAGTTCTCTATAGGTTTTTCGCAACCTCATGGTTAGACTGTGATTTTTACGCGGCGAATGCTCAGAGCTCCACCTTTTCCGTGGGGTATAATCAAGCCGATAGCGTTCACCCTCTAACCAAATTCGAAGACAAAGGTTTACCCCGTGCCAGAATTACCAGAGGTGGAAACCACCCGCAGAGGCGTCGCGCCCCACATCACCGGCCGTAAAATTCTTAAAGTAAATGTCTATGAACCACGGCTACGCTGGCCGGTGCCAGCCGACTTGCCTGCCGCCGCCAGAGGCAAAACAGTGCAGGACGTCACACGGCGCGCCAAATATCTGTTAATCAATCTGGGTGAAAATGAGCTGCTCTTTCATTTGGGAATGTCCGGCAATCTGCGCATCGTGGCCCCGGAAACTCCACGAATGAAGCATGATCATGTAGATATATTGCTCGAAGGCGATATAACTTTGCGTTACAACGATCCGCGACGTTTCGGCTGCCTGTTGCTGCTAAATCCGCCAACGCAGGAACATCCCCTGCTGAGACATCTCGGTCCTGAGCCCTTAAGCGATCAGTTCAGTGGAGAGCTTCTTTATAAGTTGTCCCGGCAACGCAAGTCACCGATTAAAACATTCTTGATGGACCAGGCTATCGTGGTCGGCGTTGGCAATATTTACGCGAATGAGGCTCTGTTCCTGGCGGGCATCAGACCTACACGGCCAGCGGGAGAGGTTAGTCTCAAACGTTATCAGGCTCTGGCGGAAGCGGTAAGAAAAGTACTAAGCGACGCCATCAACATGGGCGGCACCACTTTGCGTGATTTTGTAGGGGGGGACGGCAAGCCAGGTTACTTTCAGCAAACGCTGCGGGCCTATGGTCGTGGCGGACAACCCTGTACGGTGTGTAAAACGGAACTCAAAGAAATCAAATTAGGCCAGCGGGCCAGCGTGTTCTGTCCCTCCTGCCAACGGTAAGATATGCCGATTATCGCTACAGGCGCCTGATGGGAGAATGTCACAAACTCAACAAAAGGCGTCGACAGGGGCGCAGCAAAGTTAGAAAATACACAAAATATTATTGCAAAACAGCTGATTCTTTTTTAGAAAGTTTTCAAAAGCCTGTTATATTTGTCTTAATAGATAGACTATTGGATTTGTTAATTGGGAGAGTTCACCCATGCGCCAGACGCTTGTTCGTTGGATTAGTATTGTTGTCGCCACTGCAGCTTTTGTCATGCCTACTGCAGGATACAGCGAAACCGTGGAGGAAAAGCCATCCGCGTTGGCCATGACTGGTGACGCTCTGTTCGCCCGTCCAGTGCTGTTCGGCATCACCGTTATCGGCTCTGTCGTCTATGTCGCTTCACTGCCCTTCTCCGCCTTGGGTGGAAACGCTGGCGAAGCGGCGGAGACTTTGGTTATCGGCCCGGCCAAAACCACATTCGTACGCTGCCTGGGTTGCACCCGGGTTGGCCGTAAAGAGAAGGTGGTGACTTTGGGCGACGAAAGCGCTCAAAACTAAGTCGACGGATTACTCTTAAAATACAAAAAGCCGGCATGCGCCGGCTTTTTCGTTGTAATGCCCACGCCTTTAATGCATGGGCTTCCGCAATATTAGAGCACCAGCTCTTTCCATACTTCGCCATCGTCTGCGATAGCGTGAAAATGCGGATTCAAGATGCTTTCTTTAGAGTTATAACGCAACGGTTTGTATTCTGCGTCCACCATAACGCCCCCAGCGCCAAGCAGCACAGCATGGGCAGCAGCGGTATCCCACTCAGAGGTCGGCGCCAAACGGGGGTACCAGTCCGCTTTACCTTCCGCCACCAGACAAATTTTAAGAGAGCTGCCGATGCTCTTGCGCTCTAGTTTCGCAAAACGCGCTTCCGCTTTATCCAACATAGGCTGCAGCGCTTCGCCTCCATGACGACGGCTGGCCACCACCACGACTTCCGCTTCCGGGTTCAGCTTGCGGGCGGTGATCGCATGAGATTCGCCATTTTCCGCCAAAAACGCAGCGGCGCCGCCATCTAGGCTCCAGCCATAATATAACTGGCTTCTCACAGGCACATATACCCAACCTGCAACCGGAAAGCCTTCATGAATCAATGCAATATTGACGGTGAACTCACCATTTCGGTTGATAAACTCCTTGGTGCCGTCAAGCGGGTCGACCAGCCAATAAGTCGTCCATTGGCGGCGCTCTTCGTAGTCCGGCAAGGTGGACTCCTCCGACAGCACAGGAAACCCTTCCGGCATTTTTCGCAGACCTTCAGCAATAATGGCATGGGCTCTACGATCCGCCTGGGTCAGTGGAGAGTCGTCGTCTTTGGTGGTGATTTCAATGGATTCCGCTTTTTCGTATACATCAAGAATCGCTGCGCCGGCCGCATTCATAATCCCTTGAATTTCGGCATGCATCCGCTCAATGGTGTTTTTATCTATCATGTAACCTTGTCCTGATGGGAAGGGGGACGACGCCATCTTTGCGCGCGCCTGTCCTGTGCTCTTTGAAAGAGTTACAATCTAACAGACTTACTCATGATGTAAAGAAGGTTATTGCATGCTGGATTGGAGCGCCATCGATACCATATTGCTTGATATGGATGGCACATTACTGGACTTGCATTTCGACAATTTTTTCTGGATGGAGCACCTGCCAAAACGCTTGGCGGAGCTTAAAGATCTTCATCCAGAGGTCGTGAGCAAAGACTTGCTCGATAAAGTCCGCCAACTACAGGGGCAGCTGAACTGGTACTGTCTCGACTATTGGAGCCGTGAGCTTGACGTCGACATTCCTACTCTAAAAGAGGAAGTCCGACATCTTATTGGCTATCGCCCCTTTGTTGAGGAGTTCCTCAAGACAATGCGGGACAGCCATTGCCGGGTCGTCATGGTGACCAATGCCCATCGTAAGAGCCTTGATCTCAAGTTACGCCAAGTCGACCTGACGCCTTATTTTGACAACATTGTCAGCTCCCACGACTTTGGCGTCCCCAAAGAGGACGTCGCGTTCTGGAGCCGTTTGCAGGAGGTTGAACCATTCCAGCCGGACAGAGCGCTTTTGATAGACGACAGCTTACCCGTGCTGCGTTCAGCTAAAGAATACGGCGTCGCGCACTTGCTGGCGGTATTGCACCCGGACAGTAAGCGCCCCGCAAATGAAGAGACGGAATTTAAGGGCATTCTGCACTTCGACCAGATTTTGCCTGACAACGTCTTCGTCAACAGTAAAGTTTAGAGACAGGTAATAAATGAAGGAGCAGGCTTCAGCGACAGAACACAAAGTGCGGTTGGATAAATGGTTATGGGCCGCGCGCTTTTACAAAACCCGCACCCTCGCCAAAGAGGCCATAGAAGGCGGCAGAGTGCACTATAATGGAGCCCGCGTTAAGCCCGGACGGGTAGTTGAAGCCGGGGCGGAGGTCACACTTAAACAGGGCTGGTCGGAAAAGACCGTGCTGGTATTGGATATCTCCGAGAAACGCGGCCCGGCTCCCGTGGCGCAGAAGCTATATCAAGAAACGGAAGCCAGCGTCGAAAAACGCGAGCAACTGGCCTGGCAGCAAAAGCAGATTCAGGCGGCGCAATTGCCGCCGGCGCGCAGACCGACCAAGAAGCAACGGCGTATGATTCACCGCTTCAAAGAACAAGCTGAACACGATTAATATTGATTAGAGCAGGATATTTCCTCACTCATGAAAGCTGATTTACTACAACGCTTTATTTTTGACGAACTGGACATCCGCGGCGAGTTGCTGGTTTTGGAAAAAACCGTACAGGACGCACTGTCTCGCCATGACTACCCACAGGCCATCCAGTCCTTGTTGGGCCAAGCATTAAGTGCGGGCCTGCTGCTAAGCGCGACGCTCAAAATCAAAGGCGACACCACCCTGCAAGCCACCGGCGAAGGCGAGTTACGTCTATTGATGGCGGAAGCGACCCATCGCCGCACTGCCCGCGGCATCGCACGCTGGGAAGGGACGCCGAGCTGCACGTCATTAAAGCAATTGCTGGGAAATCGCGCCGCTCTGGCGATAACCATTACGCCTCAAAATGGTCAGCGCTACCAGGGCATAGTGCCCCTCACTTCGGATTCACTTTCCGCCTGTCTGGAAGAATATTTTGAACGTTCCGAGCAGCTAGCCACCAGAATATGGCTGTATGAATCGAACGGACGCTGGGGCGGCCTGCTGCTGCAACAACTTCCCGCAGCCCGTGGTGGCGAGCACTCCGCTGAAAACTGGGAGCGTATCATTGCGCTATCTGCTACGTTAACAGCGGACGAGTTATTCAGTTTACCTGCGGAAGAAGTATTACATCGCTTGTTCCATGAGGAATCTGTCAGAGTCCTGCAGGAAGAACCCGCCAGTTTCTGGTGTTCTTGCTCAGAAGAGCGAACCCTGGAAGTGGTTAAGTCTATCGGCCGCGAAGAAGCCTTCTCCATCCTGGATGAGAGCGGAGAAATAGAAATGAACTGCCAGTTTTGCCTGCAGCGCTACAGCTTTGGTCGCGAGCGCATAGAGCAGTTATTCGACTCCCCCACCCTTCACTGAACCTGACGCGCGAGCGAACCGTTTCGCGCACCCCGGCCAGCCCCCACGGGGCGGGCCGGAAACGCCCGCAGGACTAGGCCTTACGCACACCCGGAAACTGTCGTCTTTTCAACCTGCTTTTGGCATAATAGCGCCCCTGTTTGCGATAACGCAGCGCGTCCCGAGCATAACAAAACCTAAAAGAACGGCGGCGTCTGCGCCTATGATTGTTATAATGAGGGCGAGGTTAAGTGAGCAATATATATACAGATCTTAGTTCAGCCGAATTGGTTGAACAGTCTATTTGCCGTAAAGAAGGCCGCATGGCCGCCAACGGCTCCCTGGTGGTCAACACCGGAAAACGAACGGGACGCTCCCCAATGGATCGTTTCATCGTACAGGAGCCCAGCACTGCGGACGCGATCGACTGGGGCGCGATTAACCGCCCCTTCGATGCAGAGAAATTCGACGCACTTTGGGACCGCGTCGAAGATTACATCTCCACCCGCGACCGATTCGTTTCCCACCTGCACGTAGGCGCTGATCCCGAGCACTACTTACCTATCAAAGTCACCACCGAAACTGCCTGGCACAACCTGTTTGGCCGTAATCTGTTCATCCGCCCCGAGCGTTACAACCCGGCGGACAAGCAGGAATGGCAAGTGATGAACATTCCAGACTTCGTGTGCGAGCCTGAGCGCGACGGAACCAACAGCGATGGCGCAGTGATCATCAACTTTGCGCGCCGCAAAGTATTGCTGGCTGGCATGCGGTACGCAGGGGAAATGAAGAAGGCGATGTTCTCCGTGCAGAACTTCCTGTTGCCGGAAAAAGACGTGCTACCCATGCACTGCTCCGCCAACGTCGGTGAAGATGGTCAGACATGCCTGTTCTTTGGTTTGTCCGGCACCGGCAAAACCACGCTGTCCGCTGACGAGTCCCGTTTTCTGATCGGCGACGATGAGCATGGCTGGGGACGTGGCACGGTTTTCAACGTGGAAGGCGGCTGCTATGCGAAGTGTATCGATCTAAGCCAGAAAAACGAGCCGGTTATATGGAACGCTATTCGTTTTGGCGCCATCGTCGAGAACGTCGTCATTGACGATCAAGACCGCACGCCGGACTACACTGACGTATCCCTGACCGAAAACACTCGCTGCGCCTACCCGCTTGAGCACGTGGAAAAGCGCGTGTTGGAAAATCGCGCTGGCGAACCGTCTGCGATCGTCTTCCTGACTTGCGATATGACTGGCGTATTGCCTCCCGTATCTATCCTGAGCAAAGAAGCAGCGGCTTATCACTTCCTGAGCGGCTATACCGCCCTGGTAGGCTCTACCGAAATGGGCTCCAGCTCCAAGCTGAAATCCACTTTCTCCACATGCTTCGGCGCCCCCTTCTTCCCTCGCCCTGCAGGCGTTTACGCAGAGCTGTTAATGAAGCGTATGGAAGAATTCGGCAGCAAGGTTTATCTGGTCAACACTGGCTGGACCGGCGGCTCCCACGGCGTAGGCAAACGCTTCAGCATTCCTGTGACTCGCGCCATCATCAGCGCCATCCAAAGCGGTGAGCTGGCGGATGTCGAAACGGAGCGCCTGGAAAAGCTGAACCTGACCGTTCCCAAAGAACTGGAAGGCGTAGACAGCGTACTGCTGAACCCGCGCAACACCTGGGCGGACAAAGAAGCTTACGACGCCAAGGCGCAGGATCTGATCCAGCAGTTCGTGGAGAACTTCAAAAAGTTCGACGTTTCCGACGCTATCCGCGCAGCGGGTCCTTCTTTGGACTAAGCGACGGCTCTGTCAAAAAACCCGGTCCGCCGGGTTTTTTTATGTCCCGGGTTTACCCTCAACACATCCGAAGCTGGCTAGCTCCACGCTTGGTAAGCTAAAGGCCCGAAAGCCACGATGATCAAAGCGCTACCCAGCACCAGCAGCGGCATGAGAATACGTTCATGGCGTTGATAGAAGCCTCCCTCCTCCATTTGCGCCAGACGGATTTCCTCTTCTCCAACCACTTGCCGGGTCAATAAGTGGTTAAGCGCCACTGGCGGACTTAAATAGCCCAACTCAAAAGCCACCAGGGTCACCATCCAGAAATGGACCGGATCAACGCCATTGTCATAGGCGATTCTGGCGATGGTCGCACTGACAAGAATGACTGCGCCATAAGGGTCCATCACCATCCCTATCACCACCAGTATCGCCACCAACATCAGCATAACCATCCAGACGCTGGCGAAGCTGTGCGGGAAGATTTCCATCAGGCCAGAACGCTCTATCACGCCGCCCACGCTGACGGAAAGCCCCATCAAGAATAACAAAGCGCCGATATGGGTTGTCGTCTCGTTCGTCGCCGAGCGCAATGCTTTCTCGAAACCAGCCTGTTTTCCTTCTTCGGAAGGTCCTTTTCTTTCCGCCACGCTCGGCTTTCGATAGCGCTCGTATACCAGGATAGTCAGCATCATCACTGGCAATATGCGTGGGGCGGTGAACTCATTGAGAGCAACGCCCAATCCCCAAGAATAAACCAGAGCAACGATGCTGATCACCAAAACATAGGGAATCAGTGGTTTCAAAGCCGCCAGCATCGCCGGCGCGGCGACGCGCACCGGAGCCAGCGCAATAGGGCTGCATCGGTTCATCGTCATACTGAAGGCAGCGAACAGCATAAGCGTCAGCACGAATACTTTGCCACCCCAGCCGAACAGCTGATCCGTGGTCACTTCCCGGTTCAAGTAGGCGATGATCACCACCAGCAGACAGGGACGCAGCACCACGCCGAGACTGCCGGAAATAGCCGTAGCCGCTAAAGCCAGCTGGCGGCGCGCCCCGGCTTTACGTAGTTCCAGATAGATAACCGAGCCCGCCGCGATCACGAATATGCCTGAAGCGCCGGTATACGCCGTAGGTATGGCTGCGACGGCGATCGCCACAAAGGCGAGCATTTCCGGGGGCATCTTCCAAGGATGAAATACGTTAAACACCAGGCTGGCGAGTCTTGTTTCCTTCAGCATCATGCCAATCCAGACGTAAAGCCCGACATTCAGGAACATGTCGGATAAGTCCATCATCTTATCCAGATAGATACCAACGCCCGCAACATGGCCTTCCAGCATGAAGTAAGTTCCGGAGATCAGACACATGGTGGTATACAGCGGCACGCTCAGTAACGCTCCGCCGAGGCGGCCTCCTGGCTTGACGTCATCCGGCGCTTTGATCAGCTGCCAGAGGCTCATCAGAGTCAGAGCGCCAAATCCGGACATCCACAACAAATGCAATGCGTCCCGTTGCGGCGACTCGCCGCCATGAGCCACCCCCAACTCACGGAAAGACCAGGAAGACATGAACAACATAGCGTTGGCGATCAGTTGCAACGCAGTGGAAACACGATGATCCAGCGCCGTCACCATCGGCCTCATGGCGATATGATGACGACCCGCGGTCGCAGTGGCGGCGCAGATTAACACCAGAATGACCAGGATAAAGCGCTGAGAAGTCAGGCCAAAAGCAATGACGTCCGCCACAAACAACTCCCCAGCCCGGAACGCTCTCAAGCCTGGGGTGATGCGATCCTTGGTGGCCTCATAACGCTGGAACTTCTCGACGCATGCGGCCTTGGCGTTGAGTAAGGACGCGCGCAATATCGCAGGATCAACAGGGTCCGGCTCGAACAACCCCAGATCGTCGGCGGGGGCTTGCCGTTGCGCCATCAATCGCTGCAACTCAGACTCAATATTGGGATTGGGATTACACTCCGGCGCTACCGGCTCGGTGCGCAGCTCGTAATATCCCGGCCAAATCGCCTGCCCCATTTGCAGAATTTTATTATGGATATCGCTGGCGGCGCCGAACGCCACCACCGCCGCCAAAAGCAGACAAACCGGAAATGATGAAAACCACTCCCGCTTGGTCCGGCCGATGGCTGCGCCGGACTCATAGGCTAGGGAACCATTCATGATTTAGTGCAATCCAGATGATGTTCAATGACCGCCCGTCAGCCTCTGGGACTCTGCGCCCAAGCCGGAACGGCGCCGATTATTCGAGGTTTTCCACGCATTCCGCGGCAGTGGGGTTGGTCTTGCAACGGACTTTACGCATCAGCGTCAGAGCACGACTGTCGTAGGCGCCCTCGTCCCGCAAAGCTAGACGCACCTCGCGCAGCAACTTGTCATACCCTTCAAGTTGTTGCGCCGCCGGGTGCATCCAATACTCGTCCTTAATCTCCGCTTCCGCATCGCGGATAATTTGGTAGGCTTCCTCATATCGGCCCGCTGCGTACTCCCGTGACAATTGGCCATACCCTTCAGGGAAGCGGTCCTTACGAATAATGATCTGGAAGTTCATCTGCGCCAGTTTGTAATTGAATACACCGCCATCTGGCTCCAGCCCTTTATAAAGCTCCAATGGGGTGTAGGCCACCGCTGGAGCGTAGGCGACATCCACATTGCCATTATTGAATTTACCGGCGAAGTTGCTGGAGTTAGCGCTCACTACCGATGCGCCTACACGGCGCACCATTGTTAATGCCGCGTTGTCGTAATCCAGCGTGGCGACCTTTTTGCCTTGCAGTTCCTCTACGGAATCCAGATTACGATCTCGAATAAACAGGTAAACGGCGCCGGCAGGTAGAATGCCAGCCACTTCAAACTCCCCCTGCGTCAGCAGCGCCGCCGCCTTGGGTTGATTCAACGTCTGCAGCAGCAGTTTCATTTCCTCGTCGCCAGGGATAGCGCCCATCGCTTCCAAGGTGCCGGTAAACTGGTTGAACTCTCTGGCGCGAGTGCCCGTCAACAGAACAGCGTCACACTGTCCGGCCTTGAAGTCCTCCGCCGCCACCTTCTCGTCGGTGTAAGCGCGCAAATCCAGGTTCACACCCCAACCCAGCGCAGATGGCTTCGCCGTCTTCATGATGTTGAACAGCGGACCGTTGGCCCCAATCGGATCAAACACGCAGAACGAACGCTCCGTCGTTTCCGCGCTGGCGAAACCCGCCAGTGTCATGGCGGCGCACGTCAGAGCCGCCAGTTGTTTTTTTATCGCCCTTGTTTTCATTTTAATTTCCCAGTCGTTAGCTTCTTTGAGATTGATCCGGTGCGCTCCCGCCATGCCGGCCAGCTACAAAATATCGCTGAGATCCACAGTCTCTGCTGTGGTTTGCTTCTTATCGTCCCAGAACTTACCCAACGCCCCCATTGGCGTGCGATGGCCGGTATTCTCCGTCCACATGCGGTCAGACAACCCGGTCAGCATAGTCGTCGCCAATTCGTCCAACAGACGCGCCTCGGGAGGGGCTTCTTTGTTAGCCTTGGACTTGGCGTGGGCGCGAATAACCTGCTTCACAGCAGCCACATCCCCTTTCCCATATGCCGCCAGAGCCTGAAATACATGAGCCAGACGCACGCCAGCGTGCTCGCCTTTCTTCGCCGCAGCAGCCAATCTCAATGAGGCGTCCTCGCCCTTGGGTTCAGCGCCAGGCAGCATGGACCACACTGTCGCGCGAATCGCCATGGGCGCGCCCCACCACTTGTCGTCATCCACACAGGCTGCGGAGCGTTCGACTTTCGCCGCGATATTCTTGGGTACGCCCAGCCCTGCGCCCGACGCAATTTCGTTGTTAAGCGCCTGCAAGCCGGCGATCATACCCATCATCCATATGAATTCGTCGTAGTCTTCGTCAAGTTCCGGGCACGCTCCACCGGGCTCGCCATATTGGGCGACGAGATGCTGATAGGCTTCGTAGTTGCGCTTGGCCGCAAGCGTGTTGAAGCGTTTCTGCGCGATCAACGCATCCTCGGCTTCCGCTGCGTCCTGATCCCGGATCGCACGTATATAGCGCAGTTCTTCATTGAGCGCGCGGGATTCTGCGCACATACCCGCGGAACCGTAGATCATGACGGCAAGAGAATGGGGTTCATCACGGACGCGACCGAAGGACATCAACATCGGCGCCAGGGCTTCCGACATGCCGCAGTTCATGGAGACATCGTCAGTGCTGAGAACAAAAGGAGTCTGATGTTCCTGCGCGAAGCCCACCATGACGTCACCAGTGGTCTTGTACATCACATTGCGCGTCGCGCCGCATCCAGCAAGCGCCAGAGTCGTGGCGAGAACCGCCGCGCCCTTGATGGAAAACCGCTGTCGGACGGGTCCTACGCAATGCAGTAATGCGGATGAAAACCTCAAGAAATGTGGGCTCACAAAAACCTCCCAGTTGCCTTTTGTCTTTATTCTTTGATGTCGCCGCAGCCGGGCGAGCATAGGGGTTTATGCTTAGGACGGGCCAGATTATGGACAAACTGGAAGGTTTTTTGTGAGATGAACGGCACAAAGCGCAACAAATTTGGCGCAAAAAGACAAAAAACGATAAATACCGTTACCAAAGCCCCTTTCAAAAAAGGCCGAAATTACGCCGCCGCGCATTTGACAGGGCTCCGGGAGCCGCTATAACTAAAGGAGCGCTGGGCCTGAAGCAGGGTTTGTAGGACTTCGGCTCACAGCGTTCGCCACCAATAACAATACAAACCCGATAGGAGAAGAGTATGCGCAAACCTGAACTTGCCGCAGCGATTGCAGCACGCACGAATTTGTCGAAAAGCAAAGCTGCGGAGGTACTGAACGCGTTAACCGATGAAATAGCCGACGCGGTATCCCGTAACGAAACCGTCTCACTGATCGGATTCGGAACCTTCAGTCAGCGCAATAGGAGCGCACGTACAGGTAAAAACCCCAAGACTGGGGCCGCTATTAAAATTCCCGCCAGCAAAACCGTTGGGTTCAAGGCTGGCAAGCTCTTGAAGGATGCGGTCAATAAATAATATTAGCGGCGGAAGCCCCGCCCTGCCCGCTATCCGTCCGGTCAGGCGGGAACAGGGCGCTTCCGCCGCAGAAGTCTAGGAAGACCTGAAGGATCAGGAGGTTGTAAGCAACGGACTCAGACCGTTATTTTTTCCGCCAGATCCGCAAAGATATCTTCATTGATTCCCTGCACCAGTTTCAGGTCTTCCGGTTTGGAGAACGGCCTCGCTTCAGCAATCTTCTGAGCCGTAGCGCGGCCAATTTTGGGCAAAGTAGTCAGCTGCTTAAGCGTAGCGTGATTAATGTTGACCAGCTCATCCGCATCGGCCATGGCTGCGCTCTCCAGCTCACCCTCAGATTGTCGTGCGCTCAGCAACTCGGCTAACTCATCCATGCGCTTCTCGACAGCGACGATTTCATACTGCAACGCCACCTGTTTATCTAATGCGTCCGCAGTATTGCGGGAGATGTTCGATAACTGATAAATAATAACCAATACCGCTATAAACAGGATGAAAGATCCCATTTCCCAACCTCCTTCAATCAACTCGTCATTGTCTCGTCAAAACTGACAACCGTCTCCAATAAGTGAACGTGGAATGCTACTCCATCATCATCGAACGATCATACACCACACGTCCTTCCACAATGGTTTTATAGGCCAGTCCAACCAATTCCGTATCCAGCCATGGGCAATTCTTGCCTTTGGACACCAGATCGGACTCGGTCACCAGCCACTTCTCAGTCGGGTCGATCAGCGCCACATCCGCTGCGCTTCCAACCTGTAGGCTCCCCATCGATAGTTCCAGTACCTGCGCCGGCCCAGATGTCAGCGCCCGCATCGCCGCGTCCAGACGCAGCTCGCCAGACGTCGTCAATGCCAGAATCTGCGGCAGCACCGTTTCAATCACCGACATGCCTGAGCGAGTTTCCGCGAATGGCGCCAGCTTGGCCGCGCTTTCGTGGGGCTGATGATGAGAACAGATGGCGTCGATCACGCCGTCATTCACGCCATTCAGCAGCGCTTTACGGTCTTCCTCCCGTCGCAGCGGAGGACGCACATGAAATGCAGGGTTAAAGTCTTTGATCACCGCATCGGTGTAAATCAAGTTCGCCAGCGCCACATCACAGGTGACTTTCAAGCCGCGACGTTTAGCGTCTGCGATCAGCTCAACCGATTTTGCGCAGGACAACTGTCCAAGATGTATCCGCGCCTCAGTCTCCTCCGCCAGAATCAACCACTGCGCCACCGCCATGGTTTCCGCAATAGAGGGAATACCGCTCAGCCCCAGCAAGCCACTAGTGGCGCCTTCATGTACGCAGCCGTCTTTCGCCAGTGCGTGATCTTCTGGACAAACGAATACCGTGATGTCCTGAGAGCAGGCGTATTCCAGACAGCGCTTCATGACCTGATTATCCCGGAAAGGATAGCGCAGATTGGAAACGCCAACGCAGCCCGCCTCGCGCAGTGCGTGCATTTCGCTCAGTTGCTCGCCGGCCAGCCCTTTGGTCAGCGCGCCGATGGGCAGTATCTTCGCCTTACCTGCGGTCAGCGCCTGATCGTATATAAGATTGGTCACCGCCGCAGTGTCATTGACGGGGGATGTCGCCGGAGGACAGCATAGCGTCGTAAAGCCGCCCTTTACCGCCGCCAGCGACTCACTGGCGATGCTTGCTTTATGTTCATAACCTGGCTCGCGCAGATACGCACACAGATCCACCAACCCGGGCGTCACCCAGGAACCAGCGGCGTCAATCACCATATCTGCGTTGAAGTCGCCCGGCGCTGCGCCGATTGCGACCACTTCACCGTCAGCAATATATAAGTCCGAATGGGTGTCCAGACTTTGAGAGGGGTCGATAATTCGACCGCCTTTTATGAGTATCCGCCCGCTCACGCAACCTCCTCATCCGCTGTCAATTCAGCTATCTGGCCGCTCATCGCCATGGACATGACCGCCATCCGCACCGCAATGCCATTGGTCACCTGGTTCAATATGACGGATTGCGGACCGTCGGCGACTGCGGACTCTATCTCCACACCGCGGTTAATCGGCCCGGGGTGCATGACAATCGCATCAGGCTTGGCCAGGGCCAGTTTGTCCTGGGACAATCCGTAGAGTCGGAAGAATTCCTGCTCGCTGGGCAGTAACGCCCCTTCCATCCGCTCTTTCTGCAAGCGCAGCATGATCACCACGTCGACGTCCCGCATCCCCTCCTTCATGGAGCTAAACACTTTGACGCCGAATTGATCGATATAGGGGGGCAACAGCGTATCCGGCGCAATAACGCGGACTTCTTCCGCTCCAAGCAGGTTTAAGGCTTGAATCTGTGAGCGCGCCACCCGCGAGTGCAGGATGTCCCCCACAATAGCGACCTTCAGCCCTTCGAACTTATGCTTGTGCTGGCGAATGGTCAGCATATCCAGCATCGCCTGAGTCGGGTGCGCATGGCGGCCATCGCCAGCGTTAATGACGGAGACTCTCGGCGTCACCGATTTCGCGATGAAATGCGGCGCGCCGCTCTGAGCGTGGCGCACCACGAACATATCCACCGCCATCGCTTCCAGGTTGCGCAGCATGTCGGACAATGATTCGCCTTTGCTGGTGGCTGAGGTAGTGATATTGATATTCAGAACGTCCGCCGACAAACGTTTGGCGGCAAGTTCAAAAGTAGTGCGGGTGCGGGTGCTTGCTTCGAAGAATAAATTGGCGACGGTTTTGCCGCGGAGTAAAGGAACTTTCTTGATTGATCTGGAGCCGACTTCAATAAAGGTGTCCGCCGTGTCCAGAATGTCCGTGAGATGTTTCCGGCTCAGCCCTTCGATGGTCAGAAAATGTCGAAGATGCTGAAACCGGTTCAACTGCAGGGGACTGAGTTCGTCGTCTATGCTAGGCATGGAAATCAATTCTCAGGTTGATGGATTTCGCCCATGTGTGAACTTGTCGCTGAGGTCTGTCAGCTGGAGCCTGTCTTCTCCCGCAGCTCCACCGCCAAAGGGGCCGGCCCCAGCAGTTTCACACGTTGATTTGACTCGAGCCGTCGGCTGGCGCCGACCACATCCGGCTGTATGGGAAGGTCGCGACCGCCCACATCCATGAGCGCGACGAGAAGGATACTTGCCGGCCGGCCAAAGTCAAAAAGTTCGTTCATGGCGGCCCGAATCGTTCTTCCACTCATGATCACGTCGTCCACCAGCACCACGTCCCGACCTTCTGTTTCGAAAGGCAAAGACGAGGCTTTAACCTTGGGGTTCAAGCCGATGCGGGTAAAGTCATCGCGATAGAATGAGATATCCAGCTCGCCTACCGGGCCATCCCAGCCCAACAGGCTTTGCAGTCTTCGCGCAACCCATACGCCGCCAGTATGGATGCCTACAAGCGCAGGCTTGTCTATATTGCGTTCCGCGCAGAGCAGTTTGAGTTTTTCGACCATGTCCCGCATGGCCGCATCAACATCAATCAATGATGTCATCGGATTTTCCTTGTTTACGAGGAGGATGAAGAAATGCGTCCAGATTGTCGGCGTGGGTTTCCAGCCAGCTTTCCACGATAAAGACCGCTGCGATGGAGTCCACGGCGTACCGTCCGAAGTCGCGCTGTCCGTAGCGTTCTCTCACCATGGATTTGGCTTCGCTGCTGGTGAGTCGCTCGTCCGCCATTTCGACGCGCAGATTATATCTTCCGTGCAAACGCCGGGCGAACTTCCTGGCGCGCAACGCCATTTCACTGACGCTGCCGTCCATATTCAAAGGTTCCCCCACGATAACCAGCGCAGGCTTCCATTCTTCCAATAGCGCTTCAATCGCCTCCCATCGGGGAATGCCGTCCTGAGCGGGAATTTCCTTGAGAGGAGAAGCCGTCATCGATACCGACTGCCCGACTGCCGCGCCAAAGCGCTTGAGCCCGAAGTCAAAGCCTACCACTGTCGCCATAATTTACGTGTCGAGACTCCCGAACGTCCTCTGCGTCACAGCTTCAGGCATGCCCGGAAATTGACGAGAGACGGTGATAATCGATACCCACCCGCCCCAATGCGGAAACGACTTTGTCACTGTCCGGCGTACGGAAAATGATAGCGGAGTCAGCAGGACAGGTGATCCAGAAATTGTTGGAGATTTCCTTCTCCAATTGGCCGGCGCCCCACCCGGCATAGCCAAGCGCCACCAGGGTGCGGTCCGGTCCGACGCCACGGGCCATAGCCTCCAGAATGTCTTTGGAGGTAGTGATGCAAATGTCAGGAGCGATCTCAATGGAGGACTGCCAGTCGCCTAGAGGCGAGTGCAGAACGAAGCCTCGCTCAATCTGCACGGGACCGCCGGAATACACCGGCATGGCGATGCCTTCTCCACCCAGTTCAAGCTGCGCCAGCATATCGCTAAGCCGAATATCCAAAGGCCGATTGATGACGATCCCCATGGCGCCTTCGTCATTGTGGTCGCAGATATAGCTGATGGTCCCCTCGAAATTAGGGTCCTTGAGGTGAGGCATGGCAATCAGAAATTGATTGCGTAATGTAGACATTGATGAACTCATGCAGTTGCGGCCTTTTTAACTGCCTGTATAGTTCTAAGCATAAACCAGTTAACCCCGATGCGGCAAAAAACCAAAGGGATTAACCGGAAAGTTGTCATGAATCAGTAGCGTACATGCGCTCGCCAAAAGAGAAGGTCCGGATGATTTCCAACAGGTCCGACTCTTTGCGCATCTCTTCGGTAAACGGTGGGAATGGCTCAGCGAGGCGGATAATCCGGACCACAGCGTCGTCCAGGATTTTGGCGCCGGAAGAAGCCAGTATATTAATTTCCTGCACTTGCCCATCTGGCTGAATGATAACGGCTACGCGAACTTTCCCTTCCAGCTTGCGCTTACGCGCCTCTTCCGGATAGTTGATGTTGCCGATGCGCTCCAACTCCCGACGCCACTCTTCCATATAATACGCGCTGGCGGTCTTTCTCGCTGATACCGCCGTCAGACGCGTCACGCGGGGACGCTTGGCGTACGCCTGTTGCTGTTCGGAAAGCTTCGCTTCCAAACTGGCGATCTCCAGACTGCGCTGCAGCAACTGACTGCGTTCTTCCGGGGGAGCCTCTTCAGGGTTATCCTTCTTGGGCTTTTCCGACATGCTCATATCACGATCGGAAGTCTTGTTCGCAACCACCTGGCGCTCAGCAGATACTTCCTTGGGTTTTACCGCTTCAGGCTGAAGCTGCGCGACTTCATGGGTTTCTATATCACGAAAGTCCGCCTGCTCAGTGGTAGTGAGCTCTTTCTTATCTTCTTCCGAACCGCTGCCTTTTTGATTTGACTGCGCGAGGAAGTCGGCGTCCTCCGGCTCTTCTTTATCATCAAATTGAGCCAGGGTGACCTCGACTGTCAGAGGGGCAGGACGCTCTGGCTCGATAGTAAAGGTGATTCCCAACACGATCGCCGCATGCACGGCGATAGCGAAGAACATACAAAAACCCAGGCGATCAAAAGCGGTGACTCCCGCAGCCGGAGAAGAAAGCGACTTATCACTCATATCTATTTAAACAACAATATCCCGACGTGACTTTAATAAAGACGACAAATAATCCATTAATTGTCCTGCTATATCCAAATGATAAAGTTTATCCAACTCTCTAATACAGGTAGGACTAGTGACATTTATTTCTGTGAGGTAGTCGCCAATTACATCCAGTCCAACAAAGTGCAGACCCTTCTCTTTTAATACCGGTCCAACGCGCGCACAGATTTCTTTATCCCGCTCGCTCAGTTCACGACCTTCGCCGCTGCCTCCCGCCGCCAGATTGCCGCGGTTTTCGCCTTGCGACGGAATACGGGCCAACGCATAGGGAACCGGCTCGCCGTTGATCATCAGAATACGCTTGTCGCCGTCTTTGATCTCTGGCAGATAGCGCTGCGCCATAATCTGGCGACGCCCATTGTCCGTGAGCGTTTCGAGAATAACGCCAAGGTTAAAGTCCCCGGCTTTCACCCGGAAGATGGACTTGCCGCCCATGCCGTCCAACGGCTTGAACACCACGTCTTCATGCTCCGCAAAAAAGCGGCGCAGGCGCATTACGTCGCGGCTGACCAATACAGGCGGGCACAGATCCGGGAACTGGGTGGCGAATAACTTCTCGTTACAATCGCGCAGGCTCTGGGGCCGATTAACCACTAACGCGCCCTCGCGCTCAGCGGCTTCGAGAATGTGGGTGGCGAATACGAATTCGCTATCCACTGGCGGATCTTTGCGCATCAGGATCAGGTCGAGCGACGCTAGCGCACCCACAAATTCATCCTGAATCTCGAACCAATTGGAAGGGTCGTCCGCCACCTGCAGCGTGCGCATCCGCGCATAAGCCCGCCCCTGCTCCAGGTACAGATCTTCCTGTTCCATGTAATACACGGACCAACCGCGTTTTTGGGCCGCCAACAGCATCGCGAGCGTGCTGTCTTTTTTAACGTTGATGTCGGCGATGGGGTCCATCACCACACCCAACCTGATAGTCATATCCGCACCTACTTAAATGCGTTAAAAGACGGTTGCAAAAATTAACTGGGCGCCCGGGAAACGGGCGGGCATAATGATGCCACTTTCCGGGCCTAAAGCCCACTTCTGTACTATCTTATTTTCTGTACTAATCTGCTAATTAAAAGGTAGTCAGGTTCCAATTGTTAAGGTCGTTAGTGGTTTTGTGACATTTATACACAAAGATTTTCTTTGCCTTACTGGGCATCTGAACTATAAATAGTATTTACTTATAGATTGCGTTGTAATTCTATGTTAAAAAAGCCATTAACATGTCTGACGCCGCTTTCCGACGTAAATCAGCCAGCCGAATTAGTGACTCACACAACGAAAACATGACCTCATTACCAGGGCCATATTGAGATGGAAGATAACTTTGAAAACCTCAAAATTATGGTGATTGACGATAGTAAGACGATTCGTCGCACGGCCGAAACGCTTCTGAAAAAAGTCGGCTGCACTGTAATTACCGCGACAGACGGTTTCGACGCCTTGGCAAAAATCGCCGATTCTCACCCGGACATCATTTTTGTCGATATAATGATGCCCCGGCTCGACGGCTACCAGACCTGCGCACTTATCAAAAACAACAGCGCATTCAAGAGCACTCCCGTTATTATGCTGTCAAGCAAAGACGGACTCTTCGACAAGGCCAAGGGACGCATTGTGGGGTCGGACCAGTATTTGACCAAGCCTTTCAGCAAGGACGAACTACTGGGTACAATTCGAAATCATTTGCCGAAGAAATGATGTCAGTTTATTAAGCTACACTTTTTTTACAGGGTTACACATGAGTTTTCGGGGGAATTATGGCTCGCATACTTATCGTAGATGATTCGCCAACTGAGGTCCGCAAGATCTCAAGCATTCTGGAAAAGCATCAACACGAAATCTTAACCGCCGACAACGGCGCCGACGGCGTGGCGCTGGCCCGCTCGGAAAAACCTGACCTTGTCCTGATGGACGTCGTTATGCCCGGATTGAACGGTTTCCAGGCGACTCGTCAGCTGACTCGCGCAGAAGAAACCGCCAACATTCCGGTGGTTATCGTCACTACCAAAGACCAGGAAACTGACCGCGTATGGGGTACGCGTCAGGGCGCCAAGGGCTATCTGGTCAAACCTGTCAATGAAAGCGATCTGATCAATACGATCAACGAGCTCATCAGATAGGCGGAGCCACTTTTTATCATGTCAATTACTACGGACCCGTTTGCCGTACTTGCCGAGATTGAAGCCAAGAGCAAGGCCTTAGCAGAGGGTTTGCCTGCGCAGGAAGACGTCATTGAGTTATGGAACGGAATCGGTTTCTCTCTGGCGGGACTTAACTTCGTCGCAGCTATGGGAGAGGTGGTTGAAATCCTCCCGGTCCCCCGTTTCACACAGATTCCGGGCGTTAAAACCTGGATGCAGGGCGTCGCCAACGTACGTGGGCGACTTCTTCCTATAATGGACCTGACTTCTTTCTTCGAGCTGCCGCAACAAACCCGCAGCACGAGAAACAGGCGCGTACTGGTCATTGAGCAGGGCGATGTTTTCAGCGGCCTGATAGTGGACGGCGTGCTTGGCATGCAGTACTTCCCGGTGGACAGCTTCCAAAAGGACGCGCCGGATATCCCGGAAGTGCTGAGACCTTACGTAAGCGGCTTTTACGCCCGTAGTAACGAACGCTGGATTGTATTCGATACGACCAGTCTGGTGGCAGATTCCAATTTCATAAACGTAGCGCAGTGAGAAATCGCTGCGCAGCTATTACAGCGTCTGCTACGCTGTTAGATGGTTAGAGTTGAAAAGGCTGGGGAGCCAAAGCAATGATATCAATATCTGGAAAAACTTCGTCCGGACAGGGTGCGAACCCTATTCAGCTAGCCATGTATGGCGTGGTGATTGTGGCGGTAATCGCCCTTCTCTACGTTATATTTACGGTAAACCTTAACGCGAGTCAGGATAAGACGTACATCAGTTACGCTTCCGAGCTGCGGGTACTTTCTCAGGAGATCGCAAAGAACTCCTCGGAGGCCGCGGACGGTAAATCGCAGGCTTTCGAAGAATTGCGCCGCTCCCGGGACGACTTCCAACGCTTGTGGGATTATCTGACCAAAGGCAACCCTGAGCGTAACCTGCCTGCCGTTGAAAACGTGCAGATGTCTAACGTAACCGGCCTGTGGGACGACGTACGTGAGGCGGCGGACCAGATCCTCGGCTCCAAAGACACCGTTCTGCAGTTGCACCAGGTCGCCATCACACTCAACGACACCATTCCCCAGCTACAGGTTGAGTATGACGACGTTGTACAGATTCTTTTGGAAAACAACGCGCCCGCCGATCAGGTCGCGGTAGCCCAGCGTCAGTCACTGCTGGCGGAACGTATTGTACGAAGCGTTAACAAAGTACTCGCCGGTGGCGAGGATGCAGTAACCGCAGCGGACCGTTTCGGCCGCGACGTAAACTTGTTCGGTCGCGTACTGAACGGGATGGTTGAAGGCAACCAGGTTATGGGCATCACCAAAGTGGCTGACGAAGACGCCACCTTCGGTCTGGAAGCCATCGCTGAACTATTCGAATTCGTTAACGAAAACGTAGACACCATTCTTGAAACGTCCCCTGAACTATTCCGGGTGCGTGAAGCTGCGAACAACATCTTTGAGAAATCTCAGGCGCTGTTGACCGAGACTTCTAAACTGAACGAAGTATTCCAGACCCAGGCGGAAGGCCGGCTGGTTAGTGATAGCTTGGGTTACGCCCTGCTGTTCCTCATCATCGTTGCGATATTGATCATCTTCTACATCGGTTCCCAGGAATCCAAGAAGCGTTACGAAAAAGAGGCTTCTCAGAACGAACAGAACCAGAACGCGATCCTGCGACTGCTGGACGAACTGGCCGACCTCGCGGACGGCGACCTGACTACAGAGGCGACGGTAACCGAGGACTTCACGGGCGCCATCGCTGACTCCATCAACTTCGCGATCGACCAGATGCGTCAGTTGGTAACCTCCATTAACGAAACCGCCGTACGGGTCGCGGGCGCAGCCCAGGAAACCCAGGCGACTGCGATGCATCTGGCTGACGCTTCCGAGCACCAGGCGCAGGAAATTGCTGGCGCATCCGCCGCGATCAACGAAATGGCCGTTTCTATCGACCAGGTATCTTCCAACGCCGCCGAATCAGCAGCGGTTGCGGAGCGGTCGGTTGCGATCGCGAAGAAAGGCGCGGAAATCGTACAGTCTACTATTCGCGGCATGGATAACATCCGTGAGCAGATCCAGGAAACATCCAAGCGGATCAAGCGTCTGGGTGAGTCATCCCAGGAGATCGGGGATATCGTATCGTTGATCAACGACATTGCCGACCAAACCAACATTCTGTCTCTGAACGCTGCAATCCAGGCATCTATGGCCGGTGACGCAGGTCGAGGCTTCGCGGTTGTTGCGGACGAGGTACAGCGCCTTGCGGAACGTTCCTCTGCAGCGACCAAGCAGATTGAAGCACTGGTAAAAACCATCCAGACAGACACCAACGAGGCGGTAATCTCCATGGAACAAACCACCGCAGAGGTGGTGCGTGGAGCTCGCTTCGCACAAGACGCGGGTGTCGCCCTGGAAGAAATCGAGAACGTATCGAAAAACCTTGCGGACTTGATCCAGAACATCTCGAACGCCGCACGTCAGCAGTCGTCTTCCGCAGGCCACATTTCCAATACGATGAACGTTATCCAGGAAATCACCTCGCAGACTTCCGCAGGTACGAACGCGACAGCGAAGTCCATCGGTAAACTGGCGGAACTGGCCAACCAGCTGCGTAACTCTGTAGCAGGTTTCAAGCTGCCTGACCAGGTAGGTCACAGCAATGAGGAAGACTTGGACATCGACGCCGCCTAAACCTGTGTTGATGTTCCAATGACCTATCGTCCGACAACAGCAAGGACACGACTAAGGCGCCACTATGGCGATCAATGATGGCACTGAAGTTGAGGGATCATGGAGTTTAAAAACCCTGCCGCCAATGGAAGATCAGGAGTTCTTCCGGTGGCAGGCGTTGCTGGAGAAGCGTACTGGAATGAACTTGCCTATACAGCGCAAGACATTTCTGCAGACCAGCTTGGGCATTCGGATGCGGGAAATCGGCTGCCCCTCCTATCAGGAGTACTTTCACAAAATCGTTGACAGTCCATCCGGCGTCGTCGAATGGGCCATCCTGGTAGATCGGCTGACGGTTCAGGAAACCCGGTTTTACAGAGACGAAGATGCGTTTGGATTGGTCAAGGATTATCTGCTGACCCGGCCGGTTGAAGCACTGGCCAAGTCCACCATCGAAGCTTGGAGCGTTGGCTGCTCAACCGGAGAAGAGCCTTACACGCTGGCCATGATCATTGAAGAGTGTCTTGAAGCTCTGGGATTGGCCAAGTACTACGGCGTTACCGGCACGGACATATCCTCGCCGGTGCTGGAGAAGGCTCGAACCGCTGTTTACCCGGCACGCAAACTGGTCACCCTGAACGAAGAACGCAAAGAGAAATTTTTTGAAAAGCGTAACGGGAATCTCTACGCAGTTATCCCGCGCTTGAAAGAGAGAGTGTGTTTTGCAAGGGTTAACGTGCTTAACCTTAAAGACGCGCCGATGCATGGCATGAACATTATTTTCTGCCAGAACTTATTGATTTATTTCAGACGCTGGCGGCGGAAGGAAATTCTCAACCGCTTGGCTGAACGCCTGGTGCCAGGTGGCATACTGGTATTGGGACTGGGAGAAATCGTTGACTGGACCCACCCTCTTTTGCAGCGGGTCGGAAGTGACAAAACTCTCGCTTTTATCAGGCGAAACGAGCGCAACAGTTAATTGGAGAAGTTATGGCGGGCAACCATGACTATGTAGCTCTTGATTGGGTTAAGGGCGAAATCGACAGTACACTTAAGCAAGCGCAGTTAGCGCTTGAGGACTACGTCAACAACACTGAAGACAGCGCCAAATTACGCTTTTGTCTGAACTACATACATCAGGTCCATGGAACTCTGCAGATGGTCGAGTTCTATGGCGCCGCCTTGTTGGCGGAAGAAATGGAGAAGTTGGCGCAGGCAGTCCTGCAGGAAACCGTTCCGCACCCCGATGAAGCCATCGAAGTGCTGATGCGGGCGATTCTGCAACTGCCTAATTATCTTAACCGCCTGCAGTCAAGCCGGCGCGATCTGCCCGTCATTCTGCTGCCGATTTTGAACGACCTGCGCGCTTCGCGCGGTGAATCGCTGCTTTCCGACACCTCACTGTTCACCCCTGATCTTTCCATGGCTCGCATCGCGGCGCCGCCAGGAGTGAATCAGCGCCTGCACGACGACAAAGTCATCATGCAGTTGCGTAAGCTGCGGCAAATGTATCAGTTCGCCCTCGCCGGAGTTATCCGCGAAAGCGAGCTGCCGGCTAACTTCAGCTATATGGGCAAGGTATTCAAACGCCTTGAGTCCCTCTGCCGCGATACCGCGCAAGGACAGATCTGGCGAGTCGCCCATGCCTTCATCGAAGCCTTGGTGAATAACGGCATCGAACTGTCTTCCGCGATCAAGAACCTGTTGCGCGCGCTGGATTACCGCATCAAGAAAGTCATTGATGAGAACATCGACATTCTGGTGCAGGCGCCGCCTGAAGATTTACTGAAGCACTTGCTCTACTACGTCGCCCGATCCGAGGCCCGCACCCCCGCCATAGAAGGCGTGCGTGAAGATTACCGTCTGGATCAGGCTCTCCCCAGCGACGAAGAAGTGGATATCGAGCGCCAGAAAATGTCCGGCCCGGACAAAGGCGCGATTGAATCCGTAGTAGAAGCGCTTAACGAAGAGCTGGCCCGAGTTAAAGACCAACTGGACCTGTTCGTTCGAGGCGAATTCAAAGATAGCAGCGACCTGGCGGAACTATTGCCGGGGCTGCATCAGGTCGCCAACACCATGGCGGTTCTGGGTCTGGGTATTCCCCGGAAAGTGGTGCAAGAGCAGATCGATTTAATTGATACTCTGTCCTCCGGTACAGATACGCCAGACGACAATGTCTTGATGGACATCGCCGGCGCCCTCCTCTATGTCGAAGCCACGCTCAGCGGCTTCAGCGACGACGCAGGCTCACAGCGCGCCAGCAGCAGCGACGCCGGCGGCGCAGCTATTCCGAAAGAGCAAGTCGACAACGCTCATGAAGCGGTTATTCGTGAAGCCCGTAACGGCCTGGAACAGGCGAAGACCGATATCGTCGAGTATATCGCCTCTCATTGGGACCGCTCAGAAATCGAAAACGTGCCGAAGCTGTTGCAGAGCATCCGCGGCGGGCTGCGCATTATCCCGCTGGAGCGCGCCGCTGACCTGTTGGACGCCTCCGCGCGTTATATCCAGGACCGTTTGCTCGACAGTGACCAATCTCCAGACTGGAACCAGTTGGATACGTTGGCTGACGCCATCACCAGTATTGAGTATTACCTGGAGCGCCTGAGCGAAGGCAGCCAGGACAACGAGCTGATTCTACAGGTTGCGGAAGAAAGCCTCGCACAACTGGGGTATCCGGTGGGCGACGCCGTCGCCATAGCGCCACAGACCGTGGCGGGCACTGCGCCGACAATGTCCGCGCCGCCCGAGTCGTCACGCGACAAAGCCTCCGACAAAGAGCTTATCGATGACGAAATCGTCGAAATCTTTGTCGAAGAAGCAGAAGAAGTTCTTGCGACCATTCACAATTATTTCCCCAGCTTCCAGAGCAACCCAGACGATCAGGCCGCTCTGGCGGAAATCCGTCGCGCATTCCATACCCTTAAAGGCAGCGGTCGTTTGGTCGGAGCCACCACGCTGGGCGAATTAGCCTGGAGTGTGGAGAACATGCTTAACCGCGTGATCGACGGCTCCATTACCGCCACACTGGAAATGTTCGAGCTGCTGGAAGGCGTTATCAACAAGCTGCCTGAGCTGATTGAGCGCTTTAAAACGGGTCAGGAAATCAACGATGTCGATCAGTTCGTCGCCAAAGCCGAAGCGCTGGCGGCAGCCCGTCGTCTCGCTCGCGAAAAAAGCGCCGCTTCTGATATCGATCTGTCCGTCCCCAAAGAAGAGCCCGCTCCTGCTCCAATTGAAGAGCCTGTAGCGGCTTCCGAGCCGGAAGCGCCTGTCGTTGAAGAAACGCAGCCTGAGCCCATTGAGCCTCCATCTATACCCGAGCCTGTCGCTGAAACCGTAGAGGTTCCAGTGCTGGAGGAAGAAGACGAAGATGACATGATCGATGACGAAATCATCGAGATCTTCGTTGAAGAGGCGGCTGAAGTACTGGACACCATTGGTCAGTATCTACCCTCTTATGTGGCCAGTTACGACAATCAGGAAGCGCTGATTGAAGTTCGTCGCGCTTTCCATACCTTGAAAGGCAGCGGCCGTTTAGTTGGCGCTGCGCTTGTCGGCGAACTGGCGTGGTCTATTGAAAATCTGCTGAACCGTATTATCGACGGCACGATTTTCATGAGCCAGGATATTGGCGAGCTGATGCAGGCTGTGACCAAGATCCTTCCTGATCTTGTCGAAGACTTTAAACTGCGTCGTAAGCCCAGCCATAATACGCAGCCGTATATGGATCAGGCTCACGCCATCGCCAAGGGTGAGATTCCCAAGCCATTGAAGCTCGATCAGGATGCTTCCGACACAGAGTCAGGCGAGCCAACCCTGGACATCGACCCGGCCCTGAAAGACATTTTCAAGGCGGAAACAGAGAGCCACCTTGAGACGCTGGCGACGTTCACCGCTAAAGCCGCCGCAAATGGTGAGCCGACGCCGATTACAGATGAAATCTCCCGCGCCATGCATACGCTCAAAGGCAGCGCCAATACCGCTGGCATTGAGCCTATCGCCACTGTAGTGGTGCCGCTTGAGAAATTTGTCAAAGAAGCCCGTGCACGCGGCATCAGTGTGGACAGCGATATTCGCGAACTGCTGCAGGAAGGCGCAAGCTTTGTGCGTCGCGGCCTGGATCAAATTGAAAGCACTCCGCTGAAACCGCTGAACGGCGCCAACGAATACCTGGAGAAGCTGGCTACCGTCAGCAATCGCATCCTGACTAACGCCGCGCAAAGTGATGTATTGCAGGCCACCAGCAAACCCGATCCGCAACTGATCAATCTGTTCTTGACGGAAGGCGTGGATATTCTGCTGGACGCCGAGCGTATCCTTAACGAGTGGAGTCAGGACCCGAACTCCAAAGAAGATCTGCACAAGCTGGTCACTGAGCTGACCACATTATCCCGCGGCGCAGAAGTGGCCGGCCTGGAAGATGTCGCAGAACTTTCCCGCGCCCTGGAAACCGCCTATGAGCTGGCGGAAGCCGGCGGCGCCAACACGGACGATCGTTTCTTCACTATCGCGAAACGCGGTCATGACGTGTTGATCAGCATGATGGATCAGGTTGCGGCAGGCCTCGCCACTCAACCTGACGCGTCTCTGATTCAAGAGCTCTACGCCTTGGCCAAGCCAGTAGAATCTGCGCCTGCGGAGGATGTTCCTCCCGTCGCGGAAGTCGCCGAAGAAGAAGGCCTTGAGCCAGTCGTCCACTCAGCGGATGACGAGATTCCTCTCCTGGACGACGTAATCATCGAAGAGGCGGAAGACGACGAGCTCGCCGAAGATATTAATTTTGATATCGGTCTACCTGAAGAACCAGAGGCGATTGAGCCTTCTGCAAGCTTCATGGAGGAGATCGAAGAAGCGCCTGCGCCTGTCGCTTCCGGCGGCGTGGTGTACGAACTGGACCCAGAACTGGCGGATGTGTTCCTGCAAGAAGCACAGGACATCATTCAATCCTCTGCTGACGTGATGCAGCAATGGTCGCAGGATCTTCATAACATTGCGTTAGTTCAGCAATTACAGCGCGATCTGCACACCTTGAAAGGCGGCGCCAGACTGGCGGGAATTCCCCCTATCGGCGACCTCTCCCATGAGTTGGAAAGCCTGTTCGAAGGCATCGTAGAACAGCGCGTCACGCCGGATGAAGAGGCCAGCAACCTATCTCTGCTGGCGCACGACACCCTGGCGGGCATGGTCGACTCTGTCACCGCCACGCGCACCTGTAATGACGCCCAGGACCTGATAGACGCCCTGCACGCATACCTGTCCGGCGAGCGCTCGGCGGAAGACGATGAAGATGAAGGCGATGAGGTTTCCTACGACGAGGCCAGTCTGCCAACAATGGATCTAAGCGAAGAGGAAGAGATTCCCGTTCTTGAGGAAGTCGCTCCCCTTGATCCAGAAATGGTCGAAATCTTCCTTGAGGAAGCCCAGGACATTATCCAGCGCACCGGCGAGACCATGCACAGCTGGTCTGAAGAGCTGGGCAATCTGGAGCATTTGAAAGAACTGCAGCGTGATCTGCATACGCTGAAAGGCGGCGCCAGAATGGCGGAGATCAAGTCCATCGGCGACTTGGCTCACGAGCTGGAAACACTGTTTGAGAGAATGACTGAAGGCCGTCTGGCGCCAGAGCCTGCCATGGTTGGTCTGGTGATGGAGTGTCACGACCGTCTGGCGGGCATGGTGGACGCCGTCGCCCAGAACCAGGTAGCCTCCCCTGCTCGCGACTTGATCGGCCGCGTCCACGACATGGCGCAAGGCGCTGGTCATCATTACGCGGACGGCGAAGACGACTATATCGTTGATGCGCATCCAGAAATGGAAGCCGCCGTTGAAACGTCTCCTGAACCCCAGGCGGACGAGATGGAGGTAGAGCTGGGAGGTCTTGCGGACGCCGAAGAGATCACAGCAGAGCCTGCGCCAGTTGAAGAAGCGCCCATCGAGAATCCGGTTTACGACATCAGTGGCCTGGATCAGGAGCTGGTTTCCATATTCCTGGAAGAAGCCAATGAGTTGGTGGATTCTACCGCCCGCAACCTGCAAAGCTGGTTGGGCGAACTCGAAAATATCGAGCATGTGAAAGAACTGCAGCGCGCCCTGCACACCTTGAAAGGCGGCGCGCGCATGGCGGAAATCAAGCCTATCGGCGATTTGGCTCATGAACTGGAAACATTGTTCGAGGGCATTGTCGAAGGTCGTTTCCTGGCGGAGCCGTCACTGTCTGATTTGATGCTGGCCTGCCATGACCGTCTGGCGGAGATGGTGGATAGCGTCACCAGCAACAGTCCGGTGCGCGCGGCGAACGATCTCGCCCAGCAAGTCATCAGATACTGCGCGCAACACGATCTGGCGGCGAAAGGCCCTCATGATCGCGAAGACACCATTTTGGATATCGAGCGCGAACAGCAGTCACTGCTGGAGTCCTCTCAGGAAACCAGCGACGAGGACCTGCGCAGCATTTTCCTGGACGAGTCCAGGGACATCATGGACGCAGTGATTGACTGCTTTGATCGGTGGAAAGCCAATCCAGATAACATTACGCCGGCGAAAGAGCTGGTTCGGGATCTGCAAACCCTGAACGGCGGCGCCAAGCTGGCGAATATCGACAGCGTGCACGCTCTCACTGAAGCGCTGACCGAGCGTATGGAAAGCGTCGTCGACGGCAAGCATCAGGTGCCTGACGAACTGATCACGCTGGTGGACCGCTCCATCCGTTACATCGGCCGTCTGCTGGATCAGATTGAACAACTGGAGCAACCAGAAGTTCCCAATGAGCTGATCCGCGAGCTGAAAGAAGTTGGCAGCGGCGAAGAACTGCCCGCCTCCGAGTTTGCGTTGGATGTCGACCCGGAAATCCTGCAAGTCTTCGTAGAAGAGGCGAATGAGCTGCAGACCAGTCTGGAGCGCGAGTTCAACGACTGGACCCGCGAGCCTCGCAACAGCGTGCATGCGGACTCCATGTCCCGCGCCCTGCATACGTTGAAAGGGGGCGCGCGTCTGGCCACCTTGACCAACATCGGCGACCTGGCGCAGGAAATCGAATCCATCGTTAAAGAAGCTTATGACCACAAGCATGAGCTGGACGACGCCCTGCGCAGTGAAATCGAGATCCTGTTCAATCGCCTGAAGAGCGAAATCGGTCAGGTTAAAAACTTCTACAGCAGTCAGCAGGAAGCTGAGGTGGAAGCTGCCGCGGCGGAAGCGCCGAAGAGCGAAACTGAGGCCCTGGCTGAGCGTATGGTGCAGATGCAGCGAGAGCAAACCGTTCCCGCTGTCAAAAAAGAAGAACCGGCCAAAACCGAGATACAGCCCGCACAACCTGCGGCGCAACGTCAGGCGGCCGCGGAAACCGTCAGAGTCTCCGCCAACCTGCTCGACAACCTGGTTAACCTCGCCGGCGAAACCAGTATTACCCGTGGTCTGCTTGAACAGCAGATCAGTGACTTCACCTACACCCTGGAAGAGATGCAGTCCACCATCGACCGTCTGCGCGAGCAGTTGCGTCGGATGGACATGGAGACGGAAGCTCAGGTTCTGTTCCGCATGGAAAAAGAGAGCGGCGTCAAATACGAAGACTTTGACCCGTTGGAAATGGACCGTTACTCCTCTATTCAGCAGTTGTCGCGAGCGTTAAGCGAGTCCTCCTCGGACTTGACCGACCTTCGTGAAACCATGATGGATAAGGCCCGTGACGCAGAAACCCTGTTGCTGCAACAATCCCGCATCAATACGGAGCTGCAGGAAGGGTTGATGAAAACCCGCATGGTTCCGTTCACCTCGATCGTACCCAGACTGCGCCGAATCATCCGGCAGGTAAGCTCCGAGCTTGGCAAGAAAGCCGACTTCGAAGTGTACAACCCGGAAGGCGAGCTGGACCGTACCGTATTGGAGCGCATGCTGGCGCCATTGGAGCACATGCTGCGTAACGCGATCGACCACGGAGTGGAAATGCCCGAGCAGCGTCGCGCCAAAGGCAAATCGGAAACCGGACGCATTGAGCTTTCGGTAGGCCGTGAAGGCGGCGACGTCGTACTGATTCTTTCCGACGACGGCGGCGGCATCAACGTCGACGCGGTCAGACGTAAAGCCATTAAGAGCGGCTTGATCGACGAAGGCACGCACCTTAGCGATCACGATATGCTGCAGTTTATCTTCCAGGCTGGCTTCAGCACCGCGGAAAAAGTCACCCAGATTTCTGGACGCGGCGTCGGTATGGACGTTGTGGCCAGCGAGATCAAACAGCTTGGCGGACGCGTCACCATCGACTCCAAGCCCGGCCACGGCACGCGCTTTATTGTCCACCTGCCGTTCACGGTTTCCGTGAACCGGGCGCTGATGGTGAACACCGGCGAAGACTATTACGCGATTCCGTTGAACACGATTGAAGGTATCGTTCGCGTCAGCACTTACGAGTTGGAGGAGTACTACAAGCCCGACGCGCCGCTGTACGAGTATGCAGGCCAAAAATATCGTCTGCAGTACCTGGGCAGCCTGTTGAAGAGCGAACACCATCCAAAACTGCAAGGTCAGCCCCTGCCCTTGCCGGTCATTCTGGTGCGTGGCGGCGGCGATCAGCCTCTGGCCCTGCAGGTGGACAGCTTGATGGGCTCCCGTGAGATCGTTGTAAAAGGTCTCGGCACCCAGTTCTCCTCAGTGCGCGGCGTCTCCGGCGCCACCATCCTGGGGGATGGTAGCGTGGTCGTGATTCTTGACTTGCCTGCGCTTATCCGCAGCGACATGTCTCACTACGGCCCCGGCCTCATGCCAACGCTCAAACCAGCCGCGGAGCCTGCGCGCGCAGCATCCGGCCCAACTACCGTTATGGTGGTGGACGACTCGGTTACAGTACGGAAGGTTACTTCCCGTCTGCTGGAACGGAACGGTATGGAAGTCATTACCGCGAAGGACGGTGTGGACGCCATCGCGCTGTTACAGGATCACAAACCGGACGTCATGCTGCTGGATATAGAAATGCCGCGTATGGATGGATTCGAAGTGGCGAGTCTGGTGCGTCACGACGAGCGTCTGAAAGATGTGCCGATCATTATGATCACCTCGCGTACCGGACAGAAACACCGCGAGCGTGCGATTTCAATCGGCGTTAACGAATATCTCGGTAAACCCTTCCAGGAAAAAATTCTGCTTGAGACGATAGAACGACTAGTGGAATAACTGGATGTCAGTGCAGGCTGCAAAAGTTGGCATTATTTCGGACTGCCCTTTACAGCGGCATATCATGCAAAGCGCGGTGGAAGGATACGGTTTTTCGGTGATCGCCAGCTGTGATCCTTCCCGGCTGAGCACGGCGCTCCTGGAGCGCCACGCCGCCGCCGAGGTGTGGATCGTTATACTGACCGACGAAGACCGTTGGGCGGACGCCATTGATACGCTGATCGATCATAGCGAAGCCCCCGTCTTGTTCGGATTAGGGGAAGCGCCCAATAAGCACAGTCTCGATTACGCCAAGTGGGAGCGGCGCCTGTTCACCAAATTGGTGGAGTTGCTGGGCGAACCGCCCACGCTCACCCAGGCCAGCGCCTCTTTAACCGCACTGGAAGCCTCGCCAAGCGGCCCTTCCGCACTGCCGTTGCCTCATCATATCCGGCCCGGCGGCGTTAACGATCCTGTGGAAAGGGTATGGATTCTAGGCGCGTCTTTAGGCGGCCCGGCGGCGGTGAAGAGCTTTCTCGACTGCTTGCCCTCAGGCCTGCCCGTCGCCTTCGTTTATGCTCAGCATATCGACCAGAACGCCGCCAATGTGCTGGTGCGAGTGTTAGGTCGTCATTCGGCCTTCGATCTGAAAGAAGTGCAGCACGGCGCGCGCCTGCATTATGGCGAAGTGGTGATCATGCCTGTCGACCACGAAGTGGTGTTCAGCGTTGAGGGAACGATGGAAGTCAGAGAAAACGCCTGGCCGGGTCCTTATGGACCATCCATTGATCAGGTCATGTTGAATGTCGGCGGCTACTATAGCGGCCGTTGTAATGCGATTATTTTCAGCGGCATGGGAAACGACGGTTCTCTCGCCGGTCCTCTGTTGCGCGCCTATGGCAGCCGGATATGGTCACAGACTTCGGACACCTGCGCCAACAGCTCAATGCCGGACTCCGTCGCTGCGACGGGATGCGTGGAATTTCGCGGGACACCGCATCAGCTAGCGGAAAAATTACTGAAAACCGTAGAACTTGAGGAACTGGCGAAGCGCAAGCGCGGTCTGGCCTGACGTTCCCTAACCCAGTCTGTTAAGCTAGACTCAGACTGAAGCTCTATCGGCTTGGACCTGCGGCTGGTCCAGAGAAGATATTCGCGCCCGCCGTGAGACAGGCGCAGGTAAGACAAACGATTTCGAGGATAGATTCATGGTGGAGCAAACCTCCGGACAGATCTCCTGTTTACTGATTCCCGTACAGGGAAAGAACTTGCTATTACCCAACGCCAGCATCGCTGAAATCGTTGACTATCAGGCGCCAGAGCCCGTTGAAGACGGCGCGGACTGGCTCCTGGGCTATATCCGCTGGCGCGGTCTGCGTCTGCCGCTGATGTCTTATGACAAGGCCAATAAATCCGCCTCAGGCGCACAATCCGCCCATACTCGGATCGCCGTCACCAATACCATTGGCGACAAGCATAAACAACTGCCGTTTATGGCGTTCGTCACTCAGGGCCTGCCTCGTTTGATGAAAGTGCGGAGCGAAGAAGTCAGCGCCCATGAAAAAGCCGATCTGGGCCCTATGGACAAGATGATGGTGAAGGTCAGCGGCGAAGAGGCCATTATTCCCTCTCTGGAGCAAATGGAGCTGCTCGCACTGCAGGCGGTTTCCGCACGCTGATCGATTTACCGGGGCGCTCATGCGCCCCAGTCGTTTATATAATCAACGCTTAGCTTTCCTTATCTGAAAGATAGTGCCGCCGACCCCAGCCTTTTAGTTCATCCAGTTTCCGCAGTCGATCCGCCATATCGTTCAGCGTTGCGCTGATCGCCGCCTCTCCTTTCAGCATCGCTGGCAACTTATAGGTAAATAATCCCCAAAAACGCTTCATTTCCGGCACATCCGGCATCAGCTCTCCTTTTTCTGCGGATATGAAGGTGTGGCGGATCAAAGGATCAGCGGAAAGCTCTTTCATTAACTGAACATTGGCTACCGCTCCCAAGGGCTTGTCTGTATTTACTTTCTTTAGTCCCTCATACGTCAGCAGATAGTCTTCCAGGAAACGCTGGGCGGCCTCTTTGTTTCTTCCCGCGGAATTGATTCCCGCCGCCAGCACGCCGACAAAAGGACGCCCTGGATGCTCCGCCGTCAGCCCGGGAATATAGTCCACGCCAAAATTGACGCCCGCGTCGCGGATCTCACGCCAAGACCAGGGACCATTGATGATCATCGCCACTTCGCCTTTCTTAAAGCCATTCATCATAGAGCCGTAGTCAGCGGTCTTCTCCAGTACGCCCTGATCCAGCAGCTGCTTGATGGCTTGCACTGCATCGACAGAACCACGGCTGTCGAAGCCGACGTCCGCCAGATTATAAACGCCGTCTGACTTGCCAAAACTGTAGCCGCCGGCGCCAGCGATAAAAGGCCAGCTGAAGTAAGTATTCTTATAGTCCCATTCAATGGCTTTCTTGCCTTGTTTCCGCAGATCGCGATCCAGCGCAATGACATCCTGTAGCGTACGCGGAGGCGCCTTCACCAGCGCCTTGTTATAGATCAGGCTCACCGCTTCAATGGCGATGGGAAAGCCATATATATCATCGCCAACCGTCAGCGCCCGCCAAGTGAAAGGCGCTACGCTGTCACGCATCTTTTGAGTGGGAGTAACCGGCTCCAGAAAGCCGTCATTGATCCAGGGACCAAAACGTTCATGGGCCCATATGACAATATCCGGGCCCTGCGCCGTAGGCGCGAGGCGGTCGAATTGAACGGTGAGATCGTCCGGCGTCTCTACCTTCACTTTCATGCCAGTGGCGGCAGTGAATGCGGCGCCCGCTTCGGCGACGCCTTTTGAGCCTTTGTCGGCTCCTATCCAGACGATGAGAGAGTCTTTTTCAAACGCGCAGGCGAAAGCGCTGACTAAGCATAACGCCAGTGTGAAAAGGTTCTTTAGCGCTGACATTCTTATTTTACCTCTGAAGTCTCACGGGGTTCGAAGTCTCGACCCGAGGACTCAGCGCGACCTTCCTGGCAATCCGGCATACGCCGGTTTCATTCCGCCCTGATTTATATTTTTATAATACGGACGTCGACAAGCGCCTGCCGAACGTCCAGCCAAGGATTATGGACCCTAACCGGCGGTTTTGCATACAAGTAACCTTATAAAAACGCGAAATTTAGCTACTTTGGCGACTTGCTTCACGCCAGACGCCGCTATGAACGCCGTTGACGGTTTCAGCGCAAGCTCAATTGTTATAACATTACATTTCTTACGCCTCCGCCGACGACGGCGCTAACGCCAGCATTGCAACTCTTGCGGAATCATTATGAACAGCCAATCCGACAACGCCGTGTTTCAGCAACATAATCACGCCTCCTGCATTCATGACGCGCTGATTACCGCCAAGAAACTCTGTAAAGAACGCGGTCTGAGACTGACTGACACCCGCTTGCGGGTGTTGGAGCTGATCTGGCAATCTCACAAGCCCATTGGCGCCTACGACATCCTGGCTCAGTTTGGACAGGAAGGTCGTAATTCCGCGCCGCCGACCGTATACCGGGCGCTGGAGTTTCTGCAGGAAAACGGTCTTGTGCATCGCATTGCGTCACTGAACGCCTTCATGGGTTGCGTTTGCCCTCAGGAAGGCCACCAAGGCGGCTTTTTGATTTGCAAACAGTGCAAACGCGCACAGGAAATTACTGAAGACGCGCTGCGCAAGCAGTTGTTGAGCCTGGCGCAGGAGCAGGATTTCGAAGTGGAAAGCATGACGCTGGAAATCAGCGGCCTGTGCACTGCCTGCAGGACAGCCCAATGAACTCGCCGCCATTGATACGCCTGCAAGACGTCACTGTCGAAATTCAAGGCCGCACACTGATCGAAAACATCACTTTTGATATCAACCCCGGCGAAATAATCACGGTCATTGGTCCCAACGGCGCTGGCAAATCCACGCTGGCCAAAGCGCTCTTGGGCATACAGCCGTTGAGCCGTGGTGAAGTGCTGCGCCGTCCCGGCCTGAAAATCGGCTACATGCCGCAACGCTTTCACATTGACGCGTCTTTGCCTCTGACCGTTAAACGCTTTCTGCAATTGGCGCACAACCCGCAACGTTGGCGTGAAGCCCTGCAAAGAGTGGAAATGGAGCACGTCGCCAAACAGCCCATGCACACCTTATCCGGCGGCGAGCTGCAACGGGTGCTACTGGCGCGCGCGTTGCAACGGGCGCCGGACTTGTTGGTGCTGGATGAACCCGCGCAAGGAGTGGACGTTACCGGCCAGGCGGAGCTGTACCGCCTTATCCGTTCGCTGCGGGATGATCTGCACTGCGGCGCCTTGCTGGTCTCTCACGATCTTCATTTGGTGATGGCTTCTACGGATCAAGTGTTGTGCCTGAACCGGCATATCTGCTGCGCCGGACACCCAGAAAAAGTGTCCAACGAGCCCGCTTTCATCAATCTGTTCGGGACCCAGGCGGCGCGCTCGCTGGCGGTCTACCACCACCATCACGATCATCATCACCATGCCGACGGCACCGTCGCCGCAGGCAGCGAATGCTCTCACGGCGGCCAACATGCTTGATATTCTCATTCCCGCCCTGTTGGGGGGCATTGGCCTGGCTTTTATCACCGGGCCTTTGGGCTGCTTTGTGGTGTGGCGGCGCATGTCTTATTTCGGAGACACCCTGTCCCATTCCGCGTTGATGGGCGTCGCGTTAGGCTTGATGCTGGAGGTGAACGTCAGCCTCGCCATCACCGCCGGATGCGTATTAATGGGCCTGACGCTGGCCCTGATGCAGAGGCAAAAACACATCGCTACCGACACGCTGCTGGGCATCCTGGCGCACAGCTCCTTGTCTCTGGGCCTAGTGGCGCTGAGCTTTATGCGGGACCAGCAAGTGGACTTGATGAGCTATCTGTTCGGCGACCTGTTGGCGCTCAATTATCAGGATGTCATTTGGATTTTCGCCGGTGCGGTGGCGGCCATCATCATGCTCAAACTCCTGTGGCGCTCCCTGTTGATGATGACCCTGAATGAAGATCTCGCAGCGGTAGAAGGCTACAACGTATTACGCACTCAATTGCAATTGATGCTGATGATGTCGCTAGTCATCGCTCTCGCCATGAAAGTCGTCGGCGTACTGCTGGTGACCTCCTTGCTGATTATCCCCGCCGCCGCGGCCCGCCCCTTCAGCGATACACCGGAAAAAATGGCGGCGCTCGCCATCGCCAGCGGCGTCTTCGCGGTGGTGGCGGGACTGAGCCTGTCCTGGTGGTGGGACACTCCCGCCGGGCCATCGGTCGTCGTCGCGGCGTTCGTCCTGTTTTTAGGCAGCATGGGCGCACACCGTCTACGCCACGCTTGACCCACAGCAAAGCCGGCGAGCGTTGCGTTTCGCCGGCCGTCTTTCACGGTTGCTTTCAAAGCCCCAACTCCTTACTGTGATCATTCCACAAGCAGTCCCCGGATCCACCCAGGACGCGCTCCTGCGTTTCGCGTCATGTTTTAACGTCTACTAAAACAAAGAGGCTAACGTGGACGACAGCTCTTTATTTGCGGAATCAAAGGCGATTGACCGCCTCCTGCATGCGTTTATCGGGTACGGCACTGGCGGCAATTCTCCCGCCGCTTTCATCCAGGCCTACACAGACTGGGTCAGCCATGCCTTGATGGCGCCCGGAAAACAGGCTGAACTGGCCAAAAACATCTCCCGCAACCTGCTGCGTTATGGCGTCTACTGCTCCCGCGCCATCGCCAACCAGAACCCGGAGCCGGTCATTGAACCCCTTCCCCAGGATATTCGCTTTCGCAACGAGGAATGGGGCCACTTTCCCTTTAATCTGGCCTACCAATGGTTCCTGCTTTATGAGCAGTGGTGGCACTACGCAACTACGGATATTCCCGGCGTGTCGCCCCGCAACGAAAATATCGTCTCCTTTTGCGCCCGTCAGATATTAGATTTGATGTCTCCGTCTAATATTCCCTGGCTGAATCCGGAGGTCATCAAGAAAACCCTGGAAACCGGCGGCAAAAATTTCCTCGACGGCCTGGAGAACTGGCGCGAAGACGCTCAGCGCCTGCTCAATGGCGACCCGCCTGTCGGCTCGGAAAACTACAGGGTTGGCGAGAATCTCGCCGTGACCCCAGGCAAAGTGATTTATCGCAATCGCCTGATAGAACTGATCCAGTACGCGCCTACGACAGAAAGCGCGTACAAAGAACCGGTGCTTATCGTTCCCGCCTGGATCATGAAGTACTACATTCTCGACCTGTCGCCGCACAACTCCCTGGCGCGCTATCTGGTGGAACAGGGCCATACGGTGTTTATGATTTCCTGGCTGAACCCGGATGGCAAAGATCGCAATCTCGGTATGCAGGATTATCTGCGACTGGGAGTGATGGAAGCGCTGGACGCAATCTCCGCCATCGTTCCCGACGCGCCACCGATACACGGCGTCGGCTATTGTCTTGGCGGCACCCTGCTCAGCATCGCCGCCGCTGCGATGGCGAGAGATGAAGATAAACGACTCGCCACCATCAGCCTTTTCGCTGCGCAAACAGACTTCAAGGAAGCTGGAGAACTGATGTTGTTCATCAATGAAAGTCAGCTCACCTTCCTGGAAGACCTGATGTGGGAGCAGGGTTATCTGGACGCCACGCAAATGTCCGGCGCCTTCATGATGCTGCGCTCAAAGGACCTTCTGTGGTCGCGCATCGTGCGCGAATACATGCTGGGCGAACGCAGTAAGATGAACGATCTGATGGCCTGGAACGCGGACACCACTCGCATGCCCTACCGCATGCACTCGCAATATCTGCGCAGTCTGTTTCTGAATAACGACCTCGCCGAAGGCCGTTTTGAAGTGGATGACAGTCCGATATTCTTAAGGGACATCCGTATTCCCATCTTCGTCGTTGGCGCCACCAAAGATCATGTCGCGCCCTGGAAATCCGTTTATAAAATCCGCCGCCTTACCAGTTCCGCAGAGATTACTTTTTTATTGACCAGCGGCGGTCACAACGCGGGCATCATCAGCGAACCCGGTCATCCGAGGCGCAGTTATCAAATCAACACCCGTTACGGCAAGGACCGCAATTACAGCCCTGACGACTGGCTCAACATTGCGACTCGCCATGACGGCTCCTGGTGGCCGGCCTGGAGCCAGTGGCTGCGGGATCACAGCAGCTCTGAGCAAACCTCGCCTCCGCCGCTTGGTGCGCCAGATTCCGATTATCCGCAACTTTGTGACGCACCGGGCACTTATGTATATCAAAGATAAAGGCTTTCAGGCTTCCGCTTGATGCGGATAATGGGGAACTCTATAGTTACCGGCTGTCACGAATATGGATTACGCTTTCAGCGGAAACAGGTTGGTAACCGCCTGGGGGCGGCAATTATCCGGAGGATTCAATGCAGTCCCGCAATATGTACGGGTTTTTACTTTCTCTGCCATCACTCCTGGCGCTATTGGTGGGGCTGTCGCTAACCGCGGCGATGTCCTATTTTTCCAATAAGCAGCAAGAAAAAGACGCTCATGCGCGTTTTGTTCAGGAAGCGCAGTTCATTGCACAAACGGTCCGCCGCACGTTTGAACAAAATCGCGCCGCCGCGGAATTGTGGTTCCGTATGTGCAGCGCTCGTCCCGAATCGGAAGACGCCGCCACTGACGCCACACGGGTGTTTTTGCAGGGATTTCCCAACATCAGCACCATTGAGCATCTGGTTATCGCAAAATCCGCCGATGACGGCCGTCGTTTCAGCGTGACGGACATCAACAGCCTGCAATCCCTGACGCTCAACGACATCAAGCGGGTCACCGAATTGCCCGAGCTTCAACCCGCCTTCGACGAGGCTTGGCGCAGTGGGGAAACCATCGCAACGCCGGTGACCCGCATCAACTCCCAGAATCCCGCCTACCGCGGCGAAGTTCGCTATATCCGTCGGGTGGACGACATGCTCATCGCTATCAGTTTCGATCTGGAACATAGTCTGAAAACCGCGGTCGTCGACTACAAACCGGAGGGCTTCACCCTATCCATGTTTGACTTGATGCGCTACGCCAGCGACCCATTAGTGAAGCTGGTGCTGCCGCAGGACGGTGAGGAAAATATTAAGAAACGCAAATCCTGGCTGTATAGCGATACGCTGGAACTGCCGGGACGACAATGGCTACTGCGCATCACGCCCAATCAGGCCTTCCATGATCAAACCAATAACCGTTACACCGTCACCCTGTTTATCTCCGGCGCCATCATCAGCATTCTGTTGTCGTTACTGCTCGCCCGCCCCACGCGAAAGAGCGGTGAGGCCAACGAAGCGGAAGGGTTTTAGAAGGCTAAGCCTTGTGACGCCAGCTATTGCTGACTGCGATAGTTGGCGGGGCTTTCCCCGGTCCAGCGCTTAAACGCGCGGCTGAATGCGCTCAGCTCGGAGAACCCCAGCAGGAAGGCGATTTCGCTAAGGGAATACTTACCTTTCTGCAGATAATCCAAGGCTTTATCCTTACGCACCTGCTCCACCAGTTCCTGGAATGACACGTCTTCCTGTTTCAGTTTGCGGTACAGGGTGTGACGCGACATATTCATTTTCTCCGCCACTTTTTCCGCTTCGATATCGCCTCGGGACAGGCGCTTGGCCACAATCGCCTTCACTTTGTGCGACACCGTACGGCGCAGAGACAGCTTCTGCAGCAGCGCCTCCACTTGGCGAGTTAACGCCTGATGCAAATAAGGATTACGCTGGGGAAGTTCAAAGGAGAGAAAGTCTTTATTGAAGGCGAGAGAGCAACAGGGCTGGCCGAAGCTCACCGGGCATTGAAAGATGCGCTCGTATTCGGCGACATACTCAGGCGCAGGGTGAGCAAAGCCCACTTTGGTCAGGTAGATCTTCTCGCTGACAAAGCGCCGCGCCCTGGTCACCGACAACGCCAGCATCCGATCCATACCCGCGCGATGATAATACTCGGGCCGTTCGCAATGATACTCAATGACCGCATCGTCCCCCTGCAGGTGAAATTCCGTACGCACCCCCTCGTTCACTAGCGCAGACAGGCGCACGTATTGCTTTAAACCCTGCTCCAGGGTGCGGTTGTTGAAGATGATGTGTCCAATCACCCCCATGCGGCGTGAATCAACCCACTCTCCTACATGCAGGCCAACAGCAGGGTCCTTCAGGGTTTCTTCGGCGCGAGACCACAACAAATTATAAGCCGGTAATGGGACTCGATAGTCCTGATCTTCCAGCATGGAGAGATCCAGCTCAGCCTCACGCGCCAAAGCATTGATATCCATCCCTCGCTCAGCAAGCCAAAAGCAAAGCGCTTTAACGGTGGAACCGGCGACAGTGGGCTGATCCATATCAACTAATCTCAACCATTTAAATGGGACTGTTAATTATTATTAGCGGCCAATATAACAATCATCCACGTATGGCGGTAAGAGTCGGGGGCGATTTTTCCGCAACAATGCAGACGCTGTAGCAATTAAAGAAGAAGCCGACCATAGCTGCGCAAAGTTGCAACAGAATGTCAAAAGCTTAACACAGGCGGTCAAGCCGGATTTCTTTCACCTTGATAATATGAATCCCGTAAACGTGAAGCAGTAGCCATCGTTTAACTGTGTTTTCAGGCCCTAGAGAACCGACTCAGGCCACTTGACTTAGGGAGAGACAAGTATGATGTATGATGAAAATTGGAAAGTTTGTGTTCCAAATACTGACCAAGAGCAAGCAAATTTTGCAGCGTTGGACGAGTATCTCAACAGCATCTACTACTGTTGACACCCTTTGGACTCCAGCCTGATGAAAGTGCACAATTCCTGCCGCGAAATTTATTTCGCGGTTTTTTTTTGCCCTGAATAAAGCACGTTTCTGATTTCTCTTCTCCCTCCCCTTCTTTACTAACGCGCCCCTCGTAAATTCACTCACCATCGCTTCTCCTTAACTAAATTTATCTTTAGCCCTCAGGATCATTTTGCTATGTTGCTGAACAGCAACTATTTTTAGGATTAGGGAGAAAATCATGTCGATAAGCAGATTTCTTGTACTCAGCGTTCTGGCCATGCCTGCGTTCGCTGCTGAGCAAACCAATTACGACCGCGTTCAACTCTCCACTGAAGCCAAAGGCGAACTGGAGAACGACATCATGCGCGTCGTACTACACTCCCAATCACAGCAGAAAACCGCACAACAGGCGGCGGATGATGTAAACAAAGCCATGCGTTGGGCGCTGGATGAAGTAAAATCCGCCAAAAGCGTGAAGTACCAGACCCAGGATTACCGCACTGATCCCCGCTACAAAGAGCAAAAAATCGTAGCCTGGAATGCGGAGCAGTCCCTGAAGCTGGAAAGTAAAGATATCGAAGCGCTGTCCGGCCTTATTGGCGAACTGCAGGAGCGTCTGAAAGTACAAAATGTGGAATTCGACGCCTCTGACGCTCTGAAAGCGTCCAAAGAAAACGAACTAATCGGCGAAGCGCTGAAATCATTTGGCGAGCGCGCCAAGTTGATTACCTCCCAACTGGGAGCGCAGAGCTACAAAATCGTAAACATGAATATTTCAAGCAGCGGTCCCGTCTATTATGCGCGCCAGGAAATGCGCAGCTTCGGCGCAGCCAAAATGGCCGAGATGGCGACGCCTGCCGTAGCAGCCGGCACGCAAACGGTCACCATGACCGTCAATGGCGAAATCGAACTGGTGCGATAACGCTTGGCGAACTTCGGACGACGCCGCTGCTTGAAGACAGTCAGGATGTGCAACAATGGCGGTTAAGTCCAAACCTTTTGAGTTTCTTGGCGCGCAGGTCGCGCCGGGACATCGTCAACAATTCGAGCTTCCCGTCGGACAGCTCTACACCCAGACCGATGTATCCATTCCTGTCGAAGTGGTGCACGGCAGGTCTAAAGGTCCACGTCTGCTGATTTGCGCCGCCATACATGGCGATGAACTCAACGGCGTGGAAATCGTGCGACGCGTCTTGCACGCCACCTGGTTGAAAAATCTGAAAGGCACCCTGATCGCCGTTCCCATCGTGAACGTGCTGGGCACCATTCATCGATCCCGTTACCTGCCTGACCGACGCGACCTCAACCGATGCTTTCCCGGCAGCGAGAAAGGCTCACTGGCGGCGCGTATGGCGCACCTGTTCACCACCTGCGTATTGCAACAGGCGGATTGCGCCATTGACCTTCATACAGGAGCGATCGACCGCAGCAATCTTCCGCAAATACGAGTGCATTTGGACAATCAGAAAGCGGCGGAGCTAGCGCATATGTTTGGCGTGCCCGTCATTATTGATGCTGAAATCCGTGACGGCTCCTTTCGTGGCGCCGGTGACGACCTTGGCGTACCGATCATCACCTATGAAGCGGGTGAAGCGCTGCGCTTTGATGAGAACTGCATCGCCGCTGGCGTTCGTGGCGTGCGCCGGGTAATGGAAGAACTGGGCATGATCAAGATGCGCGTGAAAAGAGCCAAAGCCACGCCTGTGGTAGCCCGTTCCTCGCAATGGGTGCGGGCGCCAGTAGGCGGATTTCTACGTGCGCTGAAACCCCTGGGAAGCCGGGTTAACAAAGGGGATTTGCTGGGTTATCTGAATGGCCCCCTGGACAGCCAGGGAGAACCCATTTTATCGCCCTGCTCCGGCATCATCATTGGACGCAGCAACTTGCCGCTGGCCCACGAGGGCGAGGCGATCTTTCACATTGCTCGCTTTAATCAGGTGGACCTGGCGGAACAGGTAGTGGAGACATTCCACTCCGATATGGAGGATCATATTTCCCGCAGCGAAGCGCCCATCACCTGATAAGCGCCTGTGTGGAGGTCGCCGCTACACGCGGCGTCCCTGTCGGTGACTGCTTACAGCGCCCGACGGCTATGCACCAGCGTGAGGAACTCACTGCGGGTGGAAGGATTGTTGCGCATGGAGCCCAACATGACGGATGAACTCATAACCGAGTTCTGCTTCTCAACGCCTCGCATCATCATGCACATGTGACGCGCTTCGATAATGACGCCAACGCCGTGCGCGTTGGTGACTTCCAAAACCGCTTCTGCGATCTGCCGGGTCAAATTCTCCTGAATCTGCATACGACGCGCGAACATATCCACGATGCGCGCAAACTTCGACAAGCCCAACACTTTGCCATTCGGAATATAGGCAATGTGGCAACGCCCGATGAAAGGCAGCAAATGGTGTTCACACAGGGAGTATAATTCGATGTCCTTAACCAGAACCATTTCGTCCGTATCCGACTCGAAAATCGCCCCGTTGGTGACTTCCTCTAACGACTGGTTATAGCCGCGACACAGAAACTGCATCGCTTTGGCGGCACGCTTAGGCGTATCGCGCAGTCCCTCACGGTTAACATCCTCTCCGAGGGATTCAATAATTGCGCTGTACTGCGCGACCAGTTTGTCTAACATGTTGGTTCCTCTACATTACCTATGGATCATTATGATCAACGGATATGACGTCCGCCATCGAGCTTGATTTCCCGCCCGGTCATATACGAGCAGTCCAGGATAAAGGCGATTGCCTGCCAGACCACGTCGGGACCGGGTTCGATCCCAAGGGCGGACTTCCTTAAGGTTTTAGTTCGGTAGTCCGGATCGTCGCCGTCATTGAACATCAATAACGACGGAGCGATAGTGTTTACCTTGATATGCGGCGCGTAGCGCTTGGCGAAAGATCGGGTCATGCTTTCCATTCCCCCTTTCGCGGCGGCGTACGCAATATGGTTGTCACTTCCTTTTTCAACCACGTAATCGGAAATATGAATGATATCGGACCATGGGTTACGCCCCTGCTCCAGCAGGTCGTAACAATGCATATTCAGCAGGTAAGGCGCCGTCATATGTATCGCCACCATATCCTGCATCACCGCCCGGTAGTCCGTATCCTCACTCCGGTCGGGAGCCCATGAGGACGCGTTATGTATCAACGCCCTAAGTGGACCCACTTCCTCCTTTAACCGTCGTATCAGCCGTTCGACGGAGCCTTGTTCCGTAAAATCCACCTGCAGACATATCGCCCCGCGCTCCCGCAGTTCGGCGATTTCCGGCCGCTCTGAGCGATAGGTCATGGCGACCCGCTCGCCTTTTTCAAGCAGCCGCTGCAGACAATGGAGCCCAACCCTTTGGGCCGCTCCGGTTATTAATATTGTTCCTTGGCTAGTCCAATTCACCACACAAACCTGTATCCAATGAATTCATGTCCAGTAGGCTGCGGCGCCGGCCGCATACCCTTTGTGTCATCCTCAAGCGTCGGCGCTCCCAGGCCGACTTGTCGCTGCGGAATTACTCCGCTATCAGCCAATCAGCGCTACAGGAGGCTTTTGGATCGCCGCGAAGGGCTTCGCTGAGGTGCGCCCAACCCGCCTGCAGTTGCTCATCGAGCCGCCAGGGCGGATTGACCACAAGCATACCACTTCCGTACATTCCGCGCGCCACCGGCGTTAAGATCAACTCGCTGCGCAGCGTCTTGTGCAAAGGAAGCTGGCGCATCAACTCAAGCATTTGTTCGTGGCGCTTCTCCGCAAGTACGGGATACCAGATGGCGATAACCGCGTTCGACCACTTCTTGGTCAGCTTGCTTATATAAGCGGGGATACGTTGATAGTCGTCCTTCAGCTCATAGCTGGGATCAATCATCACCAAGCCGCGCTTTTCCGGCGGCGGCGACATCGCCATAACGCCCTCGAAGCCATCTCTTTGGTGAATATGGATTTGCCTGTTCCGTCCGAATTGGCGCTTAAGTTCCGCGTATTCTTTAGGGTGCAGTTCGCACAAAGCCAACTGATCCGTCTCACGCAGGAAACCAGCGGCGATCGCCGGAGAGCCAGGATAGCGGGTCAGTTTTCCAGCGTCGGGGTTCAACCCTCTCACCGCCGCCAAATAGGCGTCGAATTCCGGCGGACAGGTCCCCTTGGCCTGCATCAGCGGCAAAATACCCGCCGTCCACTCTGAGGTTTTTTGCGCTTCCTCGGAGGTCAGGTCATAGTCGCCACGGCCTGCATGGGTTTCCAGATAGCGCCAGGGCGTGGATTTTTTACACAGCGCCTGCAGCAATAAAGACAACACCCAATGCTTGTGCGCATCGGCGAAGTTGCCTGCATGATAGACATGTTGATAGCTCAGCATAGAGGGCGCTGACTCCTTCCCCAGAAAAAGCCGCCTATTTTATGTGGTCCGACGTTGAATGTCGCCTTTTCAGCATTATATCTGACCTAAGGCAATGCCCGCCCGACCTTGGGCTGGATATTCTAACGGCAATGAGACGCAGGGTCTGTGAAGGTTGGTAAAAATCTATGGAATTCAAAGACTATTACAAGATTCTCGGCGTCGCGGAAGCAGCGTCCGCCGATGACATCAAAAAAGCGTACCGCAAGCTCGCCCGTAAGTATCATCCGGATGTCAGTAAAGAAAAGGATGCGGAGGTCAAATTCAAAGAAGTCGGCGAAGCTTATGAGGTTTTGAAAGACCCGGAAAAGCGCGCGGAATACGATCAGCTCAAGCGCATGGGAGCTTACAGCGAAGACGGTCGTTTCCGCCCGCCGCCGGATTGGGAGTCCGCGTCAAACTTCAACGGCGGCGGCTTCACCGAGGCGGACTCGCGTCACTTCAGCGACTTTTTCGAATCGATCTTCGGCCGCGGCGGTTCCGCCCATCGCACCTATAAACAAGGTCATCAACAGAGCTTCCGCATGCGCGGCGAGGACGTGCATGCCAAAATCGCCTTGTTCCTGGAGGAAGCTTTCCACGGGTGTGAGAAACAAGTTCAGGTGCAAGTGCCGGAAATCGACGAATACGGCTTGGTAGGTCATCGCAGTAAATCTCTCAATGTGAAAATTCCAGCCGGAATGGGTCCCGGACAGCACATCCGTTTACGCGGTCAGGGCGCAACTGGGTTTGGCGGAGCTGAGAACGGCGACCTGTTTCTGGAAGTGGAGCTGGCGCCCCATCCGGTGTACTCCGTCGACGGCAAAGATATTTATCTGACTCTGCCTGTCTCGCCATGGGAAGCTGCGCTGGGGGCCACCGTGACAGCGCCAACATTGAGCGGTAAGGTCAACGTGAAAGTTCCCAAAGGCGCCAGCAGCGGACAAAAACTGAGACTGAAAGGCAAAGGGTTGCCCGGCAATCCCGCCGGAGACCAGATTATCGTACTGCAGGTAACCTTGCCCAAGTCCCATAGCGCAGATGCGGAAGCGCTTTATAAGGAGCTTGCGGAAAAAGAAAAATCCTATAATCCGCGCAGCAAGTTGGGGGTGTGAGAGATGACGCGTAAAACGATCGTCAGCACGGTGGAAGTGCTTGGACAAAGCGACACCTACACGTTGCGCGAATTATGCGAGCGCGGCGGCGTCAACGCCGAGTTCGTTATTGAACTGGTCAGTTATGGCGTCATCGCGCCCGTGGAGGAGCGGCCGGCCCACCAATGGCAGTTCAATACGTTGGCGTTGGCGCGATTAAGCCGGGCGATGCGTCTGCAGCGTGACCTGCAGCTCAACCTGCCCGGACTCGCCATGTCCCTGGATTTATTGGACGAGGTCAACGAACTCCGACGCGAAGTGGCGCGACTGAACCAACAACTCAGCCGCCTGATTACGGATTAAGGCAGGGGAAACCACAACGAAAAAGGCCGGCGATTAAGCCGGCCTTTTTGCTATTCAGCGCCTTGAGTCAGGTGCTGATGATAGTTTTTGCGCTTCAGCTTCTTCTCAGCCTGGCGCTTTTTAATCGCTTTGGCCGCTTCAGAGCCGATATGCTCTTCTCCGCGCGACTTGGCCAGTTCAATCTGCTGCTCACGCGCTGCGAAGCGGCGAAGCTGGTCTTCGGAGACCTTGTCATGACAATGAGGACAGCTGACGCCCTTCTTGTAATGCTCGCTCTGCATATCTTCCGCGCTGATGGGCATACGACAGGCGTGGCACTGGTCATAGCTGCCTTTGTTGAGGCCGTGGTCCACCGCCACCCGATTGTCGAATACGAAGCACTCGCCTTCCCAGGTTGATTCTTCCTGAGGCACTTCCTCCAGATACTTCAGAATGCCGCCTTCCAGGTGATAGACATCCTCAAAGCCCAGCTCTTTCAGGTAAGCAGTGGATTTCTCACAGCGAATGCCGCCGGTGCAATACATCGCCACTTTCTTGTGCTTGGCCGGATCAAGATTGCTTTTGACGTAATCTGGAAACTCACGGAATGTTTCCGTATTCGGGTTGATCGCATTCTTAAACTTGCCGATTTGCACTTCGTAATCGTTACGGGTGTCGATCAGCAACACCTCAGGATCGGTAATCAGCGCATTCCAATCCTGCGGTTTGACGTAAGTGCCCACCACACGTTTCGGATCAATGCCCTCCACGCCCATGGTGACGATTTCTTTCTTCAGTTTGACTTTGGTGCGATAGAACGGAACGTTCTCATCGTAGGATTCTTTGTAGCTCAAGTCCGCCATACGAGGATCAGACTTCAGCCAGGCCAGCAGCGCGTCCATCCCCTCGCGGGTTCCGGAGACCGTGCCGTTTACGCCTTCGCGGGCCAGCAACAGGGTGCCTTTGATTTCATTTTTCTCCATGACTTCAAGCAATGGAGCGCGCAGCGCCTCAAAGTCGTCAAGGGCGACGAACTTGTACAGCGCACAGATAACATACTGTGACATTCACTTTTCCTATATTGCGTGCTGGAACGTAAAACCAGAGCAAAAAATTTGCGGGCGACATTATACTCAAATTTTAACCAATCGCACGTCGGAAAACCGTAACCGCTAAAAAGTATGTTATTAAGTTACGTTTTCCCACTCGGAGCCAGTTAGAATGGGGAGCCCGGCGCCAGGATCTGTCGGCGCCGTCTGGTTAGCTTGTATTTTACCGGCCATCACCGGCCTTATGACCGCAAATAACCAACTCTTATCATCGCCGGAGGCGATATTATGTCTATATCCATGTACCAGACTTCCGTCCCCATCTTCATCCGCATGCTCGGCAACCTCAACCAGATCCTGGAGAAAGCCGCCGCCCACGCGGAGAAAAAAGGCTTCAACCCTCAAAACTTGGTTAATTACCGCCTGTATCCGGATATGTTGCCGCTTTCTTCTCAGATTCAGATCGCCACCGATACAGTGAAAGGCTGCGTCGCGCGGCTTTCCGACCAGCAGCCGCCGGTTTTCGAGGACAACGAAATCACATTGGCGGAGTTATCCGCCCGGGTCACCAAGACCATTGATTACGTAAAAACCTTCACTCCAGAGCAGATCGACAATACGGAAGAAAAGACCATTCAACTGAAGCTGGGCTCTTACACGCCAACTTTCACTGGTCAGCGCTACCTGTTGCACTTCGTGCTGCCCAATCTGTATTTCCACATTACTACCGCCTACGCCATCCTGCGCCACAACGGTGTGGACATAGGTAAAGCCGATTATCTGGGCGTTGAATAGTGCTCGTCTGAGGCTTCTTGCTCCGGCCTGACGGCCGGAGTTTCCGTATCCTCGCGTTGCTGGATGCGCCATAGATTGGCGTAAACGCCATTGAGCGCCAGCAGTTCAGAGTGAGTCCCCTGCTCTGCGACTTTTCCGTCCTGCAGCACCACGATCAAGTCGGCGTCGATAACCGTAGACAACCGGTGGGCGATCACCAGACTGGTCTGCCCCTGAGAGACTTCCCTGATCGCCTGCAACACGCTTTGTTCGGACTTGCTGTCCAACGAAGAGGTCGCCTCGTCAAACACCAGTATGGGCGGGTTCTTCAAAATCGCGCGGGCAATGGCGACGCGTTGCTTTTCGCCGCCGCTCAACTTCAATCCGCGCTCTCCCACCAAGGTATTCACACCATCCGGCAGATGTTGGATAAACTCTTCCAGATGCGCCATACGGATAGCGCGCCAGACGTCTTCCTCCGTCGCATCAATCCGGCCATAGCGGATGTTTTCGTATAGGCTGTCGTTAAACAGCACCGTATCCTGAGGCACAATCGCAATCGCGGAGCGCAGCGACTTCAACGCCACCTCCCGAATGTCCTGCCCATCCACTTTTATGGCGCCGCCATTGACGTCGTAGAAACGAAACAGCAGTTTGACCAGCGTCGACTTCCCCGCCCCGCTGCCTCCCACCACCGCCACTTTGCGTTGCGGTTCAATGCGGAAGCTGACGCCTTGCAATATGGGGCGTTGGGTCGAGTAACCGAAATGGACGTCAGAAAATTCAAGCGCCCCCTGTCCCACCTGCAACTCGGGGGCGCCGACCTTGTCAGGCACTTGCGAGGTTCTGCGCAACAGTACGAACAGTTGCTCAATGTTGGCGAGCGAGCCTTTCATCTCGCGATAGATAAAACCCAGGAAATTCAGCGGCATGAACAGCTGCATCATAAAAGCGTTGATGAGGGCGAAGTCACCTAAGGTCATCTCTCCCGCCACGACATTTTGCGCAGCCAAAATCATCATCGACGTCATGGCCAGCGCCACAATAAACGCCTGTCCGCCGTTCAACACAAACAGCGACAAGCGGTTTTTGCGGCGCGCCTGCTCCCAACGCGCCAGCACGGCGTCATAGCGCCGTGCTTCGTATTCTTCATTGGTGAAATATTTCACCGTCTCATAGTTGAGCAGGCTATCCACAACCCGGGTATTGCTTTCAGAGTCCGCGCGATTGGCTTCCCGCACATGCTCCGTGCGCCAGTCCGTCGCCACCACCGAGTAAGCGACGTACAACACCACGGCGACAAAGGTGATCAGCGCGAACCACAGCGAGTAGTTCATCAACAGCAGGCCGATCACCATGAGGATTTCCAGCAGCGTGGGCGCGATATTGAACACCATAAACCGCATTAGAAAGCTGATGCCGGACAGCCCACGCTCGATATCCCGAGACAAGCCGCCGGTATTGCGATTCAAGTGGAAATCAAGATCCAGGGAGTGCAAATGTTGAAACGCCTGCAAGCCGATGCGCCGCATGGCCCGCTCCGTCACTCTCCCAAACAGGGCATCGCGCACTTCGCCGAATAGCACATTGCCAAGCCTTGCCGCGCCATAGGCCAACAACAAGGCCAGAGGCAATCCCACCACAATGTTGGCGCGCCCCGAATCGAGGCCATCGATAATGTATTTAAGAATAAACGGCAAGCCGACGCTGGCGCCTTTCGCTCCCATCAAACATAACAAAGCCAATGAAACCCGGCGCTTATGCTCAAGTAGATAAGGCCACAAAGAACGGAGAGTTTTGATCCCCGCTTCGTTGTCCGGCGCATCGGTGGCGGAACTGGAACGTCGCATAATGATATATCAGTCGCTATCAGAGTCAGTGTTGAACTACAGCCTGCGTTAGGACGCGCCGGCGGATATCGCTAAATATAAGTGCGTCACGCGCTTGCAGCGCGGGCTGGGAACCCATCACTATAACAAGTACTTATAGCCCATTCCCCGCCAATTCTCTTACTGCGGTTCAATATCGCGGCAATCGAAAGAGCAGGAGAAGAGCGTCAAAAAGCACTGGCGAGGCGAATCTTCGCCCAAGCGCCACGATGACGCTCCCCGCGACTCGTCCTAAAAATGAGAAACAAGAAACTCAGACATCAACTGCATGGCGCGTTCCGCTGCTTCAATCTGAGCGAATCCATTAGGAAAGACATGCGGCATCGCCTCCCAGACATGCCCGCTGACTACAGCTCCGGCTGCCTGCGCCTTCTCTGCGTACGCCAGGGAGTCGCTCAGCAGTATCTCCGCCGTCCCTACATGAATCTGCAACGGAGGCAGTCCGGAATGCTGACCATACAGGGGCGAAACCTTTGGATCATCTGCATTGTGGCCGACAAGGTAATATCCGGCAAAGGCCGCCACGGCGTCATACGTGAGATAGAACTCCTCGTCGGCGCGCTCTTCATGGCTCGAGCCAGATCGGTCCATGGCGACATGGTCACGCAGCAAACCGGCGCATGCCCATATGCGCCATCTTTGTCAGCGCCGATCTGCTCAGCCAGTGAGAGAGCGAGCCCGCCGCCGGCGGAATCCCCTACGATAGCAATCTGTTGGCGTCCTGCTGCAATCAGCCCCGCGTATACCGCCTTCGCCTGATTCAACGCTGACGGAAACGGATGCTCAGGCGCCAGTCCGTAATCTGCGATAAACACATCGATCCCCGTCCGCGCGGCGAATTGCCCGGCAAAATGCCGGTAGGCATGCGCTGAACCAACCACATAACCTCCGCCGTGCAAGTAGAGAATAACGGCGTCAGAAAGCGCGTTCTTAACCTGCACCCAGACTCCCGGTACACCGCCCACGGTATCAGGGTGATACTCAACTCCAGCGGCGGCGGGCGTTTCTTCTATCATCTGATTATAGCTGTCACGGGCCTGCGGCCCATTGAGCATGCCTTTGAAAGGAGCGGTTTGCTGGCGTATGGCGTCTACTACGGCTAGGTCGGCCGGGCTGACGGGATGGTTGGTGAAGAGTTCGTTTTGGTCTCGGGACATCTTTTTACACCTCTGTAACTCAAACAACTTACGACAGGCGCGATACAACAACCGCTACGCGCCGGGGTTTAAGCGCCGTCTGCTTGCGCCCTGTGAATGGAACTCCGGTAGAATAGGTCATCCCATAAATGAGAATAAATAACCAGTATTCCGACGGAGCGTTCCATAAATGAAACACCCAATTGTCCTGGACGCATTGGCTCACTTCGACCTCGTCGCGCGCCATGGCGGTTTCAGTCGAGCGGAACAGGCTTCTGGCAAACCCAAGGCCACGCTCTCCCGACAGGTTCGAGGATTAGAGGATCAGCTGGGGATTCGTCTGATCAACCGCGACAATCGGGCTTTCGCCTTGTCTGAAGAAGGACGATGGCTGCACGAGCGAACACGCGACCTACTGGCCGATCTGCATGAAGCGGTGACCGCATTGACCCACGACCACGCTCCTGCCCGCGGCCGCCTGCGCGTCAGTTGCCCGATGATGTTTGGACATATGGTGATGGGACGTCGCGCCGCCGAATTTGCGCAGGCCTATCCGGAAATCCAATTGGAAGTGACGGTGGAAGAGCGCGAAGTGGACCTGATTGAAGAAGGATATGATGTCGTCATTCGCGTCAATCCCCGCCCGGATAGCCAACTCGTTGGACGCTGCATACTGCGCAACGTCCAACACCTCGTGGCCCGGGCCGGGATGTCGCGCCCCCGTGATGAAACGGTTCCCATACCAGCGGTCACTCGCTCCAGCACGCCAGACGAGCGCACGCTACGCGTACTGGATGGCCCAAACGAACGGGCTTACCTGCTTCGCAGCGCCCTACGCCTGCCCTCCCCGCTGATGCAGCGCGACGCTGTTCTAACTGGCGGCTTGGTCGCCATCTTGCCCTATGCTTTAATCGCGCAGGATCTGGCTAACGGAACCCTGGTCGACTGGGGACGCCTGCCCACCCCACCAGTGGAAGTCTGGGCCCTACACGCCAGCCGCCGCCTCACCAGCGCCAGAATAAAAGCCTTTATAGATTTTCTTAGCGATCAGGCGACGTTACCGCCGCCAAGCTAAATATTGAGTCAGGAATTGCCTCATCTGACGGGAGCCGATGGCCTCCTGAAAGAAACGTAACATTCTGTTTACAAAGAAAATTCATTTTAATAAAGTCGCATACACCTACCTAACGAGAAAGCAAAGGAGAGCTACGCCACCAAAAATACAAAGTCGGATCAATTTCAGAGGCTCCGGGTTAACCAAAATACGAAAAATGACGCTAAAACCCGCGTCGCCTCATACAAGCTAACAACAAATAATACAAAGCAGAGGGAGTATTACTGCGACAGCTTTTACAGGGAGAATGCTGTGACTCATTCCAATCAAAATAATCTCTTACGTCGTTCTATCGCACTTACTATCTTAACCAGCGCACGCGCCTTTGCCGGGCCTTTACCAATGCCTGTCGTCGATTCGGATTACTACGATAATGGCGATCCGGCTCCGGCTAAATATGAGTTGGGGCGCATGCTCTTTTTCGACAAGATCATGAGCGGCAATCGCAATATATCCTGCGCCACCTGTCATAACCCACTGCTCGCCACAACGGATGGTCTGTCTTTGGGCATTGGCGAAGGTGGGCGTTTTATTGGTCCTTATCGCACCACAGGTTCCGGCGACGACGCCGTGCCCGGTCGTATAGGCCGACATGCGCCACACCTTTATAACCTGGGCGCGCGGGAGTTCATCCATCTCAATTGGCAGGGCATCATGGAGGGCAATGCAGACAAGCCCAGCGAAATCAGTATTCCGGCCGGCCCGGAAAAACCAGGTGGACTGGATAACGTCCTGGCCGGACAGGCGCTGTTTCCCATCGCCAACCTCAATGAAATGATCGGGCAGCGCGGCGAGAATGAAATCGCCGATTCCGTCCGCCCCGGCAATGGTCGCTTCCGTCCCATTTGGGAGGGCTACCTAAAACGCATCCGCGCCATTCCCGAATATGTCGAGTTATTCCAGGCCGCGTATCCCAACATCAGTCTGCCTGAAGATATCAAGATCGCCCATTATGCAAACGCCATCGCCGCCTTTGAAACCAGCGCCTTTCGCGCCGATAACAGCCGTTTTGATCAGTATCTGCGAGGCGATGTCGACGCACTCAGTCCGAAGGAAGTGGAAGGTATGAATTTATTCTATGGCGCGGCGGGTTGCGACAGCTGTCATAGCGGTAAATTCCAGACCGACCACAGCTTCCATAACATCGCCATGCCACAGATTGGCCCCGGACCGGAGGTGCGCATGCCGTTAGAGGATCGCGGTCGGACGGAAGCCAGTCGTGAACAGAGCGATTTCGCCAAGTTCAAAACGCCCTCGCTGCGTAACGTCGCGCATACTGCCCCATACGGCCACAGCGGCGCTTATGCATCACTGGAGGGCGTCGTCAGGCATCACCTGAATGCGCTGGAGTCATTGGACAACTACGACAGATCGCAAGTGTTGATGCCCTCGCGCAGCGACCTGGACGAGATTGACTTTCAGGGGTATGAGGATGTTTCGTTACGGGACAAGATCGCTCAGAACAACGAGCTGCGCCCTAACCCGTTATCCGATGCGGAAGTCAGCGCATTAATCGCCTTTCTGCACACGTTAACGGATACGGACAGTCTTAATCTCCGTAAACTGATTCCCAGCCAGGTTCCCAGCGGCATTGCAGTCAGCGACTGATATTAAGCTGTTTTAGGGCACGGTGTCCGCGGTTTGCTCCGCGGATACCACTCGATTACGTCCCGCGCCTTTGGCCGCATACAAGGCTTGATCCGCTCTGGCGATCAAGGCTTCCATGGCCTCTCCCTCTTCCAGCTCCGCCGCGCCAAGAGATATGGTGACGCGAAACTCCGGCGCGACTTCTGGAAAGGGAATATCCATCACCGCCCGTCGCAGTCGCTCAGCCGTAATGAAAGCGCCGTCGAGAGGGGTTTGCGGGAGAACCAGCAAAAACTCCTCGCCACCATAGCGTCCCAAACAATCGATGGAGCGCACCAGGGACTGCATGGTTTCCGCCACTTTTTTCAGCACGGCGTCACCGGCCTGGTGACCATAAGAATCGTTGATGCGCTTGAAGTGATCGATGTCCAGCAAACAGAGAGACAAAGCCCCTGAACTACGCCGGCAACGACTGATCTCATTGGATAATTGCTTCATTAGTTCACGTCGAGTACAGAGCCCGGTTAACTCATCCGTACTCGCCATCACGCTGATTTTTTCCAGCGCTTCGTTCAATTGATGATTCTTTACCCTGAGGCTCGCACGTAATTTACTGATAAAGCCGCCGATCAGAGCCATTTGCGCCATCACCATGAAAAGCGCAGTCAACAGTACAAATTCAGAGTTTGGCGTCACCAGGCGCGGCTTTAACCATAACAACAAACACAGCAGCCCCAGATAACCTCCGAAATAGGCTGCAGCAACACGAATATAACGCTTAGTGTCGATGCCGAGGATACCGTATAACAAAGGGATAATAGCCACCATCGCCACCGCGCTGCGGGCCTGATTGTCATCCATGAAGTACATGATATACAGCGGGGGGAATAACGAGACCAGCATCTGCTCTTCCGTAAGATTGGGATCCTTACGGCTTAAATTCCAATTACTCAGAAAGCACAGATAAAAACCGCCGTTGATGGCGACGCTCATGATGAGAAAATGCATCGCATAGCGCAGTTCAAGCAAGCCAGACGACCATCCCGCCATGGCGACGGCAAAGGTGAGGAGGTAAGACCCAAAAGTCATCAGTGTGCGGCGTTTACGAATGTGCTGATGGCTCTTGATCCGTTCGTCCAGGCTGCTGCTCACTGTCCTTCGCGCTCCTTTCCTTTTGACCCATTTCTACGCTCTGGAGCCACGCTGATCTCCAGGCGCAAAGGAACGGAACCGCTTAATCCGTCATGCGGCGAATGCCAATCCCGCCTCTTGTCCATTACGCCATTTCACTTCCGCAAACCGCTCACCCCATAACGGATGCCGAACGGTAACGCGATTGTGTTCGCTGATAGCGCCGACCGCCTCCAAACGGGCGCCAGCGCCGGAATAATCCAGCACCCGGCAAAGTTCTCCCGTTCCGGTAAGCGTCGCGCTCACTGCGGCTTCATCCACAAGAATGCGCTCACATCTACGGGGATAGAACAGCGGAACATGATCATTGAATGCGGCGTACAAGTTGCCCTTATTGAGCCCTGCGCCTTTATTGTCCGACCTTACTTTCGCAAAGTGATGAATTTTCTCATTCACCCCCAGTTCTAACCCAAGCTCTTCTCGCTGCTGGGGACCAATCGGACGACAGAATTCGCCCATAGCAGAATAAATGCCGTTGAATTCATCATGTAAGGAGCCCATTTCGCGATGCTCCTCAGCGGTGGACATCACCATGGACGGGTCAGAGTAGAGGCCATGAGCCCTGGCTTGTTCACTCATGAACGCCAGGGTCAAATCTGACAACTCCGCTTCACTGTAACCGCCTCCCACATCCGAATGGCTACCCGGCAACCAAACCTGCAATATGCGCTGGTTATCCCGGTCACGGCGCAGCTCGGAAGCGTCAGGATGATGAGTCCACAGATCCGGGGAGAACGGCTTGCGCAACTCGTCAATCGCAAGAGCCTGCACGGCGAACTTCACCGTATCGGACAACTGCGTGTCATGGAACCCCACCCAGCGTCGGGACAGCGCGCGCAAACCCGTAATGGGAGCGCCCAACGCGCCAACGGTGTCCCACACCCCCATGAACTCAATTTCCACGCGCCGATTCTGACTCTCCACCAGATCAATCAAGCGACGGGCAGTGTAGGCCTGCGCCAACTGCTCACGTTCCTCTGGCTGGGTGCGATAATAGCTGTAGGCTAAAGGGAAATTTTTCATTTCATATTTCGGCAGTAACCCGAATAAATGAATGAAGCCGGCGAGAGACCTGACAGTGTAGGCGCCGCGGCTGAATCCAAACAGATAAATGCGATCACCTTCCGACCAGTTATTAGCCAGAAAGCGATAAGCATCCATGACATTATCGGCCAGTCCTGCACCCAACGCGCCCCCAACAAAACGGTCCCACAAACCGTTCACACCCACGCCCATATCGTAGAACACCACCTGATGCGCCCCTTGGTAACAAGGCGTAATAGAGCGCACCAGTTTGAGCACGTTCGTAGGATGACAATTCACATCCTGTTCGGATTCCGGTCTATTCCAAGTACCGTCGCAGCAGACAACTATCGACTTGCCCATACATCCCTCCCCCGTATTGCATTGCGGGCCGGTCTTCGATCCTTGTCGGCGCAGGCAAGCGTGGCGTCAATCGCGCGTTCTCCAGCAGAATCGAAGAGGCATCAGCGACCAGGGAAATTTCACCCACTATTTCCCTTTACACATGTATAAAAAATAGTCTACCGCACTAAAAATGCAATCCGCCCCGAAGGCCTTGCGCGCCAAGGCCACGCACAAAGAAAGTTATCGTAGACCTACTTTATTGGGCGAGACAAAGCGTCATATTCCTTTACACAATCAACCTTAACAATACACCTAACTCTTTGTTTTAAAACATGTGGCACGCCTATTGCTATCTAATGAGCCAGAATTTCACTACAACCTCAAAGATATTTCTTAATGGAGTAACGACATGATCAAATTTATCGCAAAAAGCGTACTGGTCTCCGGGCTGGCGGTTTCCTCAGCATTCGCAAGCACTATCTCCTGGGACCTGAATGATGGCGTTGCTTACGGTTCCTACAACAACTCTATTTCTTACTCTAAAGACGGCCTGGGCCTGACTGTCACCGCATGGAGCGACACCAAAGGTTCTTCCGACAACAAACTCGAAGATGCGCGTCTGGGACGTTGGGACGGCCTGGGCGTTTGTAACGACGACGAGTACAGAGCTGATCGTTGCGCCTCTCCTGAGCATTCCATTGACAACGACAGCGGCTACGGCGCCGACTACGACATGCTCATGCTGTCCTTTTCTGAAGCCGTTAACCTGAGCTCTTTCAAGAACGGCTGGTATTACTCCGACTCTGACGTTTCCATTCTGGCCTACACTGGCGGCGCTTCCGCTTATGACCTGAATGACAAAGAGTGGAACGATCTGTTGGGCGACGGCTGGAGCGTAGCGGGCAACTACGCCGACACCAAGAAAAACGAAACTGCTACTGGCACGGACATCGCATCCAAATTCTGGTTGATTGGCGCATACAACCCTGCCTTCGGCGAGAGCTGGTCTTCATACAATGACCACTTCAAACTGAGACATGTCACCATCGAAACTGTCGATGTTCCAGAGCCTGCGACAGTAGCGCTGATTGGCCTGGGTCTGGCTGGCTTCGGCTTGTCCCGTCGCCGTAAAGCGGCATAATTCTCGCTTAAATAGAAAAGCCGGCAACGCCGGCTTTGTTTTATCTTTCAACCTTTAACTTGCAACAGCGCCTCACTCTAACTTATCGCGCTTTGACAACGCCTGACGCAACTCTTCCAGTTGCTTCCGCAACGCCTTCGCTTCATCCATTCCTAATCCAGACATACACAACACTTGCTCTGGAATGCTTTCCGCAGAGTCCCTTAATTGTTTTCCCGCTTCCGTTAAAAACAGACGCACGACTCTCTCATCTTCCGTTGAGCGTTTGCGTTGCAGCAGTCCCTCTTTTTCCAGACGCTTAACCACAGGGCTCAGAGCGCCGAGATCCTGGGTCAATTGTTTCGCCAGCTCCGAAGAGGTCACCCCTTCCTGCTCCCAAAGCACCAGCATGATGAGATATTGCGGATAGGTCAGTCCCAACTCGCTCAATAGGGGTTTATAGAGTTTACTCATCGCCAACGAAGTGGAGTAAAGAGCGAAACAAAGCTGCTCGCCAAGTTTTAAGGCCTTTCCGGGAGGGGTCGTCATAATCGTCATTCTCTTTTTCTAGTCCTGCAGCGCGCTCTATGCGGGGAAAGCGGCTAATATTTAAATTATCCGCAGGCTGCCCGGAGCATTGTACGCCATCCATCCGTCGGGTCGAGACAGAGGAACCGGCATGCGCGTTTCAAGGCGTGAAAAAGTAGCAGTATGCGCTTATAGTCAAAAATTTACTCCTATTGGGAACATCCCATGCGAGGATTCGCCTTCCATCGCAATTCGCCAAATAAACGGGACCTCCCGCCGGAGTTGCGAGATGAACTGGAGCAGCAACGCAAACGTGACCTGGCCAACCGCCAGCGCCCCGGAATCCTGTTCTATCCCGCAACCTGGGTGTTCATCTCCGCGGCGATCATGTTCAGCTCACCCACGCCAGAGAAATCTCTTTGGCTGGCTTATGTCGCCCTGCTGATCATCGCCGTATCAGGCTATCGTTATTACGCGATGCACCAGTTCATGCGTAAGCTTGAAGTAGGGAAGGAGGCTTCTTATATGCCTCTATTATTCGGCGCCAGCTTCAGCGCAGGTCTGTGGGGCGGTATCGCTGCGCTATCGGTGCTTCCTACGCCTTTTGCACCACACTTCCCTTTGTTTCTTACTTGTACTCTCGGACTGTGCGCCGGTGGAGCCGCATCTCTGGCGATTCTGGGTCGCATGGTGAATCTGTTCATCATTTGCCTGCTGGCGCCCATGACTCTGGCGTTGTTTTCCCCTTACACCACCCAACCTGGCGCGGTAGGCTTTCTACTGATGACTTTCGGCCTGGGCATGAGCTGGATCTCCACCCTGCCCCGTCACGAATACGAAGTCGCTGTATTAAGCATCATAAAGCTGTCACAACAGGCCAAATACCTGACCGAGCTGACGATTCAAGATGGTCTGACAGGCGTCAAAAACCGCCGTTACTTCGATCAGATTCTGAACGCCGATTTGCGGCGAGCCTCTCGCTTGAACTACCCCATATCGCTCCTGCTCATCGATATCGATCATTTCAAGCGGGTCAATGATCGCTACGGCCACTTGGTTGGAGACGAATGTCTGGTGCAAACCGCACAAACTCTGATGCGCCAATTACAACGCAACAGCGATGTCCTGGCTCGCTATGGGGGAGAAGAGTTTGGCATCATTTTGCCCGGCGTCGATGCGGAGGAAGCCGCCGCCCTGGCGGAGAAACTACGCAAAGCGGTGGCGGCATGCGCTGTCTGGAATCTATCGGACCCAGTATCCGTCACAATCAGTATTGGCGGGGTCAGTGGCGTTCCCAGAGAGACCATGCCCCCTAAACAACTCCTGGAGCTTGCGGACAAAGCGCTCTATCAGGCCAAGTCTTATGGTCGCAATTGCGTATTCTGGTCATCGCTGGATGGCGTTCTGACGCCTGTAAATTCAGAGAAAGGACCGCAATACTGACCCCTCATCTTTATGAATTTTAAATAGATTTGCGCAGGCGAAATTTACCGCCTGCGTCTACACTCAAGAATACTCCTTGACGCCATCCACTGGCGCAGGCCCGCTAAAATCGGGCGATGACCAAAAACATGACCACAGGCGGATAAGAATATGTTCGGATTCGGCAAACCACGCGCAAATGACGACCAGACCATCATAGACAACTCACGCTTGCGGGAGTTGGAGCGCAAAGCGGAATTGCTAGACAGGCTTATGGAGAAGAGCCCTGCGGCCATGGCGAAATCGATCCACGACAATGCCGTCAAAGTAAAGAAATCCACGGAAAAGCGACTGTCTGAGATTCAGGACAGTTGCCATCAGTTGGAAGCGTTTATGGATCACTCCGCACAAATTAAAGGAGTGACGGAACAGTCCGTGGAAGTGGCGGTGGGCACCGTCGACACCACCCAGCAAAGTGTGGCCGACATCAAACAACTGTCCTCAAATATCGAAGCCTCATCGCGCTACATCAATGAGTTTACTGATCTACTGTCCTCCCTGGAAGAAAGCAACAAAACGATCAATCAGCTAGTCGAATCCATCAAAGCGATCGCTGACCAAACCAACCTGCTCGCTCTCAACGCAGCCATCGAAGCCGCCCGCGCGGGTGAGCACGGCAGAGGATTCGCCGTCGTCGCGGACGAAGTGCGCCAATTGGCGACCACCGCCAACGAGTCAGCGGAAGAAATACAAAGTGAAATAAAGAAAATCACCGACATTTCCGGACGCGTCATCCAGAAGCAGCAGGAAGTGTCCGAAGTCATAGGCAGCAGCGTCACCATCGCCAGTGAAACCGTTCGCAATCTCAATCAATTAATGAGTTCCGCCACTGAAAGTGCGGAGGCGGCAAAAGGCGTCGCTCGGGATTTCGACCATCTTTCACAAGAGCTCGATTCACTCAATCACCGTACACAGAATCTATTGGAAGACACTCATAAATCAGTTGAAGGCGCCGATGAAAATATTCATCTCAGTGAAGAACTCCGTCAACATCTCAGCGCCAAGTAAGCCCTTCATAATTACGGAAGTGCGGCCAACTCATTGATTTATTTGCACTTCCGTACCACTTCATTTCCTCTCATATACGTTTATATGTGCGTATAAACACATAGTCTTCATATTGATTTTCTATCGAAAACAATTTGTAACTTAGGTAATTTCCGAAATTTTTAAATTATTGTGCATTTTTTAACTGACTTATTAAAAACTTTGTCTAAACTACTAAATAAATAAGGTTTTGCTCATTCCTCCCTTGGTTGAGCGCTGTAAAAAAGTATGTTGTAAGGTTGCAAATTCTTTTCTTATGGCAATAATTCACAACAATTTTCAATCAAGGGAATTATCAAGGTTCAGCGCTTTCTAAAAGTAAGAGAGCCTTTTGAAGAGACAGAGTAGTTAAAGTCCAAAGGCTGTAGTAAAGGGAGATAGGCAAGCATTTTGCTTATCTATAGATGAGAGTAAAACTGCCGATATAGTGAGCAAGGATCATGGCGAAAGTATTACAGACAGAAATTTTGGAGGTAACTGCAATGACCAGCCAAATTTCACACTACAACAAACGCTTAGAGCGTTTATACAGTAGCAAAATGGAACAACTTAACCGCGCAATGACTGCAGGCAACAAATTTCGTTGTCTGGTATTACAGGCTGAAGCTGACGCGATTTGTCAGGAACTTAAACAATTTGTCGGCGCTAAATAGTCTTCTATTTATCGCCGACGCTTCTCTCCTTCAGGGAGAGCTGTAGTCAGAGCTATTGACAAAGCCTCTTATCCATTGAATTTATTAGCTTTTCTTCTGTTCCCATTACAGAGCCTCCACCGTCGCCCCCTCCAAATAACCTTTATAATAAATTAGATTATATATATCTATTTTTATATTAATTTATGACTCAATAAACTTTACAAGGGTTTTGTAAAGTATTTAACAAAAGCGGAAATATACGTCTGAAATTTTTACACCTTAATCTGAAATAGCATTTCAGCATTTTGACCAGGGGAGCAATATTACGCATATAATTTGTAACTCCTTGAATTTGTTCCCTGCATGAGCCTGCCATTAATTTTATTATCCTGTTTTTGGTGCTACATTCATTGTAGGGTATGCACTCTAATGCCCGCTCCCCTTGCGCATGGCGGCAATTAAAAGGAGATAGAACTCGTCACCAAAAAGTGTCTGCCTGCGTCCGAATATCCGGACAAAATCTGCCGCTCAGCATACTGAAAAATAACAAAAGGAGTAGAAAGATGAGGTACGCCGTCCTCGGCGCAGGAACAATAGGCAGTTTTTTGGGAGGAATGCTGCAGGCAGGCGGCAATCCCGTCTGGTTCGTTGGCCGCTCGACGCAAGCACACCTCATTGCTCAGGAAGGCCTGCATCTACGCAACCTCAAAGGCGGACGACGTTACTTCGATGGCGCACAGCTTCATTTCGGCGATGATCCCTCCGTTCTGGCTAACGCCGACTGTATATTAGTGACGGTAAAAAGCCAGGATACGGCCAGCGCGGCGGAAGTTCTGCGTCGTCACGCCCCGGAATCCGCCATTATTGTGAGCTTCCAGAACGGAGTCCGAAATGCCGGACAGCTCAAAGCCCGCTTACCCCATAAGATTATTCCCGGGATGGTCCCATTCAACGTGATACAGCCCCATCCTGGCGATCTTCGGCAAGTCTCATCCGGCCATTTAGCCATACAGGCCTCCCCCTTTTCAGAGCAGATTCAGAAAGATTTCAAGGCGGGCGGACTGCCATTGGATATTCACGAGCGGATGGAGCCGGTGCAGTGGAGTAAGTTGTTGCTCAACCTCAACAACGCCATTAATGCCTTATCGGGACTACCTTTGCGCACCATGTTGCTCAACCCCGGTTATCGTAAAGCACTGGCGGCGGCGCAGCGGGAAGCGTTAAGGGTGATTGAGCAGGCAGGCTTCCAAACCGTTCGGCTGGGCGCGATTGTGCCTGAACTGTCGCCCTATCTCCTGCATCTTCCGACGCCGCTGTTCCGCCTTATCGCCAATGCTGCGCTGGCCATTGATCCCGACGCTGGCTCTTCCATGCAGGATGACCTTCGCCTTGGTAAAAAAACGGAAGTGGAATACATCAATGGCGAAGTAACGCACTTGGCGGACAAGTTAGGCGCTCCCTGTCCGGTTAATCGGACACTGATGGATCTGATTAAACAAGCAGAAACCGAAGGCAGGGACTACCGTAAGCTCAGTGCGCAAGACATCCTCAACGCGATTACGACCGCTTGCGCAGCGGAAGAATAGAGCCCGCTGCAATAACCTGAAAATCCAATGTTTCCCGTTAGCCGGCGCCGTAGATTTTCCGACTATACTGATTAGATAACATTGACTCAGCATCCCTTCTCACCGCCGCACCGATCATGTCGAGGGATGCGCCTGACGCAGTTTCAGACATGACACTGAAGTTTCATCGACGTATATCCTTCAAACTGGCGCGCGCCGGAGTCATTCTGGCCTTTATCCTTGGGGGCCTGCTCAGCTCCATACAGGTGTATTTCGACTATTTGAGTCATGAGAAGGATTTTCGGGATTTTATTGAGCGCGTGCTGCAAGCCGCCCGTCCTCCCGCCGTACGCGCCGTTCACACTCTGGATGCTCGCCTGGCGGAAGAAGTCGTCACCGGCCTCATGCAATATGATTATGTTCATCAGGTGCTGATCGTCGACGAACTGGGGCAAACCCTCGCTGAAGGCGCCAAGCCTGTCGCCGACTCCAACACCGGCTGGATTACGTCCAGCATCGGCGCGATTTATCGCACCTATCCTATCGCGCTGCAGATGGAGTCCTACCACCAGCTCCAGACCGGCCGCATGGAAGTGGTGGTGAATATGGACAAAGCCCTGGAGCCCTTCTTTAATCGCGCCTATTACGTACTGATCATCGGCATCGTGCGCAACATGGTGCTGGTGTTGCTGTTGTTTATCGCCTTTTATTACATGATCACGCGACCGCTGATTTCTCTCGCCGCCAGCTTTTCCGAGGTGAACCCGGAAGATCCCGGCGACCGCCGTTTGCGTCTTCCTCGCAGCCATGACGGCGATGAGCTGGGCTATCTGGCGCAGATCGGAAACCAGTTTCTTGAGACCTTACAAAAACGCCTGGAAGAACGTCGCGAGGCGGAAGAGACTTTGCGCGACAGTGAACGCCAGACCCGGCAGATTATCGATACGGTTCCCCACCTGATTTACGCCAAGGATCGCAACGGCGCGTTTGTCTTCGTCAATCAGGCGCTCGCAAGCTTCTACGATCGCAATATCACAGAAATCGAGGGAACGGACCACCACTCGTTGCACCATTTGATTTCCAACCTGGAGTCCGTGCGCTTCGATAACGAAGACAGAGAGGTCATCGATAAGCAGAAAGTCATGTTCATTCCCGAGCACGGCCTCACGGATATTTATGGCCGCCGTCGCATCCTGCAGAGCAACAAAATCCCCTTCCGTTTTTTCGGCAAACCTTGCGCGCTGATCGTGTCCGTGGACATCACCGACAGAGTCGAGGCGCAATCCCGCGTGGAACAATTGGCCTTTCATGACCCACTCACAGGGCTGCCCAATCGCAATCTGTTCTATGACCGTCTCACCATGGACATCGCCCGCTCCCGCAACCATGGAGCCTACGGCGCGCTGCTGCTGATCGATCTGGACAACTTCAAGAATATCAATGATTCCCTGGGGCATTCGGTCGGCGATGAGCTATTGCGTAATGTGGCGAAAAATCTGCGCAACTGTCTGGATGAAGAAATTACCGTCGGCCGCCTGGGGGGCGATGAGTTCACCGTGATCATGCCCGAACTGGGGCGCACGCCGGAGGAAGCGGAGCAAAACGCCAACCTGATCGCGGCGAAAGTCCTCTCAGAACTGTCTTCCCCGTTCTTTTTCAACACTCAGGAATTCACCGTAACCGCCAGCATGGGCGTGGCGCTGTATCCAGACAAAGACGCCAACACGGAAGTCATCCTGCGCTACGCCGACACGGCGCTGTTCCAGGCCAAACATGAAGGCCGCAACAAAATGACCATCTTCAAAGCAGAGATGGCGGATGCGGTGAGCAAGCGTCTCAGTATCGAAAACGAGTTGCGTACGGCGGTAAAAGACAAAGCGCTGATGTTCTACTACCAGCCCCAGGTCAGCGTCACCGACGGTCGCATTATCGGCGCGGAGGCGTTGATACGCTGGAACCATCCGCAACGAGGACTGATTACTCCCGATGAATTCGTCCCCGTGCTGGAAAACTCCAACCTGATTCTCACCGCCGGCCTGGATATGTTCACTCAGGCCTGTATGCAGGTGAAGGAGTGGCTGGACAAAGGTTGGTGGGAAGAGGATATGCGCGTCGCCATCAACGTCAGTCCCAAACAGTTCTATCAGCCGGAGTTTGTTGAACAGATCATAGAAATTCTGCAAGCGACTCGACTCCCTGCGCACTGCATAGAATTGGAAGTGACTGAGTCCGTGGTTATCCAGAACGTCAAAGACACCATCAACAAGATGCTCAGTCTTAAAGGTCTCGGCGTTCGCTTTTCCCTGGATGACTTCGGCACCGGCTATTCTTCCCTCAGTTATCTGAAGCGGCTGCCTGTCGACTGCCTGAAAATCGACCGTTCATTCGTCACCGACATTAACAGCGACGTGAATGACGCAGCCATTGTCTCCACTATTCTGGCCATGGCCGCTCACCTGGACCTTGAGGTGGTGGCGGAGGGCGTGGAGACCGTTGAGCATTTGGAGTTCCTGAAAGAAAACGAATGCGACTACTACCAAGGCTACCTGTTCAGCAAACCCCTGCCAGCCGCAGAGATGGGCGAGCTGCTGAGACTACAGCCGAAAAATCCCAAGTAACCTGAGTGCAGTTGCAGGGGGCGGCGGCGCTCCGCATAATGCTGACAGCTTATCAGCGGAGCCAACGACACCATGCCCTCAGCAGCCGAAATCAGTCGAATATTGAAAAGCGTACACACTATCGCAATGGTCGGCGCCAGCGATAAACCGGGTCGCGACAGTCACCATGTCATGCTATTTCTGCAAAACAAGGGATATCGGGTCATTCCCGTCAACCCTGCGCTGGAAGGCTCCACCTTACTGGGCGAGACCGTTTACGCCTGCCTGCGCGACATTCCCGTTCCTGTAGACATGGTGGATATCTTTCGCCGCCCGGATGCGGTTCCCGACATCGTCGACAACGCTATCGCCATTGGCGCCGGCGTCGTGTGGATGCAGTTGGGCGTCATTCACGAGCAGGCGGCGCAGAAAGCCATGGATGCGGGGATCAAAGTCGTCATGGACCGCTGTCCGAAAATCGAAATCACCCGACTGGGACTGTAATTTCTAACCTTTATGACAAAACTGAAGTTGTTATTGCGCAACGCCTTTATCGGCGGCGTTATCGTACTCTTACCGCTAGCCATATTGGGGCTATTCTTCAATTGGCTTTTCCGCGCCGTCACAGACCTGATTCAACCTATCACCAATATCGTCATCCGTATGGTATCGGCGCCGGAAGTGGTCGGCGACATGGTCGTCATCCTGGTGATCGCAATCGTGTGCATCCTGGTTGGCAGCCTTACCGCCACCAGCATCGGCCGCTATCTGCATTCACGATTTGACGTTCATTTACGCCGTATCGCGCCGGGCTATCAAATGGTGAAGGAGATCGTCACCCAGTTGTTGGGCGATAAGAAAAACTCGCCATTCAGATCCGGCGCCGTGGCGGAAGTCAAAATATTCGGCCCATCAACGCCGACCAGCGTCACCGCCATTGTCACCAGCACACACGACGACGGCCGCTACACAGTTTTTGTCCCCACAGGTCCCAACCCTACAACCGGTTTTGTTTTTCACGTCCCAGGCGAAGCAGTGACGCTAAGGCCGGATATCAAAGTGGAAGCCGCCATTCGCACCATTATTTCATGCGGCGCCGGCAGCGCGGCCTTGCTGGCAATCGCCGGCCCCGCCAACGCCAAAACGGACCCCGCCGTCGCTACGGCGGATAAGGGTTCAGCCCCCAAACATCCAGAGCAACATAAGGACATCCAACTATGACGACGCTTTACGATTTCACCGTCAAAGATATTCATGGCGCCGACCTGCCGCTGGAGCAGTTCAAAGGCAGAACGCTATTGTTGGTGAATGTCGCCAGTGAATGCGGTCTGACGCCTCAATACGAAGAGCTGCAGTCGCTATATGAAGAGTACAGGGACGATGGGTTAGTGGTATTGGGACTGCCTTGCAACCAGTTCGGCGGGCAAGAGCCAGGCGACGAAGCCGCTATTCACGCGTTCTGCTCTACGCGTTTTCAGGTGAGCTTCCCCATGACCGCCAAGATAGAGGTGAACGGCCCGGGACGGCACCCGCTTTACCAGTGGCTCATCGGCGATGGCGAGGACATACATTGGAATTTCGAGAAGTTTCTGGTGAATGGCGAAGGCCGCTGCGTAGCGCGCTTAGATCCGCGTACGCCGCCCAGTGATGAAGAATTGCTGGATAAAGTCGACGAGCAACTCCATCTCAGCAAAATCCTGCTGGGCAAATAACCCAGATAGTTATTTCCCCAATCAGAAGAAGGCTCCGCAAGGACGCGCGGGCTTCAGAACGGCGATGAGTTGGTGCGCAACCAGCAGGCGATGCTCCAGCGGGCGCGGTGAGTCAGTCTGACTTCGTGAGGGAAATCCTCGCTGAGAAAGATCACTGTCCGGCCCATCTCGGGAGTAATATCCGCGATGAGACCGCCGTTACCGCCATCGTATAAACCCAGCTCACCGCCTTCATCTGGCAGCCAGTCCTGATTCAGGTAGTGCACCAGCGTCACCTTACGGGGGCTGCGGCCGCGAAAGTTGTCCACATGACGGCGGTAATACGCCTGCGGCTCGTATACCGCGTAATGCGCTTCCACTTCCTGCAAGCCCAGATACAAAGTGCAATTCAGAGCCTGACGCACATTTTCCAGAAAGAGCAGAAACTCTTGCTGCGTCTCACTGCGCCCATCCAGCCAACATGACCAGTCGCGCCGCACGGAGTCATTCAATTGTCGGTCTTCCGCACGTCCAATATGAGCAGGGCTAAAACCGCCTTCGGTATACATGAATTCCGCCTCCTGTCGCAGACGGGATGCCAGCTCCAGCGGAATCAGATCGTCAAAGACGCCCCATCCTTGCTGCGCCAAAACATCAGCCATCCGCTCATGCCATTCCTGAGAAGGAAGCGCACAGGCTGAAGCGCCCGACTGAGCGATATCTTGATTCAAGGACATAGGATGCAATTCCTTCCGCGCCGGCGGCGAGAACAATAAGAGGACGTCAAGGTCAATGGCGGCTGCCATGCTGACCGGGCGAAGAATTATAGAGCGGAATTCACCCTACACGAATTGTTTTTTTGCTCTGTTCCCGCGTGACGAATATTAAGCCGCCGCCGTCGCTCCCAGCGGGGTGTGCGAGCGAATGAAATCGCCGATTTCATGAATGGCGCGACCGCCCTGCGGCAACAGACGGGATGCGAAATGCCAGACATGAAACATGTGCGGCCACACCTGTAATTGCAGAGGTACGCCCTGCAGTCGGGCGCGCCGGTGAAACTGCTTACATTCTGAAAGCAAAATTTCATCACCGCCCACCTGAATCAGCACCGGCGGAAGGTCATGCAAGTCGCCAAAGAACGGCGAGATGCCAGGCAACTTGGGATCGTGCTCTCCCGCATAATGGCGGGCAAAAAAGCGTATGCGGTCCGGTGAAATCACCGGATCATGAGGCAGGCGATGCGACTTGCTCGACAGGTGGCAGGTCAGATCTAGCCAAGGCGAAATACACACCGCCGCCGCTGGCGTCGGGAGATCCATGTCACGAATAAATTGCAGCGCCGCCATGGTAAGGCCGCCGCCGGCGGAATCACCCGCAATGACAATATGCCTGGCTTTGACGCCTCGATCCAAAAGGTGTTTATAAGCCGCCACCACATCATGCAGCGCCGCCGGAAAAGGATGCTCCGGCGCCAGCCGATATTCCAGCATCAAAGTGCGCGCTTTGGCGGCCTTGCTGATGCGGCAGGCCAGTTCAAGATGGGTGCGATTGGAGCCAATGACATATCCGCCGCCATGCAGATACAGAACCACGCGGGATTCGCATTCAGTGCGATGGCTCAACCATAACGCCTGTAACCCGTCGATTTCACAAGGCTCGCTGGAGAACCCCGGCGGAGCATGAATAAACCACGATGTCTGAGAAGCGCACAGGCGATACGCCATCAAGTTATTGGGAATGAAGTGCATCCCCATGCGAATCATATCTTTCAGAATATTTATGCGAGTCATGCGAGCAAACAACCGTCCAAGTTACAACTGATGGACCTACTTTTGATTTATAGACCAACTTACACAGTTGTACAAAAAACATCCGCTGCTCACAGAACTAGACATAAGTCAAAAAGGTTACCGTTGGTAACATTTTTGTCGGGTTCTACCTATATCAATTTTTTATCAAAAGTTCAAGATATGTCCCAATACAGTTTTTCATCGTTGTTTTAACAACTTACCGATTTCTTAACTAAACTGACTTTAAGGTTTAAATTTTAAAACTTATCTGGAGTACCCATGACTGACCACCTCAAGCATATCGGCGTCGCCGATCCCCAACGCATCGAAAAATACACGCTGCGCACCGAAGCTGAGAACGATATCCTCAAGATCTACTACAAAAAGGAAAAAGGCGACCTTTTCCACAGAAGCCTGAAAGTAAAATTCCCCCGTCTGCAAAAGCAGTTGCTGGTGGATTCAGGCGGCACTAAGCGTTATGAAAACACGTCTGAAATTGCGCCTAACCTGCTGCACGTTCTGGATGAGCTGGACAAAATCACCTGCAAAGAAACCGAACAGGTAGATGTAAAAGAGAAGATCCTGAAGGATCTGCGCCACCTGGAGCGCGTCGTGAACAACAAGATCAAAGAAATCGAGCGCGACCTGGACAAGCTATCAGCGCGCTGATTCGTAACGATCGATCTCGGCCGGGCGGTCTTCCAACGTAGCCGCCTGGCCAACCTGACCGCCAGCGATTGAATAACTCCCTCTCGTCATACTGACATCTCATTCATACGCTGCGGCAATCTCGCTTAAACTCCTCAACCAAGCCAATAAACTTCCAGAGTCCGCCCATGTTTGAGTTGTTGCTGCAAAGCGCCGTTTTCGCCGCCGGTGTGGTGCTGCCGATTTTCTTTCTCGTCATCCTTGGTTTTCTATTGCGACGCGGCAACATGATTGACGGCGCATTCATTGAGACTGGCTCCCGTCTGGTATTCAAAATCGCGTTACCTACTCTCATCTTCCTCAACGTCGCCGAATTGCAGTTGGGGCAGGTGGTCAATCTGGCTCAATTGGGCTACGCCATCGTCTCCACAACGATTGGCTTTATTGCAGTCTGGATTATCGCCAAACGCTATATTTCAGAGCCCACGCAACTGGGCGTGTTCGTACAGGGTGCGTTTAGAGGTAATCTGGGCATCGTTGGCTTGGCGTTATGCGCCGGCGCCTATGGCGCGCAGGGCGTGGCGATAGGATCAGTGCTGCTGGGCTTCGTCACCTTGCTCTACAACCTGTTGTCAGTCTGGGCGTTAACCGCCTCACAGCATCAAAACGCCAAGCTGCCCTGGGCAGGCGTGTTGAAAGAGATCGTCCGTAATCCCCTCATTATCAGCATCGTACTGGCGCTTGGTTTTGCGGCATTACAGATTCCATTGCCGGAGATGGCGAAAAAAGCCGCCGGTTACTTCGCCGATCTGACCCTGCCTCTGGCGCTGCTCTGCGTCGGCGGCTCCATCAACGGCAAGGTCTTGCGGGCGACTTCCCGGCTGGCGTTGCACGCCACGCAACTGAAGCTGATCTGGCTGCCTGTTGCGCAGATCGTTATCGCGTTCGCCATAGGCATACGCGATATCTACCTGGGTTCGCTCTTTCTCATGTTCGCCAGCCCGACCGCCACCGTCAGTTTCGTGATGGCGAAAGCCATGGGTGGGGACAGTGAGCTGGCCGCCGCCATTGTCGCCTTATCCACCCTGGCGTCCTTCGTCTCCCTGGCGATCGGCATTACAGTGCTGAACACGATAGGCTGGATGTAAGGCGCGGAGTTAGTCCAGCGCTTTGATCATACGTACTTCGCAGACTTGATGACCGGTATCTCCCATGGGGTCGGTCAGCAGCTTGAAGCCCAGGCGTTCGTACAGGGTGATGGCCTCTTTCAACGCGGCCGTCGTTTCCAGATAGCACTGCTTGAACCCCAGGTCCTTGGCGAACGTCTGCGCCATAAGCGCGATTTTGTACCCCAAGCCTTGTCCACGGCAGACTGGCAGGAAATACATTTTCTGTAGTTCCGCTACCGAGCCGTCTCCACCCGCCAAAGGCGCCACGCCACCGCCGCCGACAATGCGTCCGTCGTACTCCACCACCCAATAGGCGGCGCCGGCCGTTGCATAGGTTTCATACATGACGTCTACACTGGCGTCTCCGACAGCAAACCCCCGCTCAGGCGTGAGTCCATATTCGGCGGAGACCTGACGGATGACCTCCGCCATTTGCGCGTTATCCGCAGGGGCGATAGGCCGTAGGCTAAACTGAGAGGCATTCGATGTCATTGGCGTCCTTTTGCGTTGTATCAAGTCAATTACTCTATGAAAAACCGATGATTACCCCATTTTGGGCGTTACATCAACCAGAACGCCAGCACAAGGAGAGCAACGGCTGATTCATCATGCGACTGAAACTGATCTGGATAATGCTGGCCGCAGGGCCGCTATGCCTGGAAACGCTGATACAGGCGCCCGCCGACGCCCGACATGGGCTTTCCATCCTGTGGATAGCCGCCGTGTTGTGGATGACGGAGTTGCTGCATGTCACTGTCACAGCTTTGTTGATTCCCATTATGGCCGTGACATTGGGCTTACTGTCCGTCAAGGAGGGCTTCAGTGAGTTCGCCAATCCCATTATCTTCCTGTTCCTTGGCGGTTTCGCTCTGGCTTCAGCGCTGCATAAACAGCAAGTGGACAGCGCCATCGCCGCAAAGGTGCTGCGCCTCACCCGCGGCAAAATCAGTCACGCCCTGATTTTACTATGCGCCCTCAGCGCGCTGCTCTCCATGTGGATCAGCAACACCGCTACGACCGCCATTATGATGCCGCTGGTTCTGGGCATGCTCAGCCAGGAAAATGATCGCCCGGATAATCCTCGCGTATTCGCGCTTCTGGCGGTGGCGTATTCCGCCAGCATCGGCGGCGTCGCCACCTTGGTGGGCAGTCCGCCCAACGCCATTGTCGCCGCGCAGTTGGGCATGTCCTTCAGCGACTGGATTCAACTGGGCTTGCCCGTAACGCTGATGCTGTGGCCGGTAATGTTGTTCATTCTCTACAAAGCGCTGCGACCGGATCTTAGCGGTCGCGCCCAGACAGTGACGCGTTCCGACTTTACCTGGACCCGCGAGCGTTTGATTCTACTGAGCATATTCAGCACTACGGTTGCGATGTGGTTATTCAGCAAACCCTTAGGAGGACTGCTGGGAATAGAGAAAGACCTGGATAGCTGGATCGCCATACTGGCGCTGGTGGCGCTGACCATCAGCAAAGTTGTTTCCTGGAAAGACATTAGCGCCACCACAGACTGGGGAGTGCTGCTGCTATTTGGAGGAGGTTTGACCTTAAGTGTAGTGTTGAAGAGTTCAGGCGCCAGCCAATTGCTGGGTGAATCCCTGGCGGCGCTGGTGGCCGCCTGGCCCGCCTATCTGTTGCTGCTGACCATCACCGCCTTTGTGATATTCCTGACCGAACTGTCCAGCAATACCGCAACCGCCGCTTTACTGGTTCCGATCTTTCTGGCTTTGCCGACGGGGCAGCTGAGCCCTGAACAAACCGCGCTGACAATCGGCATCGCCGCTTCCTGCGCCTTCATGTTGCCAGTGGCGACGCCACCCAACGCCATTGTGCACGGGACCGGCCTTGTGCCCCAGAAAACGATGGTCAGGGTGGGCTTCTATCTAAACCTCGCCTGCGCTCTGCTGGTCAGTGCGTTTATTTTCCTCTTCGCTTAACGGAATAACCAACGCTGGCGTACTGAGCGGCCGCAGCCAGCGCAGCGTCTTGCGCGGCAGATCAAAGTACAGCGCCAGCCCCAGCAGGATGAGGCAACCGCCCAGCAACACGGTGGGATGGATCGTCTCATCATTCAGCGTAACCCCCAGCAGCAACGCCAGAACCGGCGTGACCAACGTAGCCATGGCCACCGTGGAGGGCTGCAGTTTCTGCAGCACATAGTAGTATGCGAAGAACCCCAGAACGGAGCCCACCAGCGCCAGGTAAACCACCGCCCACAGACCACGATCATTAAGGGTAATCTGGGGTATTTCCCCATCCATCAACGCCCACAGAATAAAATAACCGGGCAAGGCCAGCAGAATCGAGCCGAAAGTCAGCGCCAGCGGATGCGGCGTCGCTTTCTGTTTCTTCAACAACACGCCGCTGAGGCTGAACAACGCCACTGCGCCCAACACCAGCAGCAAACCAAATGCGATAGCGCCTGACGCATGCAGATCCTTGCCAAATACCGTCGCCAGACCACTAATAGCCAGCCCCAGGGCCAGCCACTGGCTTTTCTGAAAGCGCGCGCCGTCGAGCAGATACACGCCAAGCAGGCCGGACATAATCGGCGACAGACCATACATCACGGAGATCAATCCGGAAGGAACGGTTTTCGAAGCGAAATAGGTCAGCATCATGGCCCCAAACACGCCCATGGTTCCGCACAGATAGCTATAGAGCGAATCTCTGTCCCAGTGCAGCGGAATCCGATACAGACGGATAACCACGCCGGTGACGATCGCCGCGATCGTCATGCGCAACCCCACCGCCACCGTTGGATGAAAAGACTGACTGCTCCACACAACTCCCAATGGCGTCGTGGACCAGACCAGAATCACCATCGCATAAGCAAGAATAACCACCGCCAACCTCCGCGCCTTTCCTTAAACACAGTCGCATCGCCAATACAAAACTATCGCAGTCGGGGATTTTTAGATCGGACCCTGAGGGCAAAAAAAAGCCGCAGGGGAAGAACCGCTGCGGCGTCAAAAACTGTTACGATCCCGCTATTTCACCGCAGCCGCATGCGCACATCGCAGAATGGACGCGCAAGACATTGCGGGCAAAGTGAAATAATGAAAACGCACTGTCGTATACATCCGAGTATGGTGGTCTTCCAGCCCCATACCAGCAATACGCAATAACCACATAAGCGCCCGCCGTCAGGGCGTATACGGTGATTGGACGCTGACTTTCCAAAGCGATATTTGCTAAAGTCTGATGTAACTGCGTCCAGGGAGCCTCGGCTCCATATAATCACAAATTCATGACCGGCGTATGAACCGGCCAATAATGGACGACATTAGCGCTGAAACATAATTAGGGTCGCCGATGACAACTACAATAAAGCCCGAGTCTTTAACCTTGATAAAAGCCAAGATAATGCCTCCGCCCAGGCCAGCTCGCCTGTTGGAGCGGGAGAAGTTCGACGACCTGCTGCATGAGATCGATCCGGTCAACCTGATCCTGGTGCAGGCACCCGCTGGTTACGGCAAAACCACGATGATCGATGATCGGCTGAACGCACTGGGCGCCAACGCCGCCTGGTTCCGTCTCGACGCCCAGGACAATCTGAGCGAGCAGTTCGCCTTTTATGTCGCTCACACATTAAATGAAGCCACCCGAGGCGCCTGCCCGGAAACCCTGCGCACGTTAAACCAGCAAGGTTACCCGACATTACAGACGTTTCTCACCGATCTGCTGTCTGAGTTACCTTTGGAAGGCGATCCGCTGCTTGTGGTGCTGGATGATTATCACCTGATCACCAATACAGAGATCCATAGCGGCGTAACTTTTCTGCTGCGCCACCTGCCTCCCTACATTACGTTAGTGCTGTTATCCCGCACCACACCGCCCATTGGTGTGGCGCAGTTACGCATGCAGGGGCGGATGCTGGAGATCACCGCCAAGGACCTTTCTTTCAGCGCCGACGAAGCTCAGGCCTATTTTGAGCAGCGCCTGCGATTTGAAGTGTCCCGGGAAAGCATCGAACGCGCCAATCGTCGGGTCGAAGGCTGGGTGTCAGCCTTGCAACTGCTGGCGGCGACCGCTTCCACTGGTGTCGAATTCAACGAATACGTAGAGCAGCTGCACAGCGGCAATCACTATATATTCGATTACTTTGACGAGCTTACCCGCACCAGTATCGACAACGAGCAGCGTCTGTTCCTGCTGCGCACCAGCGTACTGGAGCGTTTCAATGCGCTGATGGTCATGCGTCTGGCGCAACAACAGGACGGCCAGTTTCTTCTGAACTCCCTGTTGAACCTGGGACTATTCATCGTGCCGCTGGACAGCAGCGGCTTGTGGTTCCGCTACCACCCACTATTCGCCGCGTATTTACGACATATGCAGGCCTGCGTGCTGCCGGATGAAACTGCGCGGCTCCATCAACGCGCCAGCGACGCCTGGCGTGAAATGGGCTTCTTTGAAGACGCCGCCCGTCACGCCGTGCTGGCCAAAGACCAGCAACGCATCAAGGATATCCTGCTCAGTTGCGGCCGTGACTTTTTCACCGAAGGGCAGTTCAATCTACTGCAACGCTGTTTTGATGCGCTGAATAAAGAGGTCATCGCCGATCACCCTATTCTTACCCTGCTGCGCGCCTGGGTAGCGCAGGGGCAGTATCAGTGGTCCGAGGTGGAATCCTGGCTGAAAGCGGCGGAGCAACATCTGAAGACTCACTGCAGCGAAGAGGAATGGGAAGCCATCACCGGCGAATTCAACGCCGTGCGCGCCCAGGTGGCCATGAATGTCGGGGATGCGGAGCGGGCCCAGACCTTCGCAAAATCCGCCCTGGCTCATGATCCGGTGTATCTGCCCACCTCTCGCACCGCGGCTTCTTCTGTTATTGGCGAGTCCTTATTCGTGCAGGGCCACCTCAAGGAAGCCATTAACCGCATGCAGGACACTGAACAACTGGCGCTGGCGGAACATGCGCACCAGAACGTGATTTGGGCGTTGTGCCAGCAATCGGAGATCAGCGTCGCCCAGGGCTATCTGCAGAAAGCCTACAACATCCAGGAGAAGGCGCTGCAATATGCGGAAGACCACAGTCTGGAGCGCCTGCCCATTCTGGAATTCCTGTACCGTATACGCAGTCAGATCATGTGGGAATGGCACCACCTGGAAAGCGCGGAGCGATGCGCATTAAAAGGCATCGAGATTCTGGAAAGCCAGGGAGAACGCTGGTTCATCCAAAGCTACGTGATGCTGGCGAAGATCGCCCAGGCGCGAGGCCGCCAGTCGTTATGCGCGGACTATGTGCAGAAGATCCACAAAATGCTGGCCTCCGGCGAATACCATATCGACTGGACCGCCAACGCGCACGCCGCCATGCTTTCCTACTGGGACGCGGTGCGCGACAAAGAGTCTATACAACGCTGGTTGACCGCGGCGCCGGAACCGACGCCCGAACAGGCCACCAATCACTTTACCCAGTGCAATATCCGCAACTGGGCGCGGGCCTATGTCAGCCTGGGTGATTTCGACAAGGCGCTGCCGCTGTTGGAAGGCATCCAAAGCATGGCGGAACAGTTTGGCCTGAAAACCGATATCAACCGCAACCATATCCATTTATCGCAGCTTTACTGGCTTAACGAGCAACGCGAAGAAGCCCTGCGCCACATGGCCATCGCGCTGAAACTCGCCAGCACCACCGGCGCAGTGGGCAGCTTCCTGCGCATCGGCAAGGTGCTGATCAATATTCTCAAAGCCTTGATCAGCGAAGAGCAGTTGGATGAAATGGAAAAACAGCGGGCGGAACGTCTGATCCAACTGGCGCAGCAACAAAGGGATTTCAGCCGCGCAATCCGCATTTCACTGGACGAAGCCATCATTCAGGATATTATCGACCGCCCTGACGTGCCGGAACTCATCCGCACCTCGCCCCTCACCCGCCGGGAGTGGCAAGTGCTCAGCCTTATCCACGCCGGTCTGTCCAACGACCAGATCGCCGAGCACATGAAAGTGGCGCCCACCACCGTGAAAACCCACATCCGCAGTCTCTACCAAAAACAGAACATCACCCACCGCTCCGAAGCCATCAATCTGGCGCGGGATCTGTTGAGTAAGATACAGGGGGAGTGAGCGCAGCTCCCCCTCATACCCACCCTCCGCCTCCTCCTCCCCCCTCATCCCCACTACTACGCCAAGAAAAAAGAGGGAGGGAGGATGTTCGGCCGGTTCGCCGCAGGCACCATCTTCATAACTGTAAAAATAACAACGTCTTCCACTTTTCTGTGGGTGCACGTGCGTTACCTGGTTTGGAGTTGTTAAGAGAGGCGACATGCAGGTTGATCGTGATTGGTGGCGCGGCGCAGTCATCTACCAAATTTATCCCCGTAGTTTTTTTGATTCCAACGGCGACGGCATCGGCGACCTGCCGGGCGTTACCGCAAAGTTGGACTATGTCGCCAGTCTGGGAGTGGACGCCATCTGGCTGTCTCCTTTCTTCACTTCCCCCATGAAGGACTTCGGTTACGACGTTTCCGACTATCGCAACGTCGATCCTATATTCGGGACCTTGGAAGATTTCGAGACGATGGTGGCGGAAGCGCACAAGCGCGGCCTGAAAATCATCATTGATCAGGTGCTCAGCCACACTTCCGACCAGCACGCCTGGTTCAAGGAGAGCCGCAGCAGTCGCGACAATGCGAAAGCGGACTGGTATGTGTGGGCGGAGGCGAAACCCGATGGAACGCCGCCGAATAACTGGGTGTCTGTCTTTGGCGGTTCCGCCTGGGCGTGGGACAGCCGTCGTCGTCAGTACTATCTGCACAACTTCCTGACCAGCCAGCCGGACCTGAACTTCCATAATCCTGACGTGGTTGAGCAAGTGCTCAGCGATGTTGAGTTCTGGCTGAAAAGAGGCGTGGACGGCTTCCGTCTCGACGCCATCAACTTCTGCTATCACGACAAGCAGCTGCGGGATAACCCCGCCAATACCGAAGTGGCGGAAGGCTCCATCGGCGTGCGTAAAGAAAACCCCTACGCTTACCAGCGTCACCTTTACGACAAGACACAGCCGGAAAACCTGCCGTTCCTGCAACGGGTACGCGCGCTGCTGGAGAAATATCCGGGCACGACCACCGTGGGCGAAATCGGCGACGACAACTCCCTGGACACTATGGCCGCTTACACCTCCGACGGCGACAAGCTGCACATGGCGTACTCCTTCGACTTCCTGACCGAGCAGTGCGACGCCAAGTTTCTGCGCAAAACCGTAGAAACCATTGAGTCGAAGCTGGTGGATGGCTGGCCTTGCTGGGCCATCGGCAATCACGACGTCGCAAGGGTGGCCACTCGCTGGTGCGGACAGGAAGCGCCATTGGCGTTGAACAAAGTCTACATGGCGATGCTGCTGACTCTGCGCGGTAGCGTCTGTCTCTATCAAGGCGAAGAACTCGGCCTAGTGGAAGCGGAGCTGGAATACGAAGATCTGGTCGATCCCTACGGCATCGCTTTCTGGCCGGAATATAAAGGCCGCGACGGCTGTCGCACGCCCATGCCCTGGAAGGCGGAGCAAGAGCATGCCGGTTTCACGACTGGCAAACCCTGGCTGCCAGTCTATCCGGAACATGTCGCCGCCGCGGTGGCGGAGCAAGAAGACGCGGAAGACTCGCTGTTGCACATCTACAGTGAATTTCTGCACTGGCGCAAAGCGCAGCCTGTGCTGCAGAAAGGCGACGTCCGCTTCCTGCCAAGCCCGCCGGATACGCTTCTTTACGAGCGCAGCCATAACGGCGAACGCATGATGGTGGCGCTGAACCTGTCCGGGCAAAGCGTGGACATCGAGCTGCCCGCCGGCGCCAAAACGGTAGTGAGCGAACTCAGCGTACTTAACGCGGAATGGAGCGACGCCCGCGTCCACCTTCCCGCTTACGGAATCGGTATTTGTCAGTTGGCGTAAACACGCCGGCAATCAAGTCAAGAGGGTCCAGCCATGGCCAGCGTAACGCTAAGAAATGTCTGCAAAAGTTATGACACAGTAGAAATATCCAAAGACATCAATCTGGATATTGAAGACGGCGAATTCGTCGTCTTCGTCGGTCCGTCCGGCTGCGGTAAATCCACCTTGCTGCGTATGATCGCCGGCTTGGAGGAAATCACCTCAGGCGACCTGTTCATCGGCGAAGAGCGCATGAACGAAAAGGCGCCCATGCAGCGCGAAGTCGGCATGGTGTTCCAATCCTACGCCCTGTACCCCCACATGAATGTGGCGGAAAACATGGCGTTCGGTTTGAAACTGGCGAAAACAGCCAAAGCCGAGATCGACAAGCGCGTGGAAAACGCCGCGCGCATTTTGCAACTGGAGCACCTGCTGCAACGCAAGCCGAAAGACTTGTCTGGCGGACAACGACAGCGGGTGGCCATTGGCCGGACCATGGTGCGCGAGCCCAAGGTATTCCTGTTCGACGAGCCGCTGTCCAACCTGGACGCCGCTCTGCGGGTACAGATGCGTATCGAGATATCCAAGCTGCACAAACGTTTGCAGAGCACCATGATCTACGTGACCCACGACCAGGTCGAAGCCATGACCATGGCGGACAAAATCGTCGCGCTGGATCACGGACGCATTGCGCAGGTGGGCAAACCGCTGGAGCTTTACCACTACCCGTCCAATAAGTTTGTCGCCGGGTTTATCGGCTCGCCCAAAATGAACTTCGTCACCTGCACGGTGATGGAAGCGGGCGCTCAGTCCGTCAAAGTCTCGTTGCCAGGCGCCATCGACGTCGTCGTTCCGGTCAATGGAGCCGGGTTGAAAAAAGGCGATAAAGCGACCCTGGGCATTCGTCCAGAGCATTTCGTCAGCGCAGAAGAAGGCGAAGTCATTCTCAATGGTGTGGTGAATGTGGTTGAACGCCTCGGCTATCAGACTCTGGTGCACGCGGACGTGGAAGGCTTCGACAACACCCTGACCCTGCGTACGCCGGGCGCCAATCCCGTGCGGGAGAACAACCCGATTGCTTTGGGCCTGAAAGCGCACAACTGTCATCTGTTCAAAGAAGACGGCAGCGCCTGCCCACGTCTTTATGTGGAGCCTGGCGTAGAGCTGTAGGCGCGTACAGGAACAAACGCCAAAGAATTACTGCGACCGCAGTAATAAGACGGATCAAGCGATTCCTGTGTCGCTCACTCCGTCTATGTAAGCACCTCGACCCTGAGTGTTTACTCAGCGCTTTGCCCGGCCTTCGCCGGGTTTTTTTCGTCTGCAGTTAGTGTTTCCTGTTCACTCTTATCGATTTCCTGTTGCGCCTTCTCTTCCTCTAATAAGTCTGCAGCGCCGGAAAAATCAAATCCCGTGTCTTCGTCCAACTGCTCTGGATCGAAACGGACGCCACAACCCGCTTTCACTAATGGGGGCGGCTTACTTTGTCCTGTCTTTCTCGGCATATCGACTCCTCCAAAGGTCAGGGTTTGGGAATACTATAAAGCTGAACCTGCTTCTGCTGAATCTCCAGGGTTTTACTGGCTTTCCCTCCCAGCTTTTCCGCCACTCGCCGTGAGCGGACGTTCATAGGATGAATCAAACTGACCAAAGAGGAAGCGCCCACATGGGAATAGGCCACATCCCTGACCGCTTGCGCCGCTTCAAAGGCGTACCCCTTCCCCCAGGAATCGCGGCGCAGCAGCCAGCCAATCTCCATGCCCGGCCATCCTTGCGGATAATAAAGCCCCGCACGCCCCAGCAGACGTCCGCTCTCCAGATCCTCCAACGCCCACAAACCATAGCCGCGCAAGCGCCAGTGACCAAGCATCAGCGCCAGACTTTTCCATGCCGCATCCAGGTCATAACCCTGTCCATTCGCCATATAACGCATGACTTCGTCGTCGGCCAGCATCTCGGCGTACTCCGGCAAATCCGCTTCCGTGAACTGGCGCAACCGCAAACGCGCGGTCGTCAGAGTAAGTGGCGCTTTAATCTCTGTGGCTTGCATAGGTTTATCGTCTTTCCATAGAGTCCGTGCAGATAATGGCTTTACTCAGCTTTCTACTACACTTGAATGAAGTTATTTCATTATAGGCATCCAGAGTTGAGTCAGCTATTTATTTAAAACCTATCAACCAATTGATTAATAAATATATTTTCTAAAAGTAAGTAGCGGCGGGCAGATTTAACTAGACTTAAAAGTGGAACACCTGCAATTGGGACAGCAATGAACGCACTGGAGCAAGAGTTCGGTTTTCAAGACATTGTGGAAAACGCCGCCGACGGCGTCTTAGTCACCAAAGCCTCGCCCTTGGACGACCCCGGCCCGGAAATCGTTTACGCCAACAGCGCCATGGAGGCATTGTCCGGATACAGCAGAGACGAACTCATCGGCGCTACTCCCAGAATGCTGCAAGGCCCATTAACCGATGCAAGCGCCTGCCGACGCATTCGTCGCGCCTTACAGGAAAAGTCACAAGTGCGTTGCCGACTGCTGAACTATCGCAAAGACGGCAGCCAATACTGGATCGAAATCAGCATTATGCCGTTATTGGACAAAAGCGGCGCCGTCAGCCATTTCGCCGCCATACAGCGGGATATCAGCGCCTATGTGAAGCTGGAGGAACATTTCTCCAAAGCCGCCGGCAAGGACGAAAGCACACTGCTTTCCAATAAAGACAATTTCCTGGATGGACTGGACAGAGAATGGCGACGCGCTTATCGGCATCACTCGCTATTCTCTCTGCTGACTTTTCAAGTAGACCAGTTCAACGCGTCCCATGCGCGCGACTCAGAGCAAAGCCAGCAGATGCTGGCGCTTATCGGCGCGACCTGCAAAGCGGTATTCCGTCGCGAGGACACGCTCGGACGCATCGGAGAAAACGAATTCGCCGTATTGATGCCTGAAACGGATCTGCGTCAGGCGGGCCTTGCCGCAGAGCGACTGCGTAGCAAGCTGGCGGCGCTGGTGGACCGCCATCCCAGTATTAGGCCGCCGTTTACAGTTAGTATCGGCATTACCCAGAACCAGTTGTTGGATGAGCGCCCGGAAAGCGTTCTCAACCGCGCCCGCCAGGGCCTGATCAAAGCCGGCGCTCAGGGCGACCGGGTGACCGTGGTGGAAATCTGACAGGCGAAACAGGACGTAAGACCAGAATAAACATTAGAGGCAAACGGATGAGCAAGGCAGAAACCCCTTTGGAACTAAGCGAAGAACAGTGGCTGCATATCAATGAAACCATCACCATGCTCACGCTGGCTGTGGCGCAGATCGAAGCCTCCATTTTGGAAAGCGAGAAATCTTTCGGCCGTTTGACCCAGTCCTTCACCACCATCGTGGCCACCGTTAACGCCGCCCCAGACCCCTCGACGCAGGCCCATGAACTTAAATTGCAGCTAGACGGCCTGAAGAAAGATGTCCATAACGCCGTGGTCGACTTCCAGTTTTTCGACCGCCTGGCGCAACGCCTTTGCCACGTCAAGGAAAGCCTCGGCGACCTTGGCGGACTCTTGCAGGCGCGCGAGCGTCTGGACAAGCCGGAAGAATGGAAAAACCTGCAACAAGATCTCAAAGGCCGCTACACCATGGCCTGTGAGAGAGAGATGTTCGATATGATTCTCAACGGCGTCGCCATTGAAACCGCTTTGGCCCACTTCAAAGCCAACTATCTGGATGAAATGGCTAAACAAAATGAAGACGACGGAGATATCGATCTGTTTTAAACACGTAAACCGCCCCCTTCTCTACAGCACGACTTTCACTTACTCCTTTTTCATGACTGGCGTTAGTCCCAAAGAACGATTGATCAAAAAACAGACACAAATACAATAACGCCAGCATTATTTCTGTTTGTAACCCGGCCTCTTCTTACAGCAGTTCAGGTTCCCCTCCCCCCGGTTTACCTGAGCCTTCATGCGTCCAGAAGCGGCCTTTAACAAGGGATGTTTCCTGCATGCATTACCCCCGTCGTTTCCAGATCAAACACCATCTGGACATCACGTCCGATGAGCTGTCGCGTATCGAATCGCCCACCACCGCTATCGGCTATATCGAAAAATGTCTGAACGACGGCGACGGACGCGGCAAAGAGTTCGACGCTTTCATCGCTTCGCTGCAGGGAAGTCATTTCCAGTCCACCTCAAACAAGTTTCCCGGCCGCACCGCGGCAGCGTTTAATAGCTGGCGCAACACCCTGATTCGCGAAGCGCGCCATGGCAATGTGTTGCTGGTTGTGGATAGTTCGGAAAAACCTTTCCATCCGCTGATCATTGAGAAGAACAAAACGCTGACGCCGGGGCAATCCAACACCCATGCCGCCACGCAATTGCTGAACCGCCTGAAGCCGGTGAAGACGCCCTCGCCGAAACGTCCGGCGGGAACCGCCGCTGGCGGGGCGGCCGCCTCTAATCCCATGGCGGAAAACCATCCGTCTTTCAACGGCAATGTAGGCTGGGCGAGCGTCAAGGGGGAGAAAACCAGTTATGGCGCGCCGCCGCCCGCCTCATCCGAGTCCAGCCCTGAAGAGACGTCCGTCAGCGACGCCAGCGGCCAGAACGATAACGGCGACACGCAAACCGCCAACGACGAAGCCTGCGTCAGCGGCGATCCGGTGAGCATGATCACCGGCGAGGAACTGCTGGATCTGGTGGACTTCACCTTGCCCGGTCCCATGCCGTTGGTGTGGAAACGCACCTATAAAAGCTCCAACAACCACCAGCGCGGTCTGGGCGTGGGCTGGACCCACCTGTTGTGTCAGACCCTGGAAGAGGACAACGGCCGCATCACCTTCACCAGCGATGAAGGTCGTTATATCGACTTCCCGCGTCCCCTGATCGAACAGTCCAGCCGCAACGCCGCGGAGCGCATGACCCTGCATCGGGTGGACGAGAACACCTACGCGCTGCAGCAGATGGGGCAACCGGACAAGGTCTTCGTCGGCGGCAACGGCGCTTACCGCCTGGAAGCCCTGGTGGACGCCCTGGGCAATCGCATCGACATTGCTTACTGGCAGGACGTGGAAGGTTATGAGCGCCCCATCACCATTCTGCAAGCCAACTGGGGACCGCGTCTGCATATCCTGCACAACGCCCAGGGCCTGATGTGCGAGATTCAGTCGATCCAGAGCAACGGCGCCGTTGTTACCTTGGCCACCTACGAGTATGACGAACAGCAGGACCTGATCCGCGCCGCAGACCGGGCCGGCGCCAGCGAAAGCTACGCCTACCGGAATCACGTCATCACCCGCCGCACCCTGAAAACCGGCTTCAGCTTCTATTTCGAATGGAGTCAGTACAGCCCCAGCGGCAAGTGTCTGCGTCAGTGGGGCGATCGCGGCATTTACGATTACCGTTTCGAATGGGATACCGCCAATAAAGTCTCCCACGCCTTCGACAGCAACGGCGGCAAAACCACTTACTACTACGACCACCGCGGCAAGATCATCAAGGAAATCGATCCCGAGGGCGGGGTCACGCGCATGGCCTACAACAAGAACGGCCAGCTGATCGAGCACATAGACCCGGAAGGCGGCGTCACCCGCTACGTCTACGACGAGCAGGGCTTATTGACGCAACTGACCGACGCCACCGGCGCGACCTACAAAATCCGTTACAACCATCGCGGTCAGCCGGAGGAAATGATCAATCCCCTGGGCCACAGCTGGCGTCGCGAGTACAACGGCAAAGGGCTGCTGACCAGCGTCACCGATCCTCTCGGCAACCAGACCCGCTACGCCTACAACGAACGCGGTCTGCCGCAAACCATCACTGATGCCGCCGGCAATGAGAAAACCTTCGTCTGGAACGCCATGGCGCAGCTGGTCAGCGAGAGCGTCAACGGCCGCCGCACCGAGTACCTGCTGAACGAAGACGGCGATATCGGCGCGGTTGTTGACCCGGACCAGCGCACCACGGAGTACGAATACGACCTGCTCGGCAACGTCACCCGCGTGCAGCATCCGGACGGCTCCGCCGTGCAGTTGCGCTACAACGCCAACAGTCAACTGACCCACTTTATCGACGCCGCCGGCCGCTGCACGGAATACCTGTACGACGGCCTGTCCCAGGTGCGCAAAAAGATCGACGCCAACGGACAGGTGTTTGAATATCTGTACGACAAAGAGCGCAACCTGATTGGCCTGATCAACGAGAAGGGCGAGCGCTACAAACTGGGCTACGACCGCAATGAACGCCTGATCCGGGAAATCGGCTTCGACGGACGCATTCAGGAGTATCAGTACAACCGCGCGGGTCATTTGATCTCTCATCTGGAAGGCGTTCACATCGACCTGCCGTCGGAGCAGGCCAACACCACCCGCTTCAGCCGCGACCCCTTGGGCCGACTGCGGGAAAAACACAGCCCGGACGGCGAGGTCAGCCAGTTCCACTACGATGCGGCGGGACGGCTTACTGAGGCGAGCAATCCCCACCGACAATTGCGCTTCGCCTACAACGCCCTGGGACAGTTAACCGAAGAGCGTCAGGACCAGCATGTGCTGCGGCATGAGTACGATCCCCTGGGCCTGCGCACGCAAACCCAGTTAGCGGACGGAACCCGGCTTAACTTCGCTTATGACCAACATGGCCTGTTCAGCGAAGCCCGCTACAACGACAACCTGCTGACGCAGATCACCCGCGACGCACAGGGTCGTGAAGTCGCCCGCCAGCAGGGCGCACTGCAATCCCAGTACGAATACGACCTGATGGGGCGACTGAGCCGCCATCGCGTCAACCATGAAGCGAACAAAACCCAACTGATCGATCGCCGTTATCAGTACGACCACCACGGCAATCTGGCGCTGATTGACGATCTGCAAAAAGGCGCGACCCGCTACCATTACGACGCCCTGGACCGCCTGAAAAAAGTGGAAAGCTACTGCAACGAGCAGTTCGACTTCGACCCGGCGGGCAACATCCTGAACGGAGAACGCGATAGCGCGGTGAAAAAAGGCAACCGCCTGCAATTCCATGGCGATCGCCACTTTGACTATGACGACGCCGGTAACCTGATCCGCGAACGTCGCGGCAAAGGCGGCAAACTGGAAACCCGCTACCTCTACAACAAGCAGAACCAGCTGATTGCGGTGGAGAAAGACGGCCAGCGCACCGAGTACCGTTACGATGCTTTAGGCCGCCGTATCTCAAAACAGGACGCCTTCGGGCAGACGGAATTCCTGTGGAACGGCGACGTGCTGCTGTCCGAACAACGCCAGCACCTGCGCAAGCTCTACGTCTACGAACCCGACTCCTTCCGGCCGCTGGCGTTCATCCAGGACGAAAAAGTCTACCACTACCACCTGGATCACCTGGGCACGCCCCAGGAAATGACCGACGCCGAGGGAACCCTGGTCTGGTCCGCCCGCTACAAAGCCTACGGCGCCCTGGCCCTGCAAGACGTGGAAAGCGTCCACAACCCGCTACGCTTCCAGGGACAATACTTTGACGAAGAAACCGGCTTCCATTACAACCGCCACCGGTACTATGATCCCAAAGCGGCCGCTTCATCAACCAAGACCCCGTCGGCCTCCTGGGCGGCGCCAATGCCTACCAATATGCGCCAAATCCGGTGGGATGGATTGATCCGTTTGGATTGACGGCGAAGCCGGGGGACTGCCCTAGAAATAGCTTAGAACATGACAATATTGCTCATGGTGGCTACTTTTCCAGAAAAGAGCAGAGACGTTCAGAGTACGAAGCTAAACTAAAAAAGCATACAGTCAGCGCCATCAAACAAAAGGATCTAGATAAGTTATTAGGAGCTGAAAAGTTTGCTGCTGTTACCGTTAGTTCATTCAAAGAAGCCGACACATTACTTCACACAGCTTTTCCTAATGCGTTAAAGTTTACAGGTCCAGGCCCTGGTCCGATAAAAATTCTGTCAGGAATGAATAAAGAAGAATTAATTGGGGCCGCTAGACTTAATGATGAGCATGCTCTATCTAAAGTTGAAATGTATAGAAAAGCTAAAAGCATTGCTAGTAGAGAAAAAGACAGTAAAGATACTATTATTTTTCATAAGGACTATCTATACGACAATGAAGAGGGGATACTTCATGGTCATTCAAGTGTTACACCTGAGGATCATCCTCACCGGCACATCCCTCACATAAACATAGAGGGCTACAAGGATGGGAAATATTTTAAAAGAGAGATCTTAATTGATCGGAAAAAATCTAAAAAATGAATACAAGAAAGCATAAAAAGATAAATCATTATTTGAATAATAGAAGAAGTGTGTCTTACTCGGAAAGGATGCCTTTTTCGCCATCATCACCACCAATTTCAAAAGTCATAATAATTTCAAAGAAAAATAATATTTACATAGTGGATGTCATATTGATGGATCTATCGCTTGGCTATGATTCTGATGAAGTCATTTCTGAGTCTACAGCATCATTTTCTTCTTTAGAGGAAGTGTCGAGTTTTATTGAAGAGAAACACTCCATCACATTGGACTCTTTTGGTGCTTAAAAAATAAATTAGCCGAACTGGATGGAATGGCAACTAATGGAAGTTTGGTTTCCTGTAGTCACAACCAATGATCCTGAATATAAGTTTAAATGGGCAATGAGCAGCTTCATAGATAGCAAAGAACTTCCTTTGTGCCCATTATGCAATAAAGATAAATTAAGATTCTTCTATCATAAATTCAAAGTGTCTTCTCAGCATAAAATGGATAAAGGTAGCTTATGGATGTGGTGCCCTGGGTGTAAACACTGGTAGGTAAACTCAGATGTCAAGGTAGACTTTAAAAACAGCTTGAAAGAAGAAGAGTTTAAAAAAATAGATAACTTAAATATAGTCAATTCATTAAATGAATATTGAAATAAAAAATAATAAAAACGAGTCCAAAGTGAACGGGCGTGGCCTTATAGGGATGGTTATAATTGACCAGAAGTTTGATATTTATGGCACTTTTAATATGATAAAGTCCATTATTTCATTCATGGATTTTCGTGCAATGGATCGTGATGATGTGGTTTCATTTACGGCTGAAAACGACGACTTCATGATATCTCTGTATGGCATACCTGACAATAAAGAAGAAGGTTTTTATACTCTCTATTATAATAGTTATACTGACCATGTGGCTCCTGATAAATTGGCGGAAAAAATTGTGGATAAAGAGTTGAATGTTCATGAAATTTCAAATATACATAACTTTTCGTATTACTTGGCAAAATTTTTGTCAGAAGAAACTGGCCTAACAATTACCACTGTATCCTGATGATAAAATGGTTTTTTGATATTCTGTTAATGGCCATATCAAAATGCTCGTTTGACTTTTTGTCATTAGAAGTTAATTAAGTGTCTAAATAGAATTAATCTTACATTTCTGTCCTAATTTTGACAGGAGATCGGTGACTGACTCCTTCAATCTCTCGAACGTCTCATGCGAACCCAGCGGCAGCCAGTTGTACTTTATCTTTTGCCACTCCCACCTTTGGAGTGGCGAATGGGTTGACAACCCTAATTTTTCAGGAAATAAATCTGATGAATGATTTTCTAGAATATTGGAAGACCTCCTTAGGCGTGAAGAAGAAAGAAGAAGTTGTTTCCGCATTAAAGTCAGATAGCCCAGTAGTTGAAGTATTTATTGATAGTGTTAAGTTGGGTAACTATGACTTTGAAGATAAATACTTTGATGAGTTGCTCGATATTAGGGGGATTGATATACAGAATGAGAACTTTGATTCCTGCGATCTGTCATATATTAACTTTAGTTACGCTACATTTGTGAACTGTACTTTTAGAAAAGTTAATATATTTTGTTCTAGGCTCCATAAAACAAACTTTATTGACTGTAAGTTTGGGTCTTGCTCTTTTGACGGAGTTTACGGATACGAAGCTAATTTTAGCCGCTGTAAAATAAAAAAGTCGAGCTTTAACTCATGCTACTTTGTGCGGATTAAAGTAGATAATAGCAGAATATTGGAGGCGGATTTCTCGTCAGCTAGACTTGTATCACCTGTCCTTTTGGAGTCAATTATTAACACCTGCGATTTTTCATGGGCAAGAATAGCCCCAACGGAGAGCTTTGTTACCTCTATAAAGAAATACAAAGAAACTATTAATTTAAGTAATTTGCAATGGTTAGAGCCTAATGGAATGCCTATAGAGAATCCTATAATATAAGTGATTTATTATTTATTTGCGTTTTTAAAATAACTAAAGCAAGGTAATTCTACGACGAAGAAACCGGCTTCCATTACAACCGCCACCGGTACTATGATCCGCAAAGCGGCCGCTTCATCAACCAAGACCCCATCGGCCTCCTGGGCGGCGCCAATGCCTATCAATATGCGCCGAATCCGGTGGGATGGGTTGACCCGTTTGGGTTGACGGCGAAGAAGGAAGATCCGGCTCGGCAAGCTAAGGCTATTGCTGCTTCAAATAATATTGCACGCACATACGATGACTTTATAAAGTGGGATCCTAAAAAGGCCCCTGATGTTGGGGTACCTGAACTTGTAAATGCTATTGAGAAAAGATTTCCTGGCATGGTAAAGCATGTAGAAATACCAATACATAAAGTACAAGAAAAAGACTGGATCGGGCCGCCTCAAAATATAACCGACTTAGATGTTTTATTAAAAAATGGAGTAGTCATTCAAGTTAAAACGGGAAAAGGGAAAGGTCTCGTTCAGCAACTTCAAGATAGCTCAGATATCACAGGAATGCCCGCTATTGGTTTTGATGCCAATAAGTTTGCAAATACAGGAAAACCAGATATTTCGTGGAACTTAAAAGGAAATGTCCAAAAAGCTGGCTTCCAGTTTACCAACGATGTTGATGAGTTATTGGATATGATTTCAAAGTACAGAGAATAGGCATTAGCATGAAAGACTTTATTATTTTTACACCTTCACATGTAGTTTTGAACAATATCAGTCTGCTTTTCTCTGGCACAGAATACTTTATGAGCGTCGACCATGCTGAAATATATATTTCAAAAAAAGAAAATGAAGAGAGCTTTTTCAAGATTAGAGACATTCCTAGTATCATTGAGTCATATGACTCGGAAGAGTTAGATTTTGTTTATGAAAATATTTCCTCATCATTTAATGTGTATTTGTGCAACTATAGAAGCGTCGAATTTGCCAAGCATATAATCAATATTATTGCAAAAAAAATTTCTGTGGTAGTCGATAATGACTTTGATCAATTGATGACGGGAGAGGAGTTTCTGAGAAGAACTATGCAAGAACCGGATTGGGATTGGACTCGATAAGCTCAAAATAATACCTGTACATTGAAGGTAGGTAGTATGATACGGGTCTCAAGCGTTCATCCAGGATGGAAGTCTATAACCACTACTTTGATAGTTTGGGGCGACCCAGGAAATGATCTGTGCTAGGGAATGCAGCGTCCATTTCAACCGTCATCGGTACTATGCTTCCCAAAGCAGCCGTTCCATCAACCAAGACCCCGTCGGCCTCCTGGGCGGCAAGCTAAGGCTATTGCTGCCTCAAAAGTCGGCTCAAAATGCTCATTTATTCACGCTTTTTCGACGACTTTTTCCTTGCACTGGCAGCCTCGCCAACGTTTTTCAGAGATTCCTTAAATAATTACGAAAAAACATATAAAAATGGACAAGAAAATGGCAAGTAAAGACGTAAGAATACCTGAAATGTACTTAAGGAAGATTGAAGCCGCAATCGGCGCCACCATCGACCCAAGCGAGGAGAGTATGTTTTCAAGCTTTCAAGAGGTTGATGAAATAACGAAATCACGAGCCAGGGATATTTACTACAAACTGGATGAATTGAGAGCTGAAAGTTATCTTAAGTATGTACTATCAGAGAAGCTCGACCGCAGTCATATCTTTTCATTTTTAGTAGATGTGATAATTGGCGGTATGGATCTGGACGAATGGAACAAGGAGGAGCTAGGTTCTTCGGACCAAGATTAATAGAGATAAAAGAGGATTCGAAACTATCTATCAACCAAGTTATGCTTTGGCCAAGTTTTATTAGACGAGATAGCAATGGAAGATAATAAAGTAGCAGCAAGTATAATCACAAACAGCACCAATGGAATTCTAAGCATTACTATCACTTTTAGTAACATAGGAGAAACAAGCTACTTCCTAAACAAAAAGCTTGCCTTCCATAATGGTATATACACAATTTCATGCTTGTCATTAAATGCAGAAGGAAAAGAGATAAAAAGAAGGATAAATATAAAAGTAAAGCCATCTTCGTTTCCTGATGACTATATAGAAATCAAGCCTCATAGCTCACACAAGGGCAGTCTTATTCTAAATGAGTACTTCAACCTGCCTGATTCAGGAATCATTTCGATACAGTACCAAGCTTCGGCCAGAAACCCTGTAACAGGGGATATTGACGTTATTAACTCAGACATAACAGAAATAGAAATTGGAGGCTAAGACGTCCCTGATTAGGGAGTATTATTATTCAGTCATTTACAGTGATATGAAATACTCCATATAAACCATTCCAAAACCTATCCCCTGCACTACTCCGCCTATGAAAATCCCAGATTTCCACCATCACGCATACTGTCCTGAGATGCACGGCGACTCAAACGTTCGCACGATTGGCTGGCTAGGTGACTCTGTTCCGAGTACTGGACCCAATCCTGATTTCGTGTTGGAGATTCTGCAGCATTTCCGGCAATGTCATTTTGCCCATGATGGTGAGCTGGGCAAACATGCGTGTGACATGTGCGATGCTCGCGAGAGGTTTCATGGGGAGTTCTGGGTTGAGGTAGGCGACATTCGCTATGTTCTGCCTTTGGCGGTTTTTCATTATATAAACGCCCATGACTATCAATTACCTGCTCAGTTTGTAGAGGATTTACTCCTGCACTGGCGCTCCGAGGCGTCGTTATCCTGCCGGGATGGAAGCTGCGCTGCGAAAAACCAGAACCGGAAGGGGTTCGAATGGCGTAGTGAGGTCAGTTGTATTCCCCGGGGGCCTGTGAAAAAGTGGTGGCGATTCTGGCGCCAATAATTCTGTGATACAGATAGAGCTCAGCAGCTCAGGGTATTCACCTTCCATTCACTGCCTACAACAGGACACCGATATGACATTACCAAAGGAGCTAATTCCGCTCATTGCGCTAATCACTGTCTCTCCTCTATCGTTCGCGTCCGACGAGGCGCCGGGGTGGGTGACGGAGGGTCCTTACGTCGCGGAGAAGGCGTTCTCTTTCGAGCTGCCTCTGGAGGTTCTGGCTAACAAGTTATTTGTTGAAGTGGAAGTTGGCGGCGCGCCTCGGCGTTTTGTTTTTGACACCGGTTCGCCGTCGATGATGAGTGCGAAACTCGCGCAGGAGTTAGGGCTTAAAGCCATCGACAAACGGCAAGGGAGAGATTCTCACGGGGCGATCGTCGAGAGTGAGATAGTGCAGGCGGATTTGAATGTGGGGGGAACGGTTTTTCATAAAACGCCGCTCTTCGTAGCGGATTTTCCAAAGACTGCGCAGTGCTTGTTTGATGGCGTACTCGGTTCTGAAGTGCTGCCGCTCTGCGCCTGGCAGATTGACTTGTCCTCCTCCGTGCTGCGTTGCCACTCTGACTTATCGAAACTTGGCCACCTCGAAAAAGCTAAAAAACAGACCCTGTATGATTTTGGTTACCCGCATGCGCCGATATTCGATATTCAGTTTGCGGACAAAGCCAAGAGCAAGGCGCTGTTTGATACGGGATCGCCGGAGTATCTGGCGGTTTCTCCTCCTGATTTCGAGGGCGCAAAGCGCAACGGCGGCGTTGGCGCCAGTCTCTCGGGCGCAGGCTCGCTCGGCGGTTCGCTGGGCGGCGCAGCGCCGAACAAAGAACAACTGCAGATGCAGTTTAAGAACCTGACGATCGGCAACGTTGAGTTAGGGCAAGTCGGCGCGCTATTGCGGGAATCGCCGCCCAGTCTGATTGGCGCATCCGTGCTGGAGCACTTTATTATCACACTGGATTCGCGGTCTTCCTCTGCTTACTTTCTCCCGTATCGCAAAGGGCCTTTCTCGCGCTCGTCGTATGGATTTGGTTTGAACTTCGAAAAGACGCCGACGGTTTCCCTGGTTTGGAACGATTCACCCGCCAAGGCTGCGGGCTTGCAGGTTGGTCAACACATAACATCCATTAACGGAGAGCCGGCCAACACCTCTTGCGAGGGCATTCGTAGCGCCATGCGCGCGATGTCGGAAGGCGACGTTATTGAACTCACGTGGGAGGGCGGCGCGGCCAAGCTGAACAGGGAAAGAACGTTAACGAACTGATCTCCGTTAACGTTCGAATGCGGAAGCAATGCCGAAGCGCGGCTTTCCGCACTCCCCTCAGTAATACAAAAACAGCTTCAAATCATCAAAGTACACGTCGTTGTCGTTACCGGCTTTGCGTACGCCTCCCATGCTCACGCGCAGGGTGCGGGCGCCGCTGGGGAGCTGGCCTGAGACCTGGCGGGCTTTCCAGGATTGCGAGCTTTTGCTGGTAAGAACATCATCTCCCACCCAGGCCAATTCAGCGCCGCCTGCATCCAAGACGGTCAGTTGCAGACGGGGTTCATCAGCGCCGCTCCAGGTGGAAAGCATGGCGCTGAATTCCGCGTAGGCGTGGCCGGCGTCTACTTCCGTGGCGTAAGCGGACAGGTCAATTTCCTGTATGACCTGCTCCTCGCAGCAGTCGGAAGGCGCGCCTTTGCCGAAGCCGCGTCCAGCGAAATAATAGGTTCCTTCCGCGGGCCCAAAACCGCCGTTATCGTTGGCGGTGATGGCGTTCATCATGCCTTTTTGCAGAGCCCATCCACTCATGTCCCCGGCTTCCGCATCGCCATTAACAATCAGGTTATTGGTACGGGTTCCGGCGATATCGAAACTGGCGACGTCACTCCAGGCGGACCAGTTCATATGCGCATCCCGAACTCGGGCGCGCCAATACCAGGTCGTACCGGGACGCAACGCCAGTTCCGGCCGACTCTGGCCAGCGTAGGCGTCATAGCTGGAGGTATGGGTGTTCTGCTCGCTGTAGCGCTTATTCCAGCGATAGTAGTCATCGCCGCCAACGCGCACTGAACTGTCGCTCAGCTTCAGATTAAAAATATCCGCATCCGCCTGCGTATCGATAGCGACATAGCCGCTTTCATGGTCGCCCTCGACCTCGTCGGCGGGACCGTAATACAGGTTCTGACGACGCGTACCATTACCCCAGATATCGTAAACCACTCCGTCAAACTCAGCGCTTTCCGACACTTGCCAGTGAACCGCGCGCACCGCTTCCGGCATGGCCACCTGCACGCCCAACTCCACGGCGCTGGCGTCCTGCTCGCCGGTACCCGCCGTCACCAGCGGCAGATTGATATTGTCTTCAACGGAAAAGGTAAGGCTGTCCACCACAGAGAATTCCGTGTCGCCGTCAAAGCCGCCTTTCTTGCGTTCCAGCGTCATCGTCGGCGCATCGCCAAAATGGAAGGTCAGCAGGTTGTAGCCGAACTCGCTGCGGCTGATCTCAAAGGTGTCGTAATCACGGATCTGCTTGGCCTGATGATCCGCATCGTCCAGCGGTTCGATATAGCCGGAGGCGCTGGCGGCATTGAGCCACAGGTGATTCACATCCCGTGACTGTCCTCGGGAATAGGCGTGCGTGTGCCCGAAAAGATGCCCGGTCACTGCGCCGGTGCGGGCGCTGTATTGCTCCAGCTCCGCCACCATTTCGCAACTGCCGATGCTCTCTCCAACGTTCCACATTTCCGACAGACAACCGTGATGGAACATCCCCAGGACAAAGTGTCTGCCCTGCACTTCTGCGTCATTCAGGGTCTCTTTCAACCACTGACGCTGCACCGCCAATGTATCCCGATTGAAAGCGCCGTGCGCGCCGGATATGGAATAGCTGTCCAGCCCGACCAGACGCAGATCCAGATAATCCAGGTAGTACCACTTGTCTTCATAGCCGATAGAGCCGTTTTCCGGCGGCGCCATGTAGGTGCGGTACAACCTTAATTCAGCGTCGCTGTAGTAATCATGATTACCGGGCACAGTCACCAGCGGCACATAGGGCGTGATGGCGGCGAGGCTGCCAAACAATTGCTCACGCCAGTTCTGACGATTGCCGCCCACCTGCACCACATCGCCGGAAATCGTGATGGCGGCGATATTTTCCGCGCAGATCTGCGGTTGCGCCGCGTCACATTCATGTTGCAGAAACCCTTGGTTTACGACATTGGTGAGCACTTTGGCGTACTCATCCCGGTCCAACTGGGTGTCGCTCAACGCGATGATCCGCGCCTGCTCCACGCCATCCCCCGCCTGGGGCCAGGTTTTAAAAGCGTAACGCGGCGTTGCGCGCTGTTCTCCCAGCACCTTGGTGACCACATAGTACTCATACAAGGTATTGGAGCTGAGCTGATGTATCGGCGCCTTGCGCACCAGGCCGTCAAGGGAATGGGACTCCGCGCTGACGCGGGTGAACTCGCCCTTGCCGTCGAAGGGACGCACCCATACTTCCGCGTTGCTTTCTCCCGTTTCGAACATCACTGTCATCTGGTCGGACGCAGGGGCCTGCAGATAGGGTCGTACAATAAAGTCCGGCGCGGTGGCGCTCGTGGGAGGCTCGACATCGGAACCGGGGGGATCGGTAGGGTCCTGGTCGCCGGAACAGCCGGCCAGAGCGAATGCGAGACCGCAGGCCAACCAAGCAAGTCGTTTATGAAGCATGAGATATTCCTTGTAGGTTATGAATCCGGCAGCCAAACAGCCTCCCTCTATTTGTCTGAAGCGACAGGGCTGCATATATCAGGCCCTGCCTTCGCGGCTTGCCGCCTCGCAGGCGCATCCCTGCGCCGGGTTACCAACACGTCAATATCAGCGTCGTGTTAATAACTGGCGAATCATCTGGTTCGGACCAAGATAAAGTTGGAATATTTCATTGGAATTTCCATAAAATTTCATAAACAAGGCAGTTTTATGACATCTGGTACGAACCAGATTGTCATATTTATGTCACGCCGATTCGCTGTAATGCGCCAAAGCCATCACCGGACGCGAGGCCGCGCCGGAAAAGACGTAAGGAATGAACTGTGAATCAGGCAGCCGCCTATCTGTCCCTCGCCGCTAAACTGCAGCAGCGTATTCTCAACGGCGAATTACCCGCCGGTAGCAAACTCCCCTCGGAACGCGCCTTATGCGCGCAATTCGAAGTCTCCCGCGTCAGCGCCCGCGACGCACTGCATGCGCTGGAATCACAGGGGTTGATCTATCGTTTGAACCGTATGGGCTGGTTCGTGGCGCCGCCGGTGTTTATTTACGATCCCACCCGCAGCAGCAGTATTCAGGAAGAGGCGATCAACCAGCATCGGGCGCTGACCACGGAATTGCTCAGCGCCGGGCGGGAGACGCCCCCAATTCAGGTCAGCAAAGCGTTGAAACAGGCGCCGACGCAAAGCGCCTTTGTGGTCACCCGGCGCCGAGCAGTGGACCAGCGCTGGGTGTTGCTGGAAGTCTGCTACTTTCGGGAATCCGCCTTCCCCGATCTGCTCTGCCATGATCTGGCCAAGTCCCTCACTGCGCTGGTGCGGGAACAATATGGCTACCGGGCCAGAGAGCTGGACGTCAGCATCTCCTCCACGCCTCTCAGCCAGAGCCAAGCGCAACATTTGCAGGTGCGGGAGGGCAGCCCTTCTCTGAAACTGGAGCGACAAGTAAAAGTCGCTGGCGAACCTATCGCGCTGGAGCGAGAATTCTGGCTGCACGACGCCATTGAAATGCGAGTTAAAGGACAAGGTAGTTGAGGCATGCACGAAGACGCCGACGTAAGATTTATCTCTATCAAGACAAACCAACTCAGCGAGGCGTTCGCCGCTTACAAAGCGGGACTCTATACGTCTATCGACACCGCGTTTGGATGGGACGACGACTATCAAACACAGCGCTTTCATAACAGCTACGCGGTGGAGGATCTTTATTGGATCGTCAGAGCCGACACCCGGGTTGGCCTGCTCTGTTATCGATTGCATGAAGACGCGCTGCACCTGCATCTGGCGCTGATTTTTAGAGAGGCGCAAAGTCAGGGGCTGGGCTCACAAGTGATGGCGCAGTTACACAGTCTGGCGCAAGAAACGCAGCGCCCAATCACTCTGTCCAGCTTCAAAGACAACCATGGGGCGATTCGCTTCTACCACCGCCATGGCTACCGGATTACCGGGGAAGATGCGCATTTTGTGGAGCTGGAGCGCGGCTGGGATCAGTGCGACTAGCCAGGGTTCTCCGCATACCAGCGTTTGACGGAGGCGGCGATTTTTTCCAGGGGTAACACGTCATCGGCGGCGTTGATTTTGACCGCCGCGCCGGGCATGCCCCACACCACACTAGTAGCTTCATCTTGCGCGATGGTATAGGCGCCGGCTTCATGCAGACGCAGTAATCCTGCGGCGCCGTCTTTGCCCATGCCGGTCAGCAAAACCCCCATGGCGTTGGCGCCGGCGGCTTTGACCACGGAATCAAACAATACGTCCACACTGGGGCGGTGACGATTCACCGGCGGTGTTTCACTGAGACGACACACGTACTTGGCGCCGGTGCGCACCACTTCCAGGTGATATTCACCTGGCGCGATGTACACCCGTCCCATGGTGATGGGGGCGTTGTCGTAGGCCTCCTCCACTTTCATGGGCAAACGCCGGTCCAGACGCTCCGCAAAGGAACGCGAGAAAGCGCCGGGAATATGCTGGGTGATGACAATCCCCGGCAGATCCATGGTCAGCCCATCCAGCAGGTCGCGAATGGCGTCCAGCCCGCCAGTGGAAGCGCCGACGGCGATCAGCTTGTCCGTGGTGGCGAAAACCGGTTGCGGCCTCTCGCCGGCGGCGACTTTCTGGTGCTGCGTTTGCAGCCGTTGTTGCTTGAGAAGTAGTTTGTCGTGAGGAATTCGCGCGGCGGTGATGACTTTATCAATAATCTCCCGGGCCTTTTCTTCGATGCCCTCGCGCAAATCGATCTTGGGTTTGGCGATGAAGTCCACCGCGCCGCATTCCAGCGCGTCCAAGGTCACGGCGGCCCCCTGCTCGGTCAGACTGGAAATCATCACCACCGGCATGGGACGCAAGCGCATCAGGTTGCGCAGAAAAGTGAGCCCGTCCATGCGTGGCATTTCCACGTCCAGAGTAATGACGTCCGGACTGAGCGCCTTGATCTTATCCCGCGCCTGATAGGGGTCCCCGGCGGTGTCCACCACTTCCAGCTGTGGCGACTGATTAAGTATTTCCACCAGTATTTTTCGCATCAGCGCTGAATCGTCCACCACCAGGACTTTGTATACCTTCCCCGCTCCGCTACTCATATTGTTCCTCGTCATTATTCTTACAAATGCGCCGGAAACTTCTATCCCACTCAGAACAGGTCCACATCTCCCGCGACCTTGGTATGGCTCAACTCGTCCATATAGTGTTCTTCACGTTGAATGACCGTATCGTTGTGCAGAGACTTCAGCCGCTTCATCATGACTTTGCCGTTGGTGGGGTCATACAGAATCTTACGCGGGTAATCACCGCCGACGTCCTCCGACATAATCTTGAAACCGTCTACTTCCAGATAGCGGCGCACGAAGTCGATATTCTTCTCCCCTACGCTGCTCATGCCGCGAATCACATTGGCGCCGCCGAATATCTTCACCTCCAGCGTGCTGCGCTTGCCGGTGAGCTTCATGACGTCATTGATCAGATGTTCCATGGCGTAGTTGCCGTAACGAAACGCGTCGCTGAGGATATCCATGCGGCCGCCGCCGGCGTTCTGCGGCAGCATAAAGTGATTCATTCCGCCCACGCCCGAGGCCGGGTCGCGCACGCAGGCGGAGATGCAGGAGCCAAGCACGGTGCCAATCAATTCCTCCTGGTTGGTGACGTAATACTCCCCAGGCATGATCTTGGCCATAAAGCGGCCCTGGTTCTGCACCCAGAAGCGATTCACATTCTGGAACCATGGCAGACTCAGCGGCGGCGGTTGCGGTTTTTTCTGTGCGGAGTTCACGCTAGGTCACCTTCTGATAAATGGTTTGCCCCAGGGAGACAAACTGGCTAGACACGCCATGCAGGGATTCGGAATGGCCCATGATCAGGTAGCCTTTGTCCACCAGGCTGTCCGCATAGCGGGCGATGAGTTTCTGTTTGGTTTCGCGATCGAAGTAGATCACCACATTACGGCAAAAAATCACGTGGAATTTGTGCTGAAAGGAGAACGGTTTGATCAGGTTCACCTGCATGAACTCAATGTTCTTCTGCAGCTCCGAGGACACCCGCGCCATGCCCGCGTTGGCCCCCTTGCCGCGCAGAAACCAGCGTTTCTTGACGGCGGCGGGAATCGATTCAACGCGCTCCAGGGGATACACGCCGCGCTGAGCCTTACTCAGCACCTCTGTGTCGATATCCGATGCAGTGATCCGCCAGCTCATCTTGGTTGCTTCCGTCGCCTCCGCCAGGGTCATGGCGATAGAGTAGGTTTCCTCGCCGGTGGAGCAGCCCGCCGACCACACCCGGAACTCCTTGACGCCAGCCTTGGCGTATTCTGGAACGACTTTGTCGCGCAAAAACACAAAATGATGATTTTCCCGGAAAAAAGACGTGAGATTGGTGGTCAGGGCGTTAATGAAATGGGTGAATTCCTCGTCCTTGTGTCGCTCCAGATAGGCCACATACTGGTCGAAGTTGCTCAGCTTGAGCGCGCGCACCCGCTTGGCCAGGCGGGAGTAGAACATTTCGTATTTGTTGTCCTGCACCACGATCCCGGTGTGGTCATAGCTCAAAGCGCTGAGTTTGGCGAAATGCTCCTGGGTGAAGTTGAATTCCCGTGTCCGTTCGCCGGTATGCAGCTTATCGTTCATAAGCCGCCTTCCTTCAGTCTGCAAGACCAGGGAGTTGCGACTGCAGGGACAACATGCGCACTATCTGCTTCATGTAGTCCGACGCTTCCAGCCAGTCGACGCCGCCGCCATGGCTGGCCTGTCGCTTTTGCGCCGCCAGCAGCAATTGCAACGCCGCCGCGTCCATGACCTCCACATCCGCACCATCAAGCTTGATGCGTTGCGTCGCCGGCGCGCTATTCACCAGCTCATATATTTTTTCCACCGAGCTAATGGAAAAAGTGCCGGGCAACTTGATGACGCCGGCCCCACTCTCTTCATGCTGTTCGCTCATTCCTTGCTCCAGGATTCCATCTGGGTGAACGTTTCCGGATCGAGCAGTTTATCCACATCGATCAGCACCACCATGCCTTCATTGCGGTTGACCACGCCGGTCAGATACCGAGTGTCGAGCTTGGACCCAAGTTGCGGGCGCGCTTTAATATCCTTCTCCGCCACGTCCATAACGTCCGCCACCCGATCCACCACCATGCCCATGGTGTGATGCTCGGCCCCGCCCGCTTTTTCCAATTCCACGGAGACGATGATCACCACCGTCTCACGGTCGTAATCCGCCTTGGGCAATGCGAAGCGCACCCGCAGGTCGACGATGGGCACGATGCCGCCGCGAAAGTCGATGACGCCCTTGATGTATCTGGGCACATTGGGAATTTCCCGGGGTTTGTTCCAGCCTCGAATCTCCCTCACGCGCAGGATGTCGAGCCCATAGGACTCATCTCCCAGCCAGAAGGTCAGAAATTGCAGGTTATTATCCGCGCTCTGCTGCGCACTTTGTCGCTTATCCATCAGAACACTTCCCAGTCTTCGTCTGTTTGCGTGCTATCTGTTTGCGGCCGCGCTCCCGCCTTAGCGGTTTTCTTGGCCTGCTGCGCCTGCGTTTTTACTGGTTTTTGCTTGGTTGTCGTCAGCCCCTTGGCGCCCCCTTCCACTTTGAAGAAAGACATCAACTGCACCATTTGCTGAACGCTCTCCAGAGAGGACTCTGCGGAAGACGCTGTCTCTTCCGCCAACGCCGCGTTCTGCTGAGTGATTTCGTCCAGTTCCATCACCGCGCGGTTAACCTGCTCGATGCCGGAACTCTGCTCTTCCGTGGCGGAGGCGATGTCGGAAATCAGGTCGCTGACCTTCTTCACGTGCAGAATAATCTCATCCAGGTTCTTGCCGGATTCATCCACCAGATGAGAGCCCGTCTGCACCTTCTTCACGCTGTCTTCAATCAGATCCTTGATTTCCCGCGCTGAGGTGGCGCTGCGCTGCGCCAGATTACGCACTTCCGTCGCCACCACTGCGAAGCCACGGCCCTGATCCCCAGCGCGCGCGGCTTCCACCGATGCGTTCAGCGCCAGCAGGTTGGTCTGGAAGGCGATGTCGTCAATCACGCCGATGATCTCGGCGATCTTACGGCTGGCTTCGTTGATTTCGCCCATGGAGGAAACCGTACGCTGAGTAACTTCTCCGCCTTTGGCGGCGGCGCTACGCGCGAAGTTAGCGAGCTGATCCGCCTGCCGGGCGTTGTCAGCGGTATTGCGCACATTACTGGACAGTTCTTCGATGCTGGAGGCGGTTTCCTCCAGGCTGGAGCTTTGTTTTTCCGTGCGTTCCGACAATTGGTTATTGCCGGTAGAGATTTCCTGGTTGGAGGCGCGCACGCTTTCGCTGCTTTGATTAAGCTGCGAAATGATGTTGTCCAGGCGCACCATACTGCCGTTTACTGCTTCCGCCAGGCTGGCGTATTGACCTTCATAGTCTTCCCGCATACGCCCCTGCAAATCCCCTTCCGACAAGGATCCCATAACAGAGCTGATATCTTCCAACACTGACGACATCACCTCTATCAATTCATTCAGCCCTTGCGCCAGCGATGCAAAGAAACCGGACTTGCCCTTCATCGCTACCTGCACCTTCAAATCGCCTTTCCTGGCGCTTTCGACGATATGCTGGACTTCCCGCTCGGTAACGACCTGGTTGGTGACGTCTCGCCACTCCACCACGAAGCCAATAACCTCGTCGTTCTCACCGCGAATGGTTCCGGCGGTCAGATCAAAATACGCGTCGCCTAGCTGCAATTTGGCCTCATGGGGGCGACGCAGCCCTGTCAGTAAGTTGCGCTGGTGGCTTGGGTTTTGATGGAAGAAATCGATGCACTGGCCATCCAGCTTGTCGGCGTCAAATTGAGGTAAACGTTTTTTGATTTCAGACTCTGCATCCTTCAACACCTTTCTCACGGCTGGATTCATATAGACAATGTTAAACTTTTCGTCGGCGACCATAATGGCGGTTGAGGTGGTGTCCACAGCCTGCTTCAAGCGACTGGTGACGATCAATTGTTTGCGATCTCTCTCCATTTGCTCCCTCAGCTGATCTCGCATCAACCGCAGTTGGCCATAAACGCCCGCGCGTTGCTCCAGCGTTTGCTCCAGACTTCCCGCCGCAATATTTTTCGCAATGGACTCCAGTTCCCCCGGCTCCCCCCCAGACTGCCGGTAATAGAACGCACAATAAAGTAGCCGCAGGCCAGCAGGGCGAGGATAATCGCAACGCTGAAAATGACGGCAAGATTGCGGGCTACCACAGCCTCAGAAATATCTGCATCAATCGCTTTCGCCAGGGCATTCACCGAGCTATCCCATAGCTCGAAAGAGTGGGCCAGAGCCGCCGTCGCATCGGCAAAGAACCGCTTGCCGCTATCCCCGGGAATAATTTCATTACGATCTATGGCCGCCGTCAGTTCTCTGGCTTTGTTCACTACGCCACGGGAAGCGGTCAATGATTTTTCCAGCAGCGGAGGCAATTCAGCATAACCTTCCGCCACCAGACCAACATTGTGCTCTATATCAGCCAGACGCTGTATCACGGCATTGCCCAGCCCAACCGCTTGGGAAAGCGTTGTCAGGTCTATATCCCCCCTGTCGGCATAGCGCGCCAACTGGCCAGAAAAACCACCGCGGAGTTTTCCCATGTTCTCCACCATAATAGGGAGGTTCGAAGCGGTAATAGTGGTCAAAAAACGGATATCGATATCATGACTAACCGCCAGAGCAGAGTTTTCCGCCACATATTTATAATATTCACTTAATCCCAAAATGATGTCGGTATGCTGCACAAAGCTGTCTGGCCCACTCAGAGAGCCATAACGGGCTTTTAGACGCGACCACTCACTGGAAAGTGACTGGACATGCTGTGCGGAACTGAGGGTCTGATCATATTTGACTGCAGCTTCCTCTAGCTCTTTCCAAGCAACATCCAGTTTTCCTTCGTTAGTGCGCAAAGCGCCCGACACACTGGCGTCGCCGTTTTTCAACAAGGCAGTGGTCCCTCTATGCTCCGCAGTCAGCTTTTGCACTGGAATCACTAGGCGAATGATTTCCAGCCCTTGCTTTCCAAGCCTTTGTTCATTAAGCAGTTGTTGTGCGTCAATGATGCTTTTTCCCAATAAAAACGCCATTGGAAGAGTGAAGATCAAGGCGAAACTCATCAGTTGCTGCCAGATTTTTAGCTTTTTGAACATACACCCTCCGATTTGGTCATCAGCGCCCCCCTTTGGACAGCTGTTGCTTGATTTTGCTCTCCACCAGCGCGGAAGAGTCAGAACACTTCCCAATCTTCATCATCTCCTGAGCCTTTTTTAGGCGCAGGCTTGGCCGCGGCCGGTTTGCGCACCGTCCTGGTCGCTGGCTCCGCGACCGCTCTTGGGCGGGGCGCAGAGGCCACTGGTTTAACAACGCTTTCCTGACCGCCTTCGACCTTAAAGAACGACATCAACTGCACCATCTGCTCGACGCTATCCAGGGAGGATTCCGCCGAGGAGGCGGTTTCTTCCGCCAGCGCCGCATTCTGCTGGGTGATTTCATCCAGCTCCATGACGGCTTTGTTGACCTGCGCCAGCCCTGAACTTTGCTCCTCTGTCGCCGCGGCGATGTCGGATATCAGGTCGCTGACTTTTTTCACATGCAGGATGATTTCATCCAGATTCTTGCCGGATTCATCCACCAGTTTCGAGCCGGCCTGCACTTTCTTCACGCTGTCTTCAATGAGATCTTTAATCTCCCGCGCGGAGGTGGCGCTACGTTGCGCAAGATTGCGCACTTCCGTCGCCACCACCGCGAAACCACGCCCTTGCTCGCCGGCGCGGGCCGCCTCCACCGATGCGTTCAGCGCCAGCAGATTGGTCTGAAAAGCGATGTCGTCGATCACGCTGATAATTTCCGCGATCTTGCGACTGGCTTCATTGATCTCGCCCATGGACGTCACGGTGCGCTTGGTGACTTCGCCGCCAGTGGTGGCGGCGTCTCTGGCCAGGTTGGACAACTGATCCGCCTGACGGGCGTTGTCCGCCGTATTGCGCACATTGCTGGATAGTTCTTCAAGGCTGGAAGCAGTTTCCTCCAGGCTGGAGCTTTGTTTCTCTGTGCGCTCCGACAATTGGTTATTGCCGCTGGAGATTTCCTGGTTGGACGAGCGCACACTGTCACTGCTGTCTATGAGTTGACGCATAATATTGTCCAGACGCTCCATGCTGGTGTTGGCGGCCTGCGCCAGATCGTCATAGCCGCCCTGGTAATCATCACGCATGCGACCTTGCAGTTCACCTTCCGCCAGCCGCTGCATAACTTCTCGAATATCCTCCAGCACCAGATCAATCACGCCAACCAGTTCATTCAGGCCTTCCGCCAGCGTGCGCACAAAGCCTTCTTTGCCTGCCACGCCAATACGCTTCTTCAGATCTCCAAGCTTGGCCTTCTCAACCATTTCCTGCACCTCGCGCTCAATGGCGATCTGCGCACTGATGTCGCTCCACTGCACCACGAAGCCCAGGATAGTCCCTTGTTCGTCACGGATCGTGCCCGCCGTCAGATCAAAGAAGGCGTCGCCCAGTTGCAGTCTGGCGTCATGAGGCTTTTGAAGCTGTGTCAGCAAACGACGCTGATGGCTGGGGTCCTTATGAAATACATCAATGCATTCACCGATCAATTTGTCCGCTTCAAACTGGGGCAAGCGTTTACGAATCTCCGGCTCCGCATTCTTCAATGCCCGCGTCACAGCTGGGTTCATGTAGGTGATTTTGAACTCTTCGTCGGCCACCATCAGCCCCACGCTGGCGGTCTCTATGGCTTGCTGCAGGCGCGACATGCGCACCATCTGGGCCTGATCCCGCTCTCTTTGCTCGCGCAACATATCGCGCATCGCCAATAGGCGTCCGTATACCCCTGGCCGCTCCTCCATATGCTCATCCAGGCGTCCTTCGGATACAGACACTGCGATATTTTGCAACTCCACAGGCTCTCCGCCGAGCACGCCGAACAGCCATTTACGCATACGCCAGATGCCGACCGCGCCGCCCAGCAACCCCGTCACCACCACCAGCAGCACTATCGTGAAAGTGCGATTCATTTCAGCGTGATTTATTTCGCCGATACTGTTGGTGCTGCCCTCGATTAATTCGCTCAAGGCGCCCAACTTTTCTTCCAGCACTTCAAACGACTCATGGAACCTCAGCGTATTGGCTTCGACGCCAGTGAGCGACGCGCTGCCCAAAACCGCTTTCGCCCCGTTAAAGTAGCTCTCTATATCGGGTTTTGCGTCTTCCAGAGCCTCACGCACCGCCGTTGAGATATTCGACTTCACAATCACATCGACATCGCTGCGCATAGCCGCCTCGTGCTCCGCAAAATCGTTGCGCGCCAATTGCATGTCTTCCTCAAGACCGTTCGCCATGCCGTAGGCGTATTGATACACCACGCCTCGAATGCCGTCATGGCGCATATCCAGATCCCCCGCCGCCCGGACGGCGATGACCACGGCCTCCATCAGATTTTGATTAGCGTTGTTCGTTGACCTTTGCGCCACCAAGGCGACGACGATCACGGTAAATACCAGAGTAAGGAGTATTAAAGCCAGCCACAGCGAGCGCTTTAGCGTCATGATTTGATCCTCAGAATAGCATCTGTCATAGAGGGAATACCGTTTTGAGCGTTGTCTGAATCGCCTTCGGGCTATCTACAGGAAAATGCGTCTTCAGAACACTTCCCAATCGTCCTCTCCACCATCCGTTTTCGGCTTGTCGACGGGCTGCTTGGACTGGCGCGCCACCGGTTCCGGTATAGACGCCAGTTTGGATTTTGACGTCTTCGCTGGCTGGTGTTCCGCGCTCGCACGTACTTTGAAAAAGGACATCAGTTGCGCCATTTGCTCTACGCTTTCCAGGGAGGACTCCGCCGATGACGCGGTTTCTTCCGCCAGAGCGGCGTTTTGCTGGGTAATCTCATCCAACTCCATCACCGCCTGATTGACCTGATCCAAGCCGGAGCTTTGTTCTTCCGTCGCTGCAGCAATGTCGGAAATCAAATCCGCCACTTTTTTTACATTGCCGATAATTTCTTCCAGCTTCTGGCCTGACTCATCCACTAGGTTGGAGCCGGCTTGCACCTTCTTCACGCTGTCTTCGATCAGGTCTTTAATTTCTTTCGCTGAAGTGGCGCTGCGCTGCGCCAGATTACGCACTTCCGTCGCCACCACCGCGAAACCGCGCCCCTGTTCGCCTGCGCGGGCCGCCTCTACCGAGGCGTTGAGAGCAAGCAGGTTGGTCTGGAAGGCGATATCGTCGATGACGCTGATAATCTCGGCGATCTTGCGACTGGCTTCGTTGATTTCCCGCATCGACTTCACCGCCCGCTGAGTGACTTCGCCGCCTTCCGTCGCCGTGTTGCGAGTGAGGCTAGACAGTTGATCAGCCTGCCGCGCATTGTCCGCCGTATTGCTGACGTTGCTGGACAACTCTTCGATACTGGAGGCGGTCTCCTCCAGGCTGGAACTCTGCTTTTCCGTTCTTTCCGACAGCTGGCTGTTACCTATGGAAATTTCTTGATTGGACGCCTTTACAGAATCACTGCTCTGGATCAGTTGGGTGACGATATTGGCCAGCCGCACCATGCTGCCGTTCACCGCTTCCGCCAGCGCAGCGAAGCGGCCTTCGTAATCGTCCCGCATGCGACCTTGCAGTTCTCCGTCCGCCAGCGCCTCCATGACCTTGCCGACGTCGCCAAGCACATCGTCCATAACATCAATCAACGCATTCAGGCCTTCGCCGAGGGACAAGAAAAAGCCTTTCTTGTCCGTCAGATCCACCTTCACATCCAGATCGCCACTGCGCGCGGACTCCACAATGCGCTGCACTTCCCTTTGGGTATTCACCTGCGCCGTCATGTCGCGCCATTCCACCACAAAGCCCAGTACCTCATCGGATTCGCTACGGATGGCGCCTGCCGTCAGATCAAAATAGGCGTCGCCCAACTGCAGACTGGCGTCATAAGGTTTGCGCAACTCCCGGAGCAGGCGGTGTTGATGGGATGGATCGCTGTGAAAGGTGTCTATGCAAACGCCTTCGAGCTTGTCGGCGTTGAAGTGAGGCAGTTTCTTTTTGATTTGCCCCTCCGCTTCCTTCAACACCCTTTTTACGGCGGGATTGGCGTAGACGATGTTGAAGTTTTCATCCGCCACCATCAAAGCGGTGGAGGTGGTTTCTATGGCCTGTTTGAGGCGCGTGGTGATGATCAATTGCTGACGATCCCGGTCTATGCGCTCTTTCAGTTCATTGCGCATCTCCCGCAATTTGCCGTAGACCCCTCCTGCTTGCGTCATCTGCGCTTCCATGTCGCCGGCGCTGATGGTGACCGCGGCGTTCTCCAATACCGCCGGCTCCTCGCCCAGTGTCGCCAGCAAGTTGCGCCCAAAGCGCCAGAGACCGACGCCGATAATGATCAAACCGACAATGACCGTTCCCAGCACCGTGGCGAAAGTCGTACTTATCTCCTGGTGGTTACCTTGCAAAATACGTTCGCGCTCCGACTTCGACAGCTCTTTCATCGCCATGGTGCGAGTTTCCAGCGCATCAAACTCGCGGCCGAATACCGGCGTGTTTGCATGCAAAGTCGCAATATCCCTACTCTGCAACACTTGCTCGGCGGCGGTGAGAAAGGCGTCGATGCTGGGAACCGCTGCTTCCATCGCATCCGAGATTTTCTCCGACACTTGGGTATTCTGCACCGTCTCCACATTTCTGCGAATCGCTGTTTCAAAGTTCGCGTAATCCTTGCGCGCTTCTTCCAGCAAAGCCTGATTGGAGGTTTCCAGGCCATAGGCGTAGTTATATGTGGCGCCGCGGACGCCTTCCCTTCGCATATCCAGGTTACCCAGCACCCGAACCACCTCGGTCAGGCGCTCCATTTGATTCTGATTGGAAACCGTGGAGCGGTTCTGCACCACCAATTCTGTTACGATTACAGCGAAAATAACGACGACGGCTGCTCCTGCAAGCCATAAAGTACGCTTTAACGTCATGTCATTCCCCGATATCCCAAAGTTATTCTGATTTGCATCCTGCATTTACGCGCTTTTCTCAATGTCCATTCCCAAAGCGCGAATCAAGTCCAACATCACGATCATGCGACCGTCATATTCGACAACGCCCTGGGCGAACTGCGTCGCTTTGCGTTTGCGTAATTCCGGCGAGGGCTGGATTTTGCGGGAGGGAAAGCGGACCACATCGTTGAGCGCGTCGATGACGGCGCCGCGCACCCGCTCCCGCCCTCCAGAGTCGAAGGCGAACATCACCACAACGGTGTGTTTGTTGTATTCCAGCTTGGTCAGTCCGATGCGTTTGCGCAGATCAATGATCGGCACGATGGCGCCGCGTACGTTGATCAGACCGCATTCCCAAGGCTCCGCGTAGGGCACCCGCGTCACCGGCTCCCAGGCGCGAATTTCCTTCACCAGCATGATAGGCGCAGCGTACTCTTCATCCGCCAGACTGAAGGTCAGATATTCGTCTTCCTGTTCCGCCTGATGCTCCGCATCCTGCTCTTCTTCAAGGGGTTGTTTAACCTGCATCTGCATAGCTGACTTCCGAATCTTTTTGCAGTTGCGACAGGCCGCCGACATCCAGAATCAGCGCGACTCTGCCGTCTCCGAGAATGGTGGCCGCCGATACGCCAGGAATCAGGCGGTAATTCTCTTCGAGGGATTTGATGACGATTTGCTGCTGACTGAGCAGCTCATCCACGAACAAACCAAAACGCCGGCTTTCATGCTCGACGATCACAATAATGCCATCCATAAGCGGCTTGGGTTTTTCGCCTTCATTCTGCGACGCGTCCAGCGCCTCCGATAACCGCAGCACTGGCAGATAGGCGCCGCGCAATTTGATGGTCTCATGGGCGCCCGCCACCCGGTTGATCATGGAGGGGTCCGGTTGCAAAGACTCGATGATGGTGACCAGGGGAATCACGTAGAGCTCTTCGCCCAGTGAAATAAGCTGGCCGTCCATGATGGCGAGGGTCAAAGGCAATCGAATAGTGAAGCGGGTGCGCCGGTTCAGTTCCGACTCCACCTGAATACTGCCGCCGAGGCTTTGCACGTTGCGTTTCACCACGTCCATGCCGACGCCGCGGCCGGACAGGTCGCTCGCCTCTTCCTTGGTGGAAAAACCAGGCAGAAAAATCAGTTCAAAAATCTGCGCTTCGCTGAGGATCGCATCGCCAGCGATCAGTCCCTTACGCTTGGCTTTGGACAGCAACACCTGCGGGTCGAGGCCTTTGCCGTCATCTTCAACTTCGATAACGATATTGCCGACCTGGTGATAGGCGCGGAGATAGACGGAGCCATATTCGGGCTTGCCCTTGGCGACGCGGTCAGCCGGGTTTTCAATACCATGGTCGACGCTGTTGCGCACCAGGTGCACCAGGGGATCAGTGATCTTTTCAATAACAGTCTTGTCGACCTCGGTATTTTCCCCGCTAAGCATCAGTTCAATGTCTTTGCCCAACTGTCGGCTCAGGTCCCGCACCATGCGCGGGAAGCGATTGAAGCAGAAGGAAATCGGCAGCATGCGGATCTGCATGACGCCTTCCTGCAACGCCCGGGTCTGGCGCTTCAACTGGGTCAATCCCTGCAGCAGTTTCTCCATGCCCTGCAAGGCTTCATCCTCGCTCAGCATGTTGAGCATGGATTGAGTGATGACCAGTTCGCCCACCATGTTGATCAGCGCATCCACCTTGTCCAGGTCGACGCGGATAGACTGGCTTTCCGCCACCACTGCGGGCTTGGCTTGTTTAGCCGCGGCGGGCGCAGCGCTTTTCTCCGCCGTTTGTACAGGCTCCGAGGACTCTGCAGGTTCCTCCGCCTCCGTTTGCGTCGGCGCTGCTTGGGCTTTAGGAATGGGGACAATGGCCATGTCGCACTCGTCCTCGACCCAGGCGAAAGCGTCGTCGATGGCGGCTTTATCCACCGGTTTACGCAGTTTCACGGTCCAACCCAGATAGCTGTTCAGCGGTTCAAAGTGCTCCCAGTCCGGCAATGTGCTGATGTCGCATTCAATCTCCGCGTCGCTTTCCGCCAGGGACGCGATTTCTTTCGCCAGACGCAAGGGATCGTTGCCACGCTGCATCATCTCCTTATGCGGTGTGAACACCACCCGCCAGCCGCCGACGCCATCGTCCCCGCCTGCTGATTCTGCAACAGGAGCGCTTGCGTCGCTGGTCAACGTCGCACTGGACATCGTTAATGACGATTGATCCTTGGAAATGGCTTCCAGCTTGGACTTATGCTGAGCGAATTCCTCTTCGGGGATATCCTCGCCGGCTTTCGCGGAGGACAGCAGCAGGCGCAGCGCATCTACGGACTCCAGCAACACGTCCACAATGGGTTGGGTTAAGCGACGTTTGCCAGCGCGAACTTCATCGAGCAAGTTCTCCATTACGTGAGTGTAGGCAGCCACTTGGGAAAATCCGAAAGTAGCGCTTCCTCCCTTTATGGAGTGAGCGGCGCGGAAAATATTGTTGATTGATTCTGGATCGGGTGCGTCAAGATCCACCTCCAGAAGACTCGCCTCTATGGTGTTGACGGCTTCAAAGCTTTCTTCAAAAAAGACATCGTGAAAGCGAGAGAGGTCCATGCTCATGCGTCTCTCCTAAGCCAGCGTAAACCGGCTATCCCAAGACTTTTTTTACCGTGGCGACCAGTTGGTCCGGGTTGAATGGTTTGACGATCCATCCGGTCGCGCCCGCCGCTTTGCCTTCCGCTTTTTTATCCGCGCCGGACTCGGTGGTCAGCATAAGTAACGGGGTAAATTTGTAAGCGCCTTCAGCACGCAGGTTTTTGATCAGGGAGATGCCGTCCATGACAGGCATGTTGACGTCGGTGATAACCAGATCGTATTTTCCAGATTTCGCTTTACTCAGCGCTTCCTGGCCATTGGCGGCTTCATCCACCTGATAACCGGCTCCCTTGAGTGTGAACGTCACCATCTGGCGCATGGAGGCGGAATCATCCACTGCGAGTATCTTTGCCATATAGTCCCCAACACTTTTTTGATTGTGCGCAATAAACCAGTCAGGTTTCCCGAACTAACTCAGATTACTGTCTTATACGGCTGAAACAGAATAACGGCTCAAAACTTAACCGGAACCTGAAATAAAAGCATAGCAGCATATTTAAAAATCACAGGAACAAAGAAAGCGAGACGCAACAGTTTCTCCAAAGGGTCGCGAAAGGCCTCACCGTGAGGCTCTGTAAGTTGTAAAAGCGAAATCTTCCGCTTTAATTGAAGAAAAGATCAGGAACGGACGATCCGCGATAATGGCTGAACTCAATGTACTGAAACAGGAAGACATTGACGATCTTGTGCGTCAGTACGAAGGCCGCGCTATTCCTCGTTTCGTCGCTTCTGCGACCTTGGCAAGCGAGCTGAAAAGCACCATACATTACGCCAAGCTCATCGCCATCTCCTCCAAAAACGCCCAGGCCATCACCGCTCGCGCCGGCGAATGGGGGCAAGGCTTCAGCGGCATCACCCAATTCATCGAGGAGATCGCCGCCCGCAGTATGGTTTGCGCCGCGGATATCGGCGTCGCCTCCAGAGAGTTGTCCCGCAGCGCCGTCAAGCTGATGAATCAACAGAAATTCGCCTCGGCGCTGAACAGATCCATGCGCGCCAACGAGGAGAAGTCAGAGGAGTTGCGGGAGATTCTTCAGCGCAATCTGAAAGACCAGACGCAATTGGAGGAGGAAACCAACGGCTATTACCGCAGCGTGCGCAAGCTGTTAACCGAGATCCGGGATTGCACCCGCGCCCTCAAGTCTATCGTCGCCAATTGTCGTATCGAGGCGTCCCGGGCAGGACCGTTTCAGGAGTCCCTGTTCACCATTGCGGAAAATATAGAAAACGCGGCCGAACGCATCAGCGAACGCATCGCAATCGGTCTGCGCCTGATGGGCCTGCTGAACTGACGCCAACCAGCCTCGGAATGCAGCAGGCGTTAAATGATAACAATGCGGAAACGCGCGCAGTCTTGCGCTTCCAGCAGCAGACAGGTGGAGAACAGCGTCCATGCATTCCGAAGCACTCTGGCAGGGCAAACGCCATAAATGGATTATTTGCGGCCGAGACACAGGCAAACCCCAGAAAATTATCGACACCAATCAATACATGGTGCGCACTGACCGCCGTTTACTGATATTGGAGCCTGGCGGCATCGAGCTGTTTTCCGCCATGCTGGCGTGCGCGCTGGACTGGGCGCCGATCCATGAGATCACCGATCTGTTCGCCTCCCATCAGGACCCCGACATCATTTCTTCTCTCGGCCTTTGGGATCAGGCGCTGCCCAAGGCGCGCCTGCATGCGCCCTGGCTGTGGGAAGGCTTCATCCGCCATTTCGGCATGAGCCATATCGAATACGTCGCCCTGCCGGATGAAGGCGGCGTGCTGGAGCTGGACGGCGTGAATCTGCAGCTGATTCCCGCTCATTACATGCACTCTTCCGGCAACTTCAACGTCTACGATCCTGAGCTCAAGATTCTGATGAGCGGCGATATCGGCGCCTCCCTGGAGCCGGGACAACCGCCGTTGTTCGTGGAGAATTTCAAGGAGCATACCCGTTATATGGAGCTTTTCCACAAGCGCTGGATGCCATCCAACACCGCCAAGAACGACTGGGTCAGCCGCGTGCGGCGGCTGGACATCAAATACATGGCGCCGCAACACGGACGCATTTTCAAGGATGACGACGTGGGTCGCTTTCTGGACTGGCTGGAGCAACTCGAAGTCGGCTCGGCGCTGCGCACCGCTAACCGCTGAGGCGACCATAAGGCCGCCCCGCGCGCTCAATCCAGTTCGATCAACGCTTTGACAGTGGCGTTTTCTCCGTCCAGTTCAAAATCCGTGCACAAAGCTTTGATGAGCGGCAAACCGCGACCGAAGGATTCATCGTTGCAATCCAGCTCCTCAACCGTGATAGAGAACCCGGGCCCGCTATCACTGACCATCACCCTCATTCTCGCCGGGTGGGTGTTGGACAACTGCACCTGGAGGCTGACGTAACCGTCCTCAAGCTTCTCAAGGCGGGCCACACGTTCCTGATAATAGCGGTCAAAGCCTTCATCACCGTCTTTCAATGAGGACGACAGTCCCAATACGCCATGCTCCAACGCATTGTTGAACAGCTCCGCCAATACCATGAACACAACTTCCTTGTTGTTACGCACTACGGCGTGACTGCCCAACCACTGCCGCAATATCATCAGTGGGTCGGAATCGCGTAATTGTTCCGGTCCCCAGCGCAACTCCAAATGGAACGCAGGAAGATTAGAGGTGGGCGACGTCTCCTCCCCCTTCGCATCCTGATCAGGCGCCATGTCGCTGACCGTCTCGGGCGGCGGCGCGCATTTAAGCTCCACCAGGGACAAATCATCCTGTAAGTCCGGGTCGTCATTGAACTCATGCACCGCCGCGATCAGGGCGTCAAACAGATGATCCTCGCCAGATTCCAGCACTTGGCGCAGACGCTCTTCACCAAACATTTCGTTGGCGATATTGGGACATTCAGTGATGCCATCCGTGTAGAGATACAGTCGGTCTTGAGGGGTGACGGAGATCACTTCCGTCCAGGACTCAAACTCCTCCATGTCCATGATCCCCAACGGCATATGGGCGGAATGAATCACGCGACGAATTTTGTTGTCCCCGCCGACAATAAAGGCGTCCGGAAGGCCGCCCGCCCATACTTCGATTTTGCTGCGGTTGGGATTGATCTCCAATAGGCAGGCGGCGAAAAACATGGTGGGAGGCAGAAAGCGTTTAAGGATCTTGTTCAACTCCAGGGAAATCTCACTGACCGAGAGATTACGTTCGCACATAGTGCTGAACGCCTGCGCCACGGGAATAGAACCGACGGACGCCGCCAGCCCGTGGCCGGTGAAGTCCCCCACCAGTACATAGGCGCCGCCGTCGCGTTTTTCTTTCAACAACACAAGATCGCCGTTGAAGGTGGAGCGGGCGGTGCAGTGGTAACGAACGCCGTACACATCCTTGGCGCTGAGTTTGAGCGCCGCCGTCATGATGTGCTGGGTCATTTCATGCTCGGCCTGCACCTTGGTATGGAAATAGGCCAGTTCGCGGTTTTGCTCCACCACTTGCCGGTTCAGCGCCAAGGTTCGCGAATGAGCGCGAATTTTCGCCTGTAAGGTGACGAAGTTGACCGGTTTACCGAGAAAGTCGTCGCCGATGGACAGGCACTCCACCAGAGCCCGGTCATCATCCAACGCAGTCAGAAAAACGATGGGAATATGATCCTGTCCCGCCTCCTCTTTGATAATGCGCGCCGCTTCATAACCATTCATGCCCGGCATCAGCACATCCATGAGCACCACGTCCGCGCCCTGCTTGCGCCAGATCTCCAGCGCCTGTTCGCCGGACTCCGCGAACTCGCACTTGTGGCCGCCTTCCTCCAATACGAATCCCATGAGCTGACGACTGTACATATCGTCGTCCACCACCAGAATATTCATACCCATCTCCCTCACTAGGCGGCAATGGCTCAGCTAATGGCGAACTTCTTGTCAAATTTCGCAATTTCGAGAATTTTGCGGATGCCGGGTGAGCAATTGATGATATCAATCTTGATTGCATCGGAGCCCAGATAGCTGCGCATATTCAACAGCATGCCCAGCGCCGAGCTGTCCATGTGCTCGGTCTGTCGCATGTCGATATAAAAATGCTTCTTCTGCTTGTGAGCTTCATAGGCTTCCCGGAACTGGTTCACCACGCTGAAATCAAACCGTCCGCGAATGTAGATAGTGACGGCGGCGCCGTCCGAGGTGACTTTGGTTTCTATTGTCATAACGCCCTGTTCCCTGAGATTGATCTGACGGATTAACCTGACGACGACGTCGTCATGATAATCACCAGACGCATGAATGCGCCTGCGCGGCGACAAGCCGCGGGTGACAGGCCTGATCTGCGCAGGCCCTGTCGCTTGCAGGCAAACATGGCGGCGCCATTTGCCTGCTGATAATTCCATCTACGCGCTCGCTGGCGTTTTGGACCCGTCGACTCAGGCCCTGAGCCGAATCTCTAACTTAAAACAGCTCTATATCGGCGCCGGATTCCGCCGCCTTGGCGGAGCCGTGCTTGCTGGTGTCGTTGTGCAGGGAGTCCAAACGTTCTCTGATCTTGCCGATATCCGCATGCTGGGCGCTTTTGCCGCAGACTTCCGACTGCAAAAGCATGGCGTTGTTCAGCGTCTCCAACCGTCTCAACATACGGCCGCAGGTCTGCATGGCGATGTCGCCAAACTGCAGGCCGCGTACGCTGGAGTCCACAGACTGTTTGATTTCCTTGGTAAGCTGAGTCATGCGGCCCACGGCGTCATTCACTTCATCATTGACTTCCCGCATGGTGTGCAGCATCTGGTCGATGTAGCTGCGCGCATTGAGCGCGTCTTTCATATCCAGCGAGGCCACATCTCCAACAATCGCCCGTACTTTGCTGATGGCGTCTTTGGTTTCGTTGGCCTTGCCTTTGATCTGCGTGTTGAGGTCGCTGGAAGTACGCGACAAGCGCCGCACTTCGTCCGCAACCACGGCGAAGCCTCGCCCGGCTTCACCCGCCCGCGCCGCTTCAATGGCTGCGTTAAGCGCCAGCAGGTCAGTCTGATCGGCGATTTCCTGAATATTACCCAGCAGGGAGAACATCTGGTCGATGTGGTGACCATATCCTCGATGCGATGCACGGCATTCACGCTTTTCTCACTGACGCTGACCAAGAGGTCAACGTAAGTCCCGATAACCTGATCCAGGGACTTGGCGAAAAACTCGATGCTGATATTGTCATCGCCGATTTCATTCTTGCCGCCAGACTTACCGCCTTTTTTGGGGTCGCTCTTCTTCCCCTTCATCCGCTCGAAAATTTCTTTGGCCAGTTCATTCTGGTGGTTGGCCAATTCGCTCAAAGAAACGAACGCCTGCCCCAATAACTCGATGTTGTTACTGATCGTGTCCGCCAGATCGCGATTATCGGAACTGATGGAAGCCAGTTGCCCATTGGCGTAATTGTCGATTTCCTTAACCGCGCTCTGAAAATCCCGCTCGCTGCTCTGTCGCTGTCGTTCCAGCTCCCCGTTACTTTCATTCTGCTTGCCGTCGGAAATCAGACTGGAGGCGAAAAACGCCAGACTGGAGGCCGTGAACAGTCCGGCTGAAAGCAGCCCGGACGTCAACCATCCGCCACACAGCGCCGCCAGCCCTGCTCCCAGAGTAGCCAATACGATTGGATCTTTCGCCATCAGGTTCCGTGTCATTGCAAGCATAGGATTCCAGGAAAGCTGTTAGAAATGGATTTAATAACTATAGAACAACCTGCCGCCGCCGTTTAAAAAATAGACCCTGATCAAAATAAACCGGGGTTCCAGAGATCAACGTCAGAGCATCGCAGCCAACCCAAAAAAATGCGCTATGCTTCAGGAATAACCATGCGAAAAAGCGGAATACGGATCATCGGCAAGGAGTTTCATATGGGTTTGAAATACGCAGGTCTAGTCATAGGCTCGCTACCCGAGCCCCTGCAGACAGCCAGCCTGAGCCTACTGGAGTTGCAACAAAGCGAACTGCACGACGCCATTGAAAAGATCAACGGCGGCCAGTGGCATGCGATCATTCTCTGTGTTGAGCAACCTTTGAAAGAAGCGCAAATGACCCTCGGCATGTTGCGCCAGGATACCCAGATCGGCGATACCCCTCTGATATGCCTGACCTCGGACAATAGCGTCGAAGACACCATTGCGCTGTTCAACTCCGGCGCGGATGACGTCATTCCCACCAACACTCCATCGGAAGAGTTCATCGCCCGCATCAACAAAGCCATCATCAACCTGATCGCCAACCGCCAGCTCAAGTCGCAATTACAATTCACTCATGATGTCGCCATGTCCGCCATGACTGACAGCGGCGACATGGGCGTCAATATCAACTTCCTGCTGGATTCCGCTGACTGCAATAACTTCGACGAGTTGGGCCAACGCCTGTTCCAGGCGCTGAATAATTACGACGTGCGCTGCAGCCTGCAGATTCGCGGTCGCTTCGAAGAAAAAAACATGGAGCCCAACGGCCTCTCCCGGGATCTGGAAAGCCGTCTGCTGCGACATTTCCAGGACGCCGGACGCCTGCACTCCGCCGGGCGTCGTCTGTTCATCAACTTCGACCAGGTGTCGCTGCTAGTGAAAAATATGCCGCTGGGGGACGAAAAACGCTGCGGGCGTCTGCGGGACAACCTGTTCTATCTGGTGCAGGGCATGGACAGTCGGGTAAAAGCGCTGGATGATCGCCGCACCACCGAGCTGCAGATGGACCTGCTCAAGCAACTGACGTCCAAGGCGCAGACAGTGCTGGAGGATATCGACAAGCGCTACTCGGATGTGGCGGACAAAATTATCAGCGCCACCGAGAACGCCGCCGAGCAGATGGTGTTCGCCCTGAATACCCTGGGACTGTCGGAAGAGCAGGAACATTCCATTATGTCGATTATCGACAACGCCATCTTCACCACCAATGACATCTTCCATCAAGGTCTGCGGGTCAATCCTGGAGATCGGCAGCTGATCCAGAAGATATCCGAGATGATGAAACTGCCTCCTGAAGAACTGAACCGCGCCTTGGAGCAGTTCAGCCAGGAGTAATTGTGAGTAAAGCTGAGGAAGTGGTTATTCAGACTTGCTGGCGCAACTGACGCACAGCTCTGCGAAAGGCAACACCTGCAGGCGGGACTCGGGAATTTCCTCCCCGCACGCGACACAGACGCCATACTCACCCTGCTGTAGCCGTTGCAGGGCCTTTTTCACCTGATTGATCTCGATTTCCGTCTCAACTTTGAGCGCATTCAGCACGTCGTCGTTCTCCCGCTCCTGCGCCTGCTCCGCTGAGTCCGCGGAATGTTCAGAGGTGAGGTCGCGGGTAATCTCTTCCAGACGCGTGATGAGTTCCGTCAGTTGCTCGGACAACCGGTTCTTAATGTGGGACTGCTGCATAATCTCTCCTTTGCGATGCTTACGGTGGTATCCCAGGCTGGTATTGCTCTCCCTGGCAAGAATGTCATTAAACAGAATATATGGCTTGATTCGCCGCAAACCAACAAGTTTTAATTGCGATTTTGTTGCAACAGAGAGATGTCTATGGAAGTCATCGTAGCCTCCGTCAATCCAGTTAAAGTTAATGCGGCGCGCAACGGCTTCAGTCGTTGTTTTCCCGATTCGCAGATTCACTGCGTCGGCGCCGGAACCGAATCCGGCGTCGCTTCCCAACCTCTCACCGACGACGAAACCCTGCAAGGCGCCCTGAACCGTGTGCAGGCGGCGCGGGAAACGCACCCTTCCGCAGATTACTGGGTGAGCTTTGAAGGCGGCGTCGACCGGATTCGCTCCCAACTGTTCGCGGTCGCCTGGGTGGCGGTGGGACACGGAGACGATATCAGTTACGCGCGTTCAGCAGCGCTGCCGCTACCGCAAGCCGTGGTCGAAATGATGGATCAGGGTATGGAGCTGGGAGAAGCCAACGACCGGTTATTTGGAACGCAGAACAGCAAGCAACAGACAGGCGCAATCGGACTGCTGACCCGAGAGTTGCTCAGCCGCGAAAGCCTGTACGCAGACACGCTGATCCTGGCGCTCACCCGCTTTACACTTCCTGAGGTTCGGATTTAAATCGCCTTCTTCCGCCAACGCAGTCTTTCTCCGCCGAAGCAGAACAGACGTTAGCCATCGACCCAACGATTCGTCCGACACAAAGAAAACCGCCAAAACCCGGCGCTAAGCCGGGTTTGGAAAAGCAAAGGCGCGCTTAGCGGCGCAATTCCCGTTCAGAACGAACGGAAGCGGCTGCTACAAAGCATCGCTCAGCAAGGAATAAAAATCGCCGCCCGGCTAAGCCGGTGAACGGTTATTTTCCTTACAATGACAAATTAGTGGCGAGGTCTGAAATTACGCTTTGGCTTTTCTTCTCGGGGACGAGCCTCGTTAACTTTCATGTTACGGCCTTTCAGATTGCTTTCATTAAGCTTCTGAATCGCCTCTTCCGCCTGCCCGTTGTCGGACATTTCTACGAAACCGAACCCTTTGGATTGGCCGGTATCTCTGTCACGGATGATATTGACGTTGCTGATATCGCCATAGGCCGCAAACGCTTCCCGCAAATCGTCTTCTGTTACCTGATAGGACAGGTTTCCAACATAAATATTCATCTCACCATCTCATTATTTGTCACGAGCGCCTGTAGCAATCACACTGACGAAAACCAAACGCTCCAATTATCGTCAGTGACTAGCCAACCGCTGGCTAATTCGGTTGCAGGCCCGCTCTCGCGCCTGCGCACAATGCATACAAATCTGGAACAAAAGTGGCAAAACGTCAAATAATTTAACTATGGAACATTCCCATTTCCAATTGATGACATTTCGCCGTCGCCTGCCCCTTATTCACTCGTGACGAATGTGGCGGCGTCAACTTGCGCCGCCCCCTTCGCCAGGGGCGTCCAGATCCTGCAACAACTTGATTTTAAGTAAGCACTTCCTGACCTCGAAGGTGCGGGTATAGCCGGGGAAGTTGGGCTCATCCACCGGCACCGAGACAGGACCCGCCGCCGAGGCCAGCGTGACAGTGCGCCCGGACGCATTCTGCTCCGGCACGTTATCGAACTGGTATTCCTTGAAACACAGGGTATTCTCGACATCAAACCCCTTGGCGCCCTGCTCTACCGATAACTCCGCGGCGCGCCGAATGGCCAGCTCTTCCACTTCGACCAACTCATATTTCTTGTAGGTTTCATAACTGACCTGATAACCCCCATCCGGCAACGCGATCTCGGAATAACCGTGGGGCCGACCGTCTTCTTTCGCCATATAGTCCGGCAGTTTGGAAAACGCGGAGCAGCCGCCCAGTCCGGCGGTCAGGGATAAAGCTGCGATAATTAACGAAATTCGCGGGAACATTAGGGAATCTCCTTATCAGGAAATTCAATTTATCACAGCGGGAGAGGAATACTCAGACCCAGTTCGAAAAACTCGACTGGCGCACAAAAAAAGACCCGGCCGTCTGGCCGGGTACGCGCAAGGAATAATTTGGAAGACGAGAGGATGATTGCGCGATTACCCTTTCACCCCACCTGCAGTGAGTCCACCCACAATCCATTTCTGGCAATAAAGAAAAATCAACGTGATGGGAAGCCCGGACAGCACCGCCGCCGCCGCGAAATCTCCCCACAAATAGTTCTGCTCATAGAGGTACTGCTGAGCGCCCACCGCCAGGGTCAGGTTGTTCACATCCAACAGCAGGATGGAGGCGATCGGGTACTCCATGATGTTCATCACGAAAGCGAGGATAAACACCACCGCGAGAATGGGCGCCGACAGCGGCAGCAAGATGTAGCGGAACGCCTGCCAGGTGGTGGCGCCGTCCACAATGGCGGCCTCCTCCAGCGAGCGGTCAATGGATTCGAAATACCCTTTGATCGTCCAGATATGCAGCGCCATGCCCCCCAGCGAAGCGAGAATCACCGCGCCGTGAGTGTCGATGCCGAGCCAGCTCACATGGTTGCCGATCTGATCGAACAAGGCGTACAGCGCCACCAGCGACAGCACCGGCGGAAACATCTGGAAGATCAGCATGGACTTCAGGATCACGCCCTTGAACTTGAAGCGCAGACGGGCGAACGCATAAGCGCTGGTAGTGGACAGTAACAGGATCAGCGCGGAGGAGATCACCGCGATCTTGATGGAGTTCCACAACCATAACAACACCGGAAACGGCGGCTGCAATACAGTCCCGTCCGCCTGGGTATAGGGAATGCCCAGCGCCAGCGACCAATGTTCGAGAGAAGGATGCTCCGGCAGCAAGCTGCCGGTTGCGAAGTTGCCAGTGCGGAAGGAGATCGACACCACCATCAGCAGCGGGAACAGAATGATCCCGATAAAACACAGCAGTCCAAAGTGGGTCGCCCAGACCCGATAGCGCACTGAACGCGGCTGCACCATCGCCATAATAACGCTCCTATACCTTTATCTTGGACAACTTGAGGTTGATCAGCGACAGCGAACCCACCAGGATGAAGATCGCCGTAGCGATAGCCGCCGCCAGACCGAAGTTCTGCCCGGAATCCTGGAAAGCGATACGGTAGGTGTAGCTGACCAATAGATCCGTGGTGCCCGCCGGCGTGGTGGCGCCAATGATATCCGGCGCGCCGCCGGTCAACAGTGCGATCAACACGAAGTTGTTGAAGTTGAATGCAAAGCTGGCGATCAGCAGAGGCATCAGCGGCTTGATGATCTGCGGCAAGGTGATGCGGAACAGGTTATCCAGCGGGGTCGCTCCGTCCATAGCGGAAGCTTCATACAGATCACGGGGAATCGCCTGCAACAGCCCCATACACAAAAGCATCATGTAGGGATAACCCAGCCAGGTGTTAACGATCAGTATCATGGTGCGCGCCAGCGCCGGATCGCTAAACCAGTCCGGGCGCACGCCGAACAGATTCTCCAGCACCAGATTGATCTCGCCAAAGTTCTGGTTGAACAGCCCTTTGAACACCAGGATGGAAATAAAGGCGGGTACGGCATAGGGCAGGATCAGCATCATGCGATAGAAGCCTTTGCCCTTGAGCTGATCCCATTGCAGGATATTCGCCAGCACCAGCCCCACCGCAAGAGTAAACAGAACGGTCATGGTGGCGAACGCCAGCGTCCACACGAATATCTCGATGAAGGGATCGCGAATGCTGGAGTCGGTAACCACCTGCACATAGTTGTCCCAGCCGATAGTGACGGTCCAGCCCGGAGACAGGGTTTCGCCCTGAGGGCCTTCATAGAAACCGACATCCTGATTCGGCGCATACACCACGCCAGTCTGTTGATTGACCAGGCTGCCGTCGTCACGCAGTCCGTACAGCGACTGCATGGGCGCGAAGTTGCGCAGTCCGGCGAGGCTTAACGAAGCGCCGCCTTCCAAATTGACGGACAGACTTTTCAGGTCTTCTTTCAGCTTGATGACGTCTTTGATCGCCAGCGGCTGGGTATCCGGCGCCGCCTGCTCGACCGGGGCCACCGCCAATGCATGGTTCTGCAGCTCACTGAAACTGAATGGCGCGGACGCCCAGCTTTGTCCCGCAGGGCTCTCCAGGCGCATGACAAATTTGTCGTCCGTAGGATAGAGCTTGAAATCGTATCTTTCTTCGCCAGTCTGGAAACGCTGGCTGAGCAGTTGCTCAAGCACCCGTTCCTGAGACAGCAGGTTACTGGCGCTGTAATTAGTGAATCCTATGCCGACGGTGTACAACAGGGGGAAAATGATAAACACCACCATGCCGGCGATGGAGGGATAAATATAGCGGTGTGCATAAGCTTTCGGACTGCTGAAGATATAAGCGGCCGAACCGATTACCACCAGAAACAGCAGCGCGAAGGCGATCTGGTTCTGGGCGTACAGTGCGACAGTCAAATATAGAGCCAATAACAGTACGGCTCCGACCGCCGCCCACTTGAAAACTGCTTTTGTCATGGGTCGCTTTTTATCTACAACAGGTGACGAAAGGGCGTGAGTTAGCATGTATATAGCCCCTATTGCTACGTCTGATCAATAATGGTCGTGCATGTTCCGGCGTAGCCGAAAAAGGTCGCAACGATTCCGGCGAGACCGGAAAGTGTTTGCGTTGGCTGCGGGCTCATCCTTGAACCCGATTGACGGTCTTAGCGAATGATACGCTTCGCCGCCATGTCCAACGCCTCATCCACGCTCTGTCTGCCAGACGTGATGTTTTGCAGCGCAGGCCCCATGGAGGACCAGAAAGCGCCCATTTCAGGAACATTCGGCATGGGCTCGCCCATTTCCGCATTCTTGAAGGTGGCGGCGATATTCGGGTCGACGGACAGTTCCTTCATAAAAGCCTTGTTGGCCACCGCGCCCAGAGGCACGTCGTCGTTCACCATCTTCAGACCTTTCAGGTTCAGCATATAGTTCTCGATGAACTCGATCGCCAGCTCTTTGTTCGGGCTGGCGGAGTTGACCGCAGCCGCCAGGACGCCAGTGAACGGTTTGCCAGGCTCGCCGTTAACGGAAGGAATCATCGCCACGCCAAAGTTGATGCCGCTCTTCTTCAGGTTGCCCCAGGCCCAGGGACCATTGATCATCATGGCCACTTCGCCCTTGTTGAACTTGGACTCCATGACGCCGTAGTCAGCGCCTTTCGGCATCATGCCCTGTTCGATCAACTGCTTGATCAGGTTCGCCGCAGACTTGGAGCCTGCGTTGTTCACGCCAGTGTCCTTGACGTCATAGCCTGCGCCGTTCTTTTTAAACGGATAGCCGCCATTAGAGGCGAACAGAGGCCAGGAGAAATAAGTGTTGTTGTAGTCCCACAGAATCGCGCGCTTACCGTCCGCCGCCAGTTTCTTGTCCAGCGCCATGACGTCTTCAAATGTAGCGGGCGGCGTGGGGACCAGATCTTTGTTGTAGATCAGACCAACCGCTTCCAGCGCGATGGGATAACCATAGACTTTGCCGTTCCAGCTCACCGCGTCCCAAGTGAAATCCACGGTTTCGTCTTTGATTTTCTTGGAAGGATTCAGCGGAGAGATCAAACCGGACTTCGCCCACTCGCCAAAACGGTCATGAGCCCAAATGAAAATATCAGGTCCGTTGCCGGTAGCGGCGGCCTGTTGGAATTTATCGGTGACGTTATCAGGGTGGGCGACGCTCACCTCGATGCCGGTGTCTTTCGCAAACCAGTCGCCGACTTGCTGTAGTCCGTTGTAACCTTTGTCGCCGTTTATCCAGACAACCAGTTTCCCTTCTTCTATATCGGCATGCGCGCTCGAAACCGCTCCGGCCGACACTAGCAATGAGGCTGCGACTGAGCCGACAAGCTTTTGCCAAGCTTTCATTGTATTACCTCTCTGTGGGTTATTGTTGTTGTCCACAAGCCATGTGGGGGCATTATGTGTTTAGGGATACTCCGCCATATGAGTAAGATCCGCATCATCCCTATTTTTAATCCCATAGGCGTATAGGGGGGGAGTAGACTCATCCCCCTAATTCCACCTACTCTCCCGCGGTCTATTCTGCTTCCATTAGGGTCTGTTGAAGACGTCTGAACGTCGCCTGGTCCGCTCATCCAAGAATAAAACAAGAGGTTTCCAACATGGCCAGACCCCGTGTGCCGCTACCCGCCCTGTATCTATCGACGCTCCTCACCGCTTGCGCCAATCAGCCGACAGCCGATTCTCAGGCGAGCTGGCTGTCTATAGACGGAGCCACGCCGGTAGCGCTGCATTTTGAAACGCCCAGCCCTGATCAGAAGCTGGCCTACGGTGCGTTCGAGCCTGGCCAGTACCATCTACGCTTCAGCGACGCTGACGCGCCGACGGACGCCATTAAGCTGTATCGCAAGGTGAATCTGGAGCCCGACCGGCATGGGGATTACATCCTGCAAATAGAAACCGCCGGCGTCTACCAGATTTTGCTGAATCAGGGGGATGAGCCGCATTTCCGCGTCAGTAAACGCGCCGAGCTCAAGCAGACAGCCGCGCCAAAGACTAACGCCAACGATACGGTCGCCGGAGTTTGCGCTCCCGCAACCGAAGCGCAAACCATTCCGGTCGCGCCGGTATTCAAGGACGGCGAATGGGTGCGCGACTTCTACTCCGGCCGACGCGCCCAGGTGGCGGACGGCAAAGTCAGCCTCACACCTGCTGAGAGCAGCGAAGGGCTCATGTTACTGGAGGCGGACACGGCCACCCCGCAGCCCTTTACCTGGGACAACGCCACCGTCTATTTCGCTCTCACTGACCGCTTCGCCAATGGACGTAAGGATAACGATCACAGTTACGGACGTCAGGCGGACGGGGCGGAGGAAATTGGAACCTTCCATGGCGGCGACTTCGCCGGCCTTATCGGCAAACTCGACTACCTGCAATCCCTGGGCGTCAACGCGCTCTGGGTGTCGCCGCCCTTCGAACAGATCCACGGCTGGGTCGGCGGCGGCGATCGCGGCGATTTCCGCCACTATGGCTATCACGGCTATTACATCCTTGATTTAACGCGCCTGGACGCCAACATAGGCACGGAAGCAGAGCTGAAGACCTTGATTGCGCAGGCCCATAAGCGAGGCATTCGGGTATTGTTCGACGTGGTGATGAACCACCCGGGCTACGCCACCCTGCAGGACATGCAGGATTTTGGCTTCGGCGGCCTGTTCAATGGTTTTGAACAATACCTGCCTCCGCGCTGGGGCGACTGGAAACCCAGCGGCAATGAAAACTTCCACGGCTATCACGCCAACATCAACTATGACCACGCCAAATGGGCCGACTGGTGGGGGCGCGACTGGGTGCGGGCGGGCATTTATAACTACGACAGTCCGCCTAACGCTGGCGTCGACCCCGTCAAAGGCTCGCTGGCGTTCCTGCCGGATTTTAAAACCGAGTCAGACCAGACTGTCGCCCTGCCGACCTTTTTGCGCAATAAGCCCGATACAGGCGCCCGTGATCTTCCCAACGCAAGAGTGCGAGACTATCTCATCAGCTGGCTCACCCACTGGGTGCGCGAATACGGGCTTGATGGATTTCGCGTGGACACCGTCAAGCATGTGGAGTCGTCCTCCTGGCTGGCGTTAAAGCAGGAGGCGACGGCTGCTTTGGCGGAATATCGCAATCAGCACGGGGCTCCCGAGGGATTCAACGCTCCCTTCTGGATGGTGGGCGAAGTATTTCCCCATGACGTCAGCAAGAGCGCCTATTTCGACGCTGGTTTCGATGCAGTGATCAACTTCGACTTCCAACGTCAGTTCGCCCGTCAGGGAGCGGACTGTCTGTCCAACCTGGAGCCGGTATACCGCGACTATGCAGACAAGCTTAACAGCGACCCTGATTTCAACGTCCTGACCTACATTTCCTCTCATGACACCCAGCTGTTCAGCACCCTGGCCAGGCAATCGCCCGACTTGCAAAAACGCGTCGCGGCCGCCCTGTTGCTGGCGCCGGGAGCTGTGCAGATCTATTACGGCGACGAAAGCCTGCGGCGCTTCGGCCCCACTGGCTCCGACCCCAGTCAGGGAACCCGCTCCGACATGAACTGGGCGGAGATAGACTCCGGCGCCGTGGACGCGATCCTGGCGCATTGGCGTAAGCTCGGTCAGTTCCGTCAACGGCACGCCGCCATTGGCGCCGGCCAGCATCAGAAGCTCAGCGAAGCGCCCTATGCATTCGCCCGCACTCAGGGCGCGGACCGCGTCATCATCGTCTCCGCAGAAAACCGGCGTTAAGCGCCTCCTTGCCCATTCGCCTCCGACGGAACGCATCGCATCCGTCGGAGCGGCTAAAAATTCTTACAAATTACCGCTGATTAATAACCAAGTCGTAATCCCCCAGGGGGTGTTTATGGTCTAGAATGACCATTACCCCCCACCGATCCCAATTTACTTATCGGGCGTATTTGCAGTATCAACAGAGCCTAAGGAGCGCAGTTATGCAATTAAGCGATAAAACCCCTACCCGATTGGTCCAGGTTTCATTATTTTTCTCCGCTGCTCATTTCCTATTTGGCGGCGTGACTTGGTCGAACATCCTTTTGTTCCTGGTCTTCACCGGAACCGTCTACATCTCCACCAAGTTGTTCATCATCCTGCAGCAGCTGCAGATGGCGACCGTCACCGATCTCAGCGAACTCAAGCTGTATCTGCTGGGCGCAGCCGTATTGTTCGTCGGCATCGCCACCTTCGCCTACTCCTACATGTTTGGCGTGTTTTACCTGTTCATCACCGGCGTCTACTTTATCTCGCCCTATGATCGCGCCTGGCTGGCGGGCAAATCGCGCATGGTGGTTTACGACAACAAAGTGGAATATCGCGAAGTCTGATCCTGATAAGCCCGCCCCAAGCCGAAACGCTTAATCCGGCGGGCGAATCCTCTTGCCAGAGAATGCCACAGGCGTTAGCGTGGTGACTCATCCGTTTATAAATCATCAACATACGCCAGAAGGAACAGACCATGAAAACCCTGGGCATTCTGGGTGGAATGAGCTGGGAGTCGACCCAAAGCTACTACCGCCTCATCAATCAGGGTGTTAAAGACGCCCTCGGCGGCCTGCACTCAGCCAAACTCCTCCTGCACAGTTTTGACTTCGCCGACATTGAGCGTCTGCAGGCGCAACAGGACTGGGACAGTCTCGCCGACATGCTGGCGGAAGCCGCCACTGGCCTGGAGCGCGCCGGCGCACAGGCCATGTTGATCGCCACCAACACCATGCATAAAGTAGCGCCGGAGGTGGAAAGCCATCTCACTATTCCGCTGCTGCACATAGCCGACGCCGCCGCAGATGAACTTCAGCGCAATCGCCATAAGAAAGTCGCGCTGCTGGGCACCCGCTACACCATGCAGTTAGATTTCTACAAAACGCGCATTCATGACGCCAGCGGCATTGAAGTGATCACACCGGAATCGGCGCAGCAGGAAGAAATCAACCGGATCATCTATGAAGAGCTGTGCCGAGGCGAACTGCTGCCTTCGTCCAGAGACTTCTATTATCGCGTCATTGACGAAGTGGCCAGTCAGGGCGCGGAAGGCGTGATACTGGGTTGCACGGAAATCGGCCTGTTGGTCCGCCCGGAAAACTGCGCCATTCCCCTCTACGACACGACAGACTTGCATTGCGCCATGGCGGTGAAATGGGCCACTGCATAAAACCTCTGTTCGCGCTAACGCTGACCTTAACCTTGGGCGGCTGCGCCGCATTGCGTGAAGATCCCAGCGACTGGCTGGGGAAAGACAAGATTGCGCACTTCACCGCCTCCGCCGCTCTCGCCGCCGCAGCTTCCGATCAATTGGACAGCGGCTCTCGCAGCGACTGCGGAAGCGCGGCGTTAAGCGTAGGAGTAGCTATGACATTTGGCGCGGGAAAAGAATATTACGATGAAAATTATGCGGGGAAATACTGGAGTTACAAGGACATGGCGGTCAATTTGTTAGGCGCCTTGACCGGCGCGCTGGCCGCATCAAGGTGCCTGTAAGCCTCACGCCAGAGTGACGCAAGGCGCCGGATCAGGCGACGCAGTGGCCGCGAGCCGCTTCTAGCAACGCATACCAATCAGTTCGGGACATTTCATGGCCCACACCCGAGATAGCGTCGTTGATGCGGGATTCGCGCAGAGACCCAAGCACCGGCAGCGGACTTCCGGGTATACGCTTCAGCCAGGATAACGCCAGCCCGGTTTCCGAAACGCCAGTTTGCGCGGACATCTTGGCCAAGGCGTCACGCAACGCAGGAATGCGCGATAGTCCGCCGCCGCCCAATGGAGACCACGCCATCGTCTGCACCTGATCGCGTCGCAGAGCATCCATGGTTCCATCAAACAGGGATTGGTTCGCCAACACGGAAAGCTCTATCTGGTTGCACAGCAAAGGCGCATTCAGATGATCCGCCAGCAACCGCCAGTGCTCAGGCAGAAAATTAGAAACGCCGATAGATTTGATCTTACCGGCCATCAGCAGATCCTCCAGCACCCGCGCCGTATTTTCCACCGGCATCAACGGGTCTGGCCGATGCAATAGAAAACAATCAATGCTGTCCACTTGCAGGCGGCGCAAGGAGTCATCCACGCAAGCCATCACATAGGCGGCTTCCGTGTTGTAATGCTTCACGAATTCAGAGGAGCCGTCCTCGGCGGGAGGAACGATGTCGCACTTGGAAATCAGGCGAACATGTTCCTTCAACGCCGGAGCAGCTTGCAACGCCAGACCAAACAGGCGCTCGCATTCGCCGCCGCCGTATATATTGGCGTGATCAAATACCTTCAGTCCCTGATCCAGTCGGGCCTCAATCCACGCCGCCAGCGCGGACGCAGGACAAAGTTCCGGATAATCCAACAGACGCATCATTCCCAGCGCCAAAGGGGCCCCTTGCAGCTCAGCCCGAATTTGATCCATCACTACTAATGCACCTCTTGGTTCTTCAATGCTTCCGCTGCGCCGAGCAGTCCTGTGTAGGTTTCCGTCACCACATAGACCGGAATACCGCCTAAATAGTCGCCCATCCGCCCTTTGTCTTCAAAACACTGGCGGAAATCGCTGTCGCGGAAAAACTCAATGAAGCGGGGAATAATACCGCCGCACACGTATACGCCGCCAAGCGCGCCCAACGTCAGCGCCGCATTGCCCGCTACGCGTCCGAAAATGGCGCAGAACAGTTTTAGGGTTTTATGGGCGACCAGGTCGCTGTTCGCCAGCGCGGCTTCCGTAACTTGTGAAGGCTGGGTGTGCGCCGGCTCCACGCCGTCGATCTCGCACAGGCTACGGTACAGGTTCAACAACCCTTCACCGCACAGAATCCGCTCGACGGAAACCCGCCCGAAGCGCTCTTTCAGGATTCGTAATACACTGATTTCCACTTCATCCGTCGGCGCAAAATCAACATGACCGCCTTCGGTGGACAATGGAGCCCAATCGGTCATGGTGCGCACCAGACCGGATACGCCCAGACCGGTGCCCGGACCAATCACTAATCTGGCCGCGCCGGGCTTGCCTTCACCGCCGCCAACCTGCTGCAAGTGCGCATCCGTCACGTGCAGCGTGCCCAGAGCCATGGCGGTGAAATCATTGACGTACTTGAACGTATCAAAGCCCAGCCGGGCCTGCATGTCGGCCTTGTTGAAAGTCCAGTGATTATTGGTCATTTTGATGGTATCGCCATGCACCGGGCAGGCGAACGCCATACAGGCTTCATGAACTTCAGCTTCAGGATGGCCGGCCAGGTAATCCCGCACCGCTTCATCCAGATTGGCGTAATCATTACAAGGAAGCACCTGGATGTGCTCCAGCTCGAAACTATCCCGGGCCACCAGCGCGAAACGCGCATTGGTGCCGCCAATATCGCCCACCAGGGCGTATTGCGCTTTACTCATCGACGCTACTCCAGAAACTAGACGCGCCAGCTTCCGCATGGCTGGCTTGACGGCGCATCATACCGAACAACTCGCGGCCATAGTCAAGTTCATTCGCGCTCAGATTCGCCGTCGCTAACGAACGGGCGTCGAACTCTTCCGCAGTCGTCAGTACTTCCAGCACGCCTTTGCGCGCGTCCAGGCGGATCATGTCGCCATCGCGCACTTTCGCCAGCGGACCGCCGTTGGCGGCTTCCGGGTATACGTGAATGGCCGCCGGCACCTTGCCGGAGGCGCCTGACATGCGCCCGTCCGTCACCAGCGCCACTTTGAAGCCACGGTCTTGTAATACTCCCAGGTAGGGCGTTAGCTTGTGCAATTCCGGCATACCATTGGCTTTGGGTCCCTGGAAGCGCACGACTACGATGCAGTCTTTATTCAGTTTGCCGCTGCTGAAAGCGTCGCCCAAGTCGTTTTGATCGTCGAACACCACCGCGGGCGCTTCCACCACCCAGTGTTCTTCTGCGACGGCGGATACTTTGATAACGCCGCGTCCCAGATTGCCGGACAGCACCTTCAAACCGCCATTGGGAGAGAACGGCTCCGCCGCCGAACTCAAAACAGCGGGGTTGAGGGTTTCCGCTGGCGCGTCTTTCCACACCAGCTCGTTATTTTGTAACGTCGGCCCTTGCGCATAACGGCTCAGGCCTCTGCCCACGACTGTTTCCACATCGTCGTGCAACAGACCCGCGCCCAGCAGTTCCTTAATAAGGAAAGGCGTGCCGCCGGCCTCATGAAATGCATTCACGTCCGCCTGACCGTTCGGATAGATCCGAGTCAGAGAAGGAACCACGTCGGAAAGTTCCGAGAAATCGTCCCAGTTGATGATCACGCCCGCCGCCCGGGCAATCGCCACCCAGTGCATAGTGTGGTTGGTGGAGCCGCCAGTGGCCAATAACGCTACCAGTGCGTTGACGATGGTCTTTTCGTCCACTATATCCGCCATGCCCAGAGTCCCGCCATTGGGCGCGGACAAACGCACCGCCTGCTGCGCAGCTTCTTTGGTCAGCGCTTCACGCAGCGGGGTGTTGGGATGAGTGAAGGCCGCGCCAGGCAGATGCAGGCCCATCACCTCAACCAGCAACTGGTTGCTGTTGGCGGTGCCGTAGAAAGTACAGGTGCCCGGACTGTGGTAGGACTGGCTTTCCGATTCCAGCAGCTCGTCTTTACCCACTTTGCCCTCGGCGTAAAGCTGACGAATGCGCTGCTTCTCTTTATTAGGCAGCCCTGAAGGCATCGGGCCGGCGGGAATCAATATAGAAGGAAGGTAACCGAAGCTCAGCGCGCCAATCAGCAGGCCGGGAACGATCTTGTCGCAAATACCTAATAAAAGGACGGAGTCGAACATATTGTGACTGAGAGCGATCGCGGTGCTCATGGCGATGGTGTCACGGGAGAACAGGCTCAGCTCCATCCCCGGTTGCCCTTGCGTCACGCCATCGCACATGGCGGGTACGCCGCCGGCGAACTGCGCCACGGAGCCCATATCCCGCACCGCATTGCGAATCACTTCTGGATAGGTTTCGTAGGGCTGATGGGCGGAGAGCATGTCGTTGTAGGCGGAGACAATTGCGACGTTAGCCTGATTCATCAAACGCAGCACATCTTTATCCGACTGCGTACAGGCCGCGAAACCATGCGCCAGATTGCCGCAAGCCAGGGTTTTGCGCTGCGGCTTGTTGTTTTTCAGGTTCTCCATGCGCTGCAAATAGGCTGCTCGGGTGGCTTTGCTGCGCTCGATAATGCGTCGGGTAACTCTGTCTACAGTCGGGTGCATAGCTGATCGCTCTTTTATATGTTCGTCTGTTTGTCCCAATAAAACGCCGGGGGCTGCGCTGATACGCGGGTAACTCCAAGCCCGACGAGGAAAAAACCAATTATTTGGTAATATTACAAGATTAATTGATCAAAATCACGACATGACCGTACCATTCCGGAAATTATTTTGTTATATTTACTACATGTGAAAACAAAAAATTCCCCACCTGGAGGATTGGCATGACGATTCGAGTTGCTATTAATGGTTTTGGCCGCATTGGACGCAACGTTCTCCGCGCCCTTTATGAAAACAACTATCGCAAAGACATTCAGGTAGTCGCTATCAACGATTTAGGCGACTCCGCCATCAACGCTCACCTGTTCAAGTATGACACAGTTCACGGGCGGTTCTCCGGTGAAGTCAGCCATGACGAAGAGTCCATGACCGTCAATGGCGACCGCATCTCCATCAGCGCGCAAAGAGACCCCAAGCTTCTGCCCTGGAAAGCCCTGAACGTAGACGTGGTCTACGAATGCACTGGCTTCTTCACCAGCAAGCCCAAGGCCATGGCTCATATTGAAGCCGGCGCTAAAAAAGTAATTATTTCCGCTCCCGCGACTGAAGTAGACGCCACTGTGGTCTTCGGCGTTAACGAAAACATCCTCAGCGCGGACCATCAAGTCATTTCCAACGCCTCATGCACCACCAACTGTCTGGCGCCAGTCGCTCAGGCTCTGCAGGCTGCGGTAGGCATTGAAAGCGGTTTGATGACCACAATTCATTCTTATACTAACGATCAAAAACTCACTGACGTATACCACTCGGACCTGTACCGCGCGCGTTCCGCCACCCAGTCCATGATCCCCACCAAAACCGGCGCCGCTGCGGCGATTGGCCTGGTGTTGCCGGAACTGGAAGGCAAACTGGACGGCATGGCCGTCAGAGTTCCAACCATCAATGTTTCTCTGGTGGACTTTTCTTTCATCGCGGGCAAAGACACCAGCAAAGAAGAAATCAACCAAATCATGCGGGAAGCTGCTGCGAAATCAGCAATTCTCGACTATAACGAAGAGAAACTGGTATCGGCCGACTTCAACCATTCGGCGTTCTCCAGCATCTTTGACGCGGGCCAAACCAAAGTTAAAGGCCGCCATGTAAAAGTCATGGCTTGGTACGACAACGAGTGGGGCTTCTCCAACCGTATGCTGGACAACACGCTGGCTCTGATGAAGGTCGCCAGATAATCCGGTTCATACGAGAGGTAGAGATATGTTACGTCGCACCAAAATAATCGCCACACTGGGTCCAGCCACCAGTTCATCTGAAGCGCTGGAGTCCATCATCAAGGCGGGAGTCGATGTTGTCCGGCTCAACTTTTCCCACGGCGAGGCCGCAGAGCACATCGCCCGTGCGGAACTGGTGCGCGAACTCGCGCGCAAGCAAAATCGTTTTGTCGCCATTCTTGCCGACCTGCAAGGCCCCAAGCTGCGCATTGCACGGTTTGTTGACGGCAAAGTCACCCTGACTCCAGGCCAGCGTTTCGTATTGGACGCGCGCCTGGATAAAGAAGCTGGCGATATTGATCGCGTCGGCATCGACTATGAGCAGTTGGTGAATGACGTCGCCGCCGGAGACACGCTCCTGCTTGACGATGGTCGTCTGGAGCTGGAAGTCGAAGAGGTTGTTGGTCTGGAAATTATCTGCCGCGTGATTATTGGCGGCAAACTCTCCAACAACAAAGGCCTGAACAAGAAAGGCGGCGGACTTTCCGCCAAAGCGCTGACGGATAAAGACAAAGCGGACATCAAGACCGCCGCCAAGCTGGGCGCGGACTATGTCGCCGTCTCTTTCGCACGCACCCCGGAAGACATGCATGAAGCGCGCGCACTGCTGAGGGCGGAAGGCTCCAACGCCAGCCTGATGGCGAAAATCGAACGTGCTGACCTGGTTCATAATCCCGAACAACTGGACGCCGTAATCCTGGCCTCCGACGCAGTCATGGTGGCTCGTGGCGATCTGGCGGTGGAAATCGGCGACGCAGAACTGGTCGGCGTACAGAAACACATTATCGCCCGGGCCAGAACCCTGAACCGGGTTGTGATCACTGCGACTCAAATGATGGAGTCCATGATCAGCAGTCCCATGCCGACTCGCGCGGAAGTGTCCGACATCGCCAACGCGGTGCTGGATTACACCGACGCGGTCATGCTGTCCGCCGAATCAGCCGTGGGCCAGTATCCTGCGCAGGCGGTGGAAGCTATGGCGCGGATTTGCGTTGGCGCGGAGAAACATCCGTCCACGCATCAGTCCAAACACCGTATTCATGAGGGAATGGCCGCATCGATGAATCCATCGCCCTGTCGGCGATGTATGCGGCCAACCACCTCCAAGGCGTGAAGGCGATTATTTGTATGACTGAAACCGGCGCTACGCCGTTGTTGATGTCGCGCATCAAATCGCCTCTGCCGATTTACGCGTTCTCGCGCCACCATGAAACTCAGCACAAAGTCGTTCTTTACCGCGGCGTGCAGACCATTCCCTTCGATTCGGATCAGCATCCTAACGAAGAGATCAACCAATTGGTGGTGAACGAACTGGTGAAACGCAATGTAGTGACCGATGGCGACCTGGTAATCCTTACCAAGGGCGACTACGTCAACGCACAGGGCGGCACCAATACGATGAAGATCGTACGCGTAGGAGGTTCTATTCAGTAAGGATGAAGGGTCCCAAACGCTTTTTATCCACTTTTGCGGGAGGCCGCGTCTAACCCGGCCTCCTCATTTTCGATCACACTCTCGCACTCGCAATCTGAGTGATTTAGCAGGGTTCCGGAGTCCCCATTCCACCCTGCTCTTTTTTTGCCTGCGATCTGGGCTCAATCTCCGCAACATGCGCCAAATTTCAGCCGCTCCCTACCTGCCTGTCACCAAGCGCAACTGTATATCCTCGTCGCCAAACCGCTTGAGCGCCTGCCGGACAACACATGTCGAGCGCATAAACGGGCAAGCGAAATCTGCAGGTAAACGACCTAACAGTAACTTTTCCCGTATCGCTTTATGCGCCGTACAGATATGCATGCGCTTATCGAACACGTCCAGATAAATCTCATGATTCACCAAGTACTCATAGAACTCCCGGTTTGGGTAGTGGGGCTCCAGCTCCTCTACTTGCTCACTTTCCTCATGTGATTTGCTGGCGACCAGGTATTCCTTAACATTGGCGATAGCTGTCTGCAAAGGCGAGTCTGCATCCCCTTGCCAGAAGGCGATAATTTCGCCTTGTAAAGAGTGACCCAATCCAGCCCACCAATCCTCCACTTCCCCGTGTCTCGCCTGAGCCACGCCTTCAAGGAAAAATGAGGGCGCAGACGTACTACTTTTCATTATCTTAATCTCCTCCACATCCGCCTCCGCAACCTCCATCGCCGCCATCGCTATCTCCGCCACCAGCGCAACCGGAGCCGCACCCGATATGACTGGCGCAATAGCCGACGCCTCCCGGACCTTTGCAGTTAAGGCTGTAAACAAAACCATCTGGAATCTGTAAGTCGTGATCCATCGAGAAAATCATCGGCAAACGACTTGGGTTGCGACGATCGATGCCGTCCTTGTGACAGGCCAGCCTCCAGGCAGTCTTGATGGCATTCTGGGCCTGGGTGGGGCTTTGCATGGCTTCCGCCGGCGTATGGTGTAAGAAGCGGCCGAAACACTTCTGACAGAACTGCTCGTAGGCGCGGGTGAACAATATAAACTCGTGCCAAGCCACGTCCACTGCCTGCGAGGGCATGGCCACCATGCGTCGACCACCAAGCTGGCAGAGCGCAAAATACTCTTTCAGTCCTGTCATGACCATCTCTAACTGCGAGTCATTCAGATGCTGATATTTGTTCTGGACTTTGCTCTTAATGCTACCGGGAAATTGAAATGCTTTCAGCGCCTGTCGCCGCGCCCGATTCAGCAGCACACGATAGAGTATAAAAGCAATGACCGCTCCCGCCACCAACCAGGCCATGACGCTTACCTCCTACGTTGAGGATAGGACGAAGCCTCCTGCGTCGCGCCTTCCAGTATTAATGGAGAAGAAGAAAAGTATGGATTACAAGAAAAGTTTAGACGTAGCTTCTTTATCTTGTGCGACAACTTTCAGCCATGGCGCCGCAGAACAATCATTCTAAAAATGCGTGCTCGCCTTGCCGTAAAATACCGGGCTCCATCACCTGCGCATATACGCCGAAATTAAACTGCGTATGTTCGCCAATCGCCCTGGTGATCATAAGATCATCAGGCAAATCTGACTGCCGCATCCCCGTCATGACGCACCGCTCAGTCAGTCCGCTAATGTGCAGACGCAGACCGCCGGAAAAGGAAAGGGTCTTACCCAGCCAGTCGTGCTCAACCACGCCAACGCCAGAGGTCGACAGCAGGATATTAGGCCGAAAGCGACGCTCATCGATAAGCGACTCCGGCAGCAGCCCTCGCAACCAGTGCAGCGCTGAAGTGGAAATCAGGTGTACAGGCCCCGCATCCAGGTGCGATACAGCCGCTTCTCGCACCAACTCTACCTCCTGACCCAACACTGAGGACAGAGCCTGATTCAGATCGGGATGGTCGTTAGACATGACCCGCCCATCAGGCAATCGCAACAACACCGAGCCGGCGTCCCAACGCGCGCTCATCGTCAAAAGCCCTTCCATTCTTGCGAAGCGCCTTGTGTTCTTGCCGCTGCCAAATTTACCCGCTCCGTTGCGGACGGCGAATATCCGGTCGCCCTCCACACCGCGTTCGTCAAACGCCAGAGCGTCAATCGTTTCCCCCAGGAGTGATTTAACCGGATAGCGCCACAGGGAAGACGCGACTCCAATTGACTGCATGCCAAGGTTCCTTATTTGAGAATGAGTCGGAATGTAAGACTGATGCGCTCCCCCAAGCCACATTACTTTTCAGCTCATGAAATAGCGCATCTGGGCTTTCCACAAAAGCCGCTTGCAGAATGATATCGGGACTCACTTCGCGACCGGCCTATCCATGCCGCGCTGCGGCGGTTAGCACTCCGGCGCCAACAAGCAGGGAGCCGCCCACGCGATTGAAGCGCTTTAAAGCTTTGGGGTTGCGCAACATGGAGCGCAGTTTGCCGGCGAACACCGCATACATGGCGGCGTTGAGAACGCCTAACACCAGAAAAGTAGCGCCGAGTATGACAAATTGTGGAGCCAGCGCCGCCTCAGTGGAGACAAATTGCGGCACGAAGGCGATAAAGAAGATGATGCTCTTGGGATTCAGCGCTGTGGTGATAAACGCGCTAATGAACTGACTGCGCCCGCTGACGCCGGTCGCCCGCCCATCGTCAGCGCTCAGCGACGTGGAAGAACGAAACATTTTCACGCCCAGATAGGCCAGATATAACGCGCCGACCCACTTCAATACCGTGAACGTAAAAGCGGAAGCCGCCAGAATAGCGCCAAGGCCAAGAAAGGATAAGGTCATGGCGACCAGATCGCCCAATCCCACACCCGCCGCCAATGGCGCTACAGAGCTTTTACCTGACGACAGCGCCTGACTGACCACCAGCATGACGGAAGGTCCGGGGATCATCACCACGACCAGAGAGGCCACCACAAACATCAAATAAGTATCCAGACTCATACGCCACCGCCATAACGCTGTAGATCAAATATCGCTCCCAGCAATGTACCCCGCTCACACACAGGGGGTCAATGAAGTAGAAGGGGGTATAGATGTGAAAGTATCTGGAGGCCATCGCCCCGCATGTAGGTGCGGCGGCGATGGCTGAGGTAAGTCTGACTTTGCGCGCTTGTCGACACCAAGGTCGCAAGCGCCTGCTTAGCGGAAGTAGTCGTCTCGGTTAATGCCGTCGAAAGCAACCTGACTTAAGACAACATTGCTTGAAACAACCTCCGTGAGCCACAGGGACAGGGATCATTTCTCCCCAGCTTCTCATGCAGATCTTTGTCTCCATGAACGACTCTGTAGCCGCGCTTCACCTGAGTTTCAGATGGATAACCTTTCCTGCGCTTACTGGTGACCTCGAAAGCACAGCATTTCTTCGTATTTGGTACGCATGACACACCTCCATTGATGTTGCTGTCATTGTTGCTCCTCTCGCCTAACGGCGGGGAGGCGGCATCATAGCACTGGAAACGCGTTCGACAAAATCGCGCTAACGCCATCATGGTGGCGAACAGGGATAAGTCAGGAATAAATAAAGGTATTGGTGTTGCTTACTATAAATGGGGAAAGAGAGGATATTCGGGAGAGGTCGCAGGGCCTGTTGATCACAGAGCCCTGCTTAGAACACGCTGTACTACAGACGACGATGGATACGTGCGCCTTCCTTAGTGCGCTGATCCAAACGCGCCATGATCTCGCGCATTTCTTTCGCTTCTTCTGAGGCCTGGTTACGCTTCTGCGCTTCCATTTCCGCTTTCTCAGCCGCAATCGCTTCGCGAATGCGCTTTTCCTTCGCTGCTGAGCCAGTACGCCCTTCGGACAGCTTGGGACGGTTTACTGGAGCGGGGGCAGTTGCGCCAGTCGCAGACTTGGCCGCTTTCGCCAGACCTGCCGCGCCGGCCTTCTTCGCCGCCTTTTGCCCCGCCTTGGTCCCACCGCGACGGCGGGCCTCGATACCGGCAATCAATGCGCGCATCTCTTCCGCCTCACGGGTGGAAGCGGTGTGGCGCAGTGGTTTCGGTTCCGCTTTAGGGGCGGGCTTAGGAGCTTCCGGCTTAACCACAGCCTCTTTTTTCTTCGGCGTATAGTCGGGATCGTCAGAGCCGTCCGACATTTCCTGTTTCAATGCTTCCAACTCTTTCATCAGATCCATTGATGGTTTGGATTTGTTCTCTGGTCGAGTCAGTGTGACTTTGACTGCTTTAGCGCCCAGCGCTTCCATCGCTTCAGCCAACATTTCCCGAAGTTCTTTAGGGTTATCAGAATAACCCCACTCTTCCATTTTGAAAGAGTCCGCGCCGCTGGACCGCAGAGTTTCAAAGAACTCACCCATCGCGCCTTCGGATTCCTGGACCAACAAATGCCCCCAATGATCCTCCAATGACCTGCGGGTGCTGCCCGCAAAAACTTTCCCCGTAACTTGATCGGTAGCAGTAAAAACTATCACCAAAAACCTCAAATTCGTTGCCGCACACTCTTCGTTTTCCTGCTCGAAGACACACCTCCGAGAGGGCCGAACATTATAAAGAGATAACCGAAAATTATAAGGGCTGACAAACAGTCTCAAATGTGCATGGCGGGAAAAATTTTGTGAAATCAGGCCTCGATTTCGGGCTCTCCTGCGCAGTCAAAGGTCAGTTCAAACGCATCCGTCGTAACGATAATCTTTTGTTGCGCGCCTTTCTGCGCGCTCAGCACGCCAATAACGGTGGGCATATAGTCCGCGTCGCCGACGGCGTCAAAATAATCCGCTTTGCAGGTAGTGACCCCGGAAAAAATTGCTCTTCTGGTAACGATGCCGGATTCCGGCTCCGGTGTGAGATCCAGACACAATTTTGCGGTCAAAGGAGAATAGTCGATTCTGACGACCCAAAATGGATCAACGCCGATCAACTTCCTTTCAAGAAGATTCGTCATTTTCATGGTCAGTCCCACACAAGGATTCAATATTGAATTGAACCATCATAAAGGAAAGACGCCTGCTTAGACTGGCGTTAGTTGATTAAAAATTGGTTAATTCCAGTATGGAAGCGACGGATATCTGCAGTATCTCCACCAACTCTGGGTCCATGTACTGATACTCATCCGGAATATCGAGAACATGTATCTGTTTATGCTGCAGCAAGCGTCCATATTCCGACGTTAAGCGATGCTTATGCTTATCTTCCATAACCAAAATAATGTCAGCCCAGCAAAGATCCGTCGGGCCGATAGTTTTACGGGCTTTGGAGCTAGTCCCCGCCGAGCGCACCTTCAACTCTGGATGTCTGCGCCAAACCTGCTCTGCAGTAGGGCTGCGCCACTGGTTACGACTACAAACAAATAGGATATTTCTCAAAAAAGTATTTTAACCTGGTGAAACCCTGAACAGCTCTTTATTCAGAAGTTGATGAATGATGCGTCTAGCCTAAAGCTTTTCTGCGCTGCCGACGGAGGGAGCTACTATTTAACCCGCCGCGCCTGCCAAAAATGATCGGCCCAGTAGCCGTTATGCAGATAGGCCAGTTCCACTCCGTTACTGGTAGATGCATGCAAGAAACGATTTTTTTCCACGTAGATGCCGACATGAAGCCCCTTCCAGCCGCCGGGCTTGAAGAACACCAGATCGCCGGGTTGCAGTTCTTTGCGGCTCACCTGACGCCCCTTTTGCGCCAGTCCCTTAGTGGTTCTGGGCAATTTGGCGTCGAAGCGCTCCTGAAAAGTAAGAAACACCAGGCCTGAACAGTCCACGCCGGACTTATCAAGGCCTCCATAGCGGTAGTCTACGCCGCGCCACTCGTCATACTGGTCATACAAAGCGGCGGCGACTGGGCTGGATATTTGTTCAGGAGAGGGTATCGCCGTCGGTGGATGATTCACCCTCACCGAGCTACACCCGGAGGCGAACGCCATCAAAATGGTAATTAATATGAACCCGGATATACGCATCGGCCAATCCTCTAAACTTACGCTGACAGGCGAAACGATAAACCGACTTACATTAACCCATGCTTAATGGCGTATTTCGTTAATTCCGCCGTGGAGCTAAGTCCCAGTTTCGCCTTGATATTCTGCCTGTGAGTTTCCACTGTACGCACGCTGATGGCAAGTTCTTCCGCAATCGCCTTGTTACTCTTGCCTTCCGCCACTTTCTTCAGCACCGACGCCTCCCGATGAGTCAAACTGGCGGAAGTCTCGCCGCGCAACTGCGGCTGAGAAAACAGGGCGGCAGAGGCGCCGCTGCTGATATAGGTGCCGCCTTCATACACTGTGCGAATAGCGCGAATCATTTCATCCACAGACACATCTTTAAGAATATAGCCCTTGGCGCCTTTATGCAGAATCTGCGACACATACTCTTTATTGTTGTGCATGCTGAGGATCAATACGCGGGTATCGGGAAAGTGCTGCGCCATATACTCCGTGGCGTCGATGCCGTTCATGCGCGGCATGCTGACGTCCATCATCACCACATCGGGCCGATGTTCCGCTACTGCGTCAATGGCCTGTTTACCATCCGTCGCCTGGGCCACCACATCGATATCCGGCTCCTGCTCCAGCCGGGCGCGGATGCCTTCCAGCACCAGAATATGATCGTCAACCAATACCAGTCTTATCATTCTTGTCTCTTTATCCCACGAAGGTCACCTGAATGCAGGTCCCTTTGCCTTCTTCCGAATGTACACTGAAATTTCCGCCAAGAAACTCCACTCGCTCGCGCATATTGCGAATCCCGATGCCTCTGCCGTGGCCGAGACGCCGCAACGAAAACCCTGCGCCATCGTCCTTCACTTCCAGAAACAGTCCTTCCGCATCCTGCTCCAGCCGCAGCGTCACTTGCCTGGCGCCGGCATGTTTTTCCACGTTATATAACGCTTCCTGGGCGATGCGGTAGAGGGTCGTAGCGATATCTTCATCCAACTTGGTTTCCGAAACCTGCAGATACACGGATACGTCGATGCCGGAGCGCTCTTCAAAATCTTCTCCCAGATGCTCCAACGCCGCCACCAGACCAAGGTCGTCTAAAATGCTGGGGCGTAAGTCGTGACTGATACGCCGCGCTTCCTGAATCGCCTGCTTCAGGGTTTCCCGTCCTTTCAGCAGAGGCTCGCGCAAGGTCTGCTGACTTTCCTGCAACAGGCCCAACACCGTCTCGATACGATATTTCACCGACACCAGCAATTGATTAATGCCATCGTGCAGTTCCCTCGACACCCTTCGCCGCTCTTCCTCCTGCAGCTGTACCGTTTTATGACTGAGTTCCTTGAGGCTTTGATCCGCCAGGCGGTGTTCATGCACGTTGAACCAGATTGAAGCGATCAGCACTCCCATTACCGCCAGCAAGGCAATAATGACGAAGGTCAGCAGGGCGTCCGCCACGTTCTCGTCCACGCCGTCTTTGATCAGCTCCATTTCCTGCTGGATATCATCAAGATAGAGCCCTGTGCCGAACATCCAGTTCCAGGGCGGCAACGATTCCACATAGCTGATCTTGTCCACGGTCACCCGGGAGGTCGGTTTCTGCCAGAGATAGTTGTGAAAGCCGCCGCCTTCCGTGGCCCGCGCCAGCAGATTGCGGATAACGTAATTGCTGTTATTGTCCTTAATATTCAGCAGGTCCATGCCCACCAGCCCGGGTTGGGTGGCGTGCACCAGATTCACGCCGCTGGGGGTGTAGGCGAAGAAATAACCATCCTCACTGAAATGCATGCGCTGCATCAGTTCCTGAATGCTGCGCTTCGCCTCTTCGTCGGACTCCGCCGTCTCAATCAGATAACCGGAGGTGATGCGCATGATGCTGACATAACTTTTCAGCGCCGTTTCCTTGGAGCGCAACAGATTGTTCTCAAAGGTCTCCAGCTCACGCTGCGCCAGCTCATCCGCCAGATTCACCATCGCCAGCGCAAACGCGATAGAGATCAGCAACAACGGCGCTAACGCCAACAGAACAACTTTAGTGCGTAGCGTCATGACGCAAGCCTCCAGCAGATAAACAGGATCTGGCGGAGCGCCTCCCTGCGCGTCGCCTCAATCAGACTTCAAAGCCAAACAATCCTGGCGCGACCAGCAACAAAACCAGCACCAGCGCCTGCAGGATGATGAATGGCGTAACGCCCCGGTAGATGTCCATCGTAGTCACCTCTTTCGGAGCAACCCCTTTAAGATAGAACAAACTAAACCCAAACGGCGGCGTCAGGAAGCTGGTCTGCAGGTTCATGGCGATCAGCACCGCAAACCAGACCATACTGATGCCCAGCGATTCCGCCACCGGCGCCAGGATCGGCACAATAATAAAAGAGATCTCCACGAAATCGATGAAGAACCCCAGCACCAGAATAACCAGCATGGTGAGGATCAGGAAGCCCCACTTCTCACCGGGCAATTGAGTCATCCAGTGCTCCACCAGCGTATCGCCTCCCGCATAGGTGAAGGTCATCGAAAACGCCGTCGCGCCCAACAGGATCGCAAACACCATGGCGGTAACCGTCACGGTTTCGCGGCTGCACTCCCACACCATTTTCCAGGAAAACTGGCGATAGCACACCGCCAGCAGCAGCGCGCCGACTCCGCCCAAAGCGGAGGATTCCGTGGGCGTAGCGATGCCGGTGAAGATTGATCCCAGTACTACCAGAATCAACGCCAATGGCGGCAGGATAGAGAACAGCGCGATTTTCACCTGCTGCGCCCGGTTCTCGCCGTTGTCCGGCAACGCCGGCGCCATATCGGGGTTCAGCCAGGCGACGATCAGAATGTAGGCGATATAGGCTACGATCAACACCACGCCAGGGACTACCGCCGCCTGAAACAGGTCTCCCACGGGGATGCCCATTACATCGCCCAGAATAATCAGAATAATAGAGGGAGGAATAATCTGCCCCAAGGTGCCGGAGGCGCAGATAGTGCCGGTGCTTAAGCCTTTGTGATAGCCGTACTTCAGCATGACCGGCAATGAAATCAGCCCCATGGCCACCACGCTGGCTCCGACCACGCCCGTAGAAGCCGCCAGCAAAGCTCCGACCAGTACGGTGGAAATGGCGAGACCGCCACGAACCCCGCCGAAAAGACGTCCCATCGCTTCAAGCAACTGCTCCGCCAGTCGGGTCTTCTGCAACACCAATCCCATGAAAATGAACATTGGAATGGCCATCATCACGGTATTCTCCATGATGCTTTGAATGCGGTACGGCATGAAAGCGAACAGCTCCGGCCCCTGGGCGATCAAGCCGAACACCAACGCCACGCCGCCAAAAGTAAATGCGACGGGGAAGCCAAACATCAACATCAGCAACGCCACCGCGAACATAATAATGCCAATCACGCCAATCCCTCCTTCGCATGAGACTCTGCATACTTCTCTCCCAACAGCAGCACTCTCAGCGCCTGAGTGATCATGCCCAGGCCGGACAGTAAAATCAGCAGTGAGGACAGAGGAATCAATGACTTAATGATCCAGCGATAGGGTAACCCTCCAGGATCGCCGCTGCCTTCCATCAGATCGAATGCATCCACGGTGAAGCCAAAACCGAAATACATCACCAGCAGTGAGAATGGCGTGACGAATACAATCGCTCCAACCATGTTGACGATGGCTTTCACCTGGTCCGACCAGCCTTCATACAGCACATCCACGCGCACATGGCCGTCCGTACGCAGCGCATAAGGAACGCCTAATAAAAAGACGGCGGCGAACAGATGCCACTCCAATTCCTGCATACCGATAGACACCTGATTGAACAGGTATCGCATCACCACGTCGTAAAACACGTTGACCAGCATCAGCAGGAAACAGCCTGCGGCCATAAAACCGCAGATGTGAGACGCCCGCTCGAACAGGCGATCGAAGATCTTAATCCACTGCATATTCCACTCCGGCCCGGGCGCAGGACAGCCCTCCAGCGGATTGCCACACACACAGCGCCCATCCAGCCTCCCTGAAACAGGCAGGCCTTCTGCAAGCGTGAGTCTGTGATCCGCCGGAGGCGCGCTCTGTCTGAGCGGCCCCGGGTTTAACTGCGATTAGCCTTGGGGTTGGCTGTTGAGGTAGGCGAGATCGGAAATCTCAGTCCAGCGACGCGCTTTCAGCATGTAATCGTGCTGAGACTTGAGGATTTCCGCAGCCATGGGATCGGTAGCGGCTTTTTCCGCCAGCAGCTCATCGTTCGCCTTACGCATGGCGGCGATAACTTCTTTAGGGAAAGTGCGCAGTTTGACGTTGGGGAATTCCGTTTGAATGGTCGCCCAATTCACCGCACTTTCATGAGTGGACTGGATATACATGTCGTAAGCGGCTGTGCGCATAGACACCCGCAGAATCTCCTGCAAGTCCGCAGGCAGCTTCTCCCAGGATTTTTTATTGATCATAAACTGCAACTCTGTCGCAGGCTCATGCCATCCGGTGTAGTAATAGGGCGCGATTTTGTGGAAGCCCATACGCAAATCCAGAGAAGGACCGACCCACTCCAGAGCGTCGATGGTGCCGCGTTCCAACGCCGTATACAGCTCGCCGGAAGGAATATTGGTGGGGCTCACGCCGATTTTGGCCAATACTTCCCCGGCAAATCCGGGAATACGCATTTTCAGACCCTGCAGATCCTGCAGCGAGTTGATTTCTTTCTGGAACCAACCGCCCATCTGGTTGCCGGTATTGCCGCCAGGGAACGAGAGTATGTTGTGCTTGGCGTAGACTTTCTCCATCAGGTCCATGCCGCCACCGTAGTAAAACCAGGCATATTGCTCCGGCGCAATCATGCCGAAGGGCATGGTGGTGAAATAAAGCGTCTCAGGCACTTTGCCTTTCCAGTAATAGGAAGCGGAGTGGCCCATGTCATACTGGCCGGTCTTGACCATATCGAACACGCCGAAGGGCGCTTTGTGCTTGTTGGCGGAATCAATGGTGATTTTCAGCCGACCATTGGACATTTTCTCCGCCATCGCCGCCATATTGCGGGGCGCATCGCCGAAGATCGGGAAGTTGGGCTGCCAGGTTTCCGCCAGTCTCAAGGTATAGACCTGTTCCGGCGCTTTGGCTTCTGGAGAGGCGGCCTGCGCACTGGCGGCCGGACTGGATTCGTTGCATCCGGATATTCCGAAAGCCAACAAAACAGATACGGGAAGGATTCTGAGGAATCGCTTAAGAGTCATATTGTGTACCTTTCTTATATTTATTTTCGCGTAATAACCGCCGTCGCCGCTAAACGGCAACGGGCTCGCGTCGCACTCGTACCCGGGCGCTTCACAAAATGCTCTCTTTTTGACTGATCAAATTCTATCCGTATTAGCGCCGTTAGGCGGTGGGCGAATACGCCCGCAGAACTACGGATTCAATCTAAGTAGTACTACGTAGACGAGAAGTTGACTTTATTGGGATAAGGCGCGGGCATGCTCTATCACCCAGCGTCGCTGAGCGTCCGTATCCGGCACTTCCACGCCGCGCTTCAGGCTGATTTCAGCGAAAGCCTGTTCTGGGGTCCAGCCATGACGCACCAGCAAAGAGGCGGCGATCGTGCCGGTGCGTCCAATGCCGGCGCGGCAGTGAATCACCAGATGATCGCCCGCCAATACGGCGGGATAAATAGCGTCCAGCAGTGTGGCGACGTCCCGCACGGACCTGGGCAGCCCGAAGTCGGGAATGGGGAAATGGGTAAACGTCATACCCAAACGGCGACATAGCTCCGGCGCTTGAGTCAGCCCCAGCTCGCGAATCTCCGGTGTTTCCAGTAGAGACAACATCCTGGTGACGCCGCTGCGGGCGATGCCGGCGAACTCCTCCTCCATCCACTCCCCGGCGACCGGTTTGGCCATGACGGAAAAGCGGCCGCTTCCAATAGATTGGACGGGATAAATGGTGCTGACGAGCACGTTTTGACTCCTTAGCTTACGAATAATCGAAAGCGGCTATTTTTACTCAGCCCCCACGTACTCGTAAAATAATTCGCAGTAATCCACGTCTTTGTCCGCGCCGGCGCGCAGGCGCTGTTTCAACTTCTGAGTAGTGGCGTGGTTGGCGGCGTAGTCTTTGAGTTCGCCCTGAAACTCATAGTTCATCGCTTCCACCAGCTCGCAGAGCAGCCGGTGATCGCAGTGGTCGATAAAACCCAGGGACTTGTCCAGGGCGCGCTTGAAATCCTTGGTCAGGAGGGAACCCAGCGCGGAGGCCTTCAGCCATTTGTCCGCCTGTTCATCGTCCAGAATGTGCTCGCTCAATTCGGTGGTTTTCGGATGATTGCGGATGGCGAGTTCAACAAGGGCGGAGTTGGCGCAGGAGGGTTCGGATTGATAATCCTGGACTAATTCTATCAGGGTATTTTCCTGAAGCGCCGTCCAGTCCTGCTCAAGGGGAAAAGTCTTCTGAATATCGTGGAAGTCGGTCATTCCTGCTTTCTCGCTGATTATTATTCCTTTCGCGCCCACTCCAACGCGCCTGCATCAGAGCGGACGACTTGTCACATCAGCAGCTTACCAGTCTCGCCATTCGCTGGCGATACCCTCCCCGTCGCCATAATTTTCCGGATCGATGCCCGCCGCTACGGCGATGGCGTCAAACAGATCGCACAGCTCTTCCCTTTCCGCCGTTTCGATCAAGTCTCCGCCAACGGTGTCGTTAAGGTAGTTAAGCGACTCCACGGCGACTTCAAACTGTTTGACCTTCACCTTTTCCGTCGCGCCTTCACCCAGCTCTAGCAAAGCTTGCAGCAGATTGTCCATAACCCGTCTGGCTGCGGCGTTATTCTCATCCGTATATTGCTCCAACCCATCCTGGAAACGCTCCGCCCAAAGGTCAAAAGGGTAGTGTTTCTGGGTGCGCCGCAATCGCTGTTCATATGACAAATCAATGTCCTCCTGTCGACAGAGTGGGTGAACATGACGTGAGAAAAGAGAGCAAAAGCTTAACCCGGAGCGTCTCGGCTCCCTTCTCTCAGGCAGACGCAAATTGTAAACATCGAAACGACAGGATCACGCTCCCTACGCTCTGATCCAGCTTGTTCCCGGCAAATTCGTGACAATTTGACTCGTTTTCCATCTATATACTGTAAAAAAGTCAAATAGCGTCACTTTTAAAAAGAGTGTAAAAATACGGACGCTGGGAACGCGCCTGAATTGAAATAGACCAGGGCCGGACATACTTTAAGTTGGTGAATATTTGCCCAGCGCGAGCTCGTGCGACGATGCTCCTCAACAAGCACTCGTCACGTAGCGCCGGGCCTCACGATAATTCTTGATTTGGTTTCGAGCATACGGGTAGGTCCTATTGAGCATCGTTTTTTTACGTAGATTGGCATCCTGGTTACTGGTCAGCGCAGGACTCTGGACAACCGCCGCTTCCGCTGACAGCTCCATCAATCTGGCGTGCAACTACTTCCCTCCTCAAAAAATCGGCTCTCCCGAGAACACGGACCGACCGGGTTACGACATCGAGCTGTTACAAGCCGCCTTTCAACAGGTCGGCGTGACGGTCACCTTTCGCTATTTCCCGTGGAATCGCGCGCTGGAACTGGCCAGAACCGGAACCTACGACGGCCTCTGCAGTTGCTCCTATCTGCCGGAAAGAGAAAGCTTTCTATACTTCTCCGACGAACTGGGCGCGCTGGAGAAAGGTTTTTTCACCTTGAGCGGACGCAAAATTCATAAAGTCGGCGCCCTGAGCGATATGAAGCCCTACAAGTTGGCGGTGGTGCGCGGTTATAACCTGGAGACAGAATTGGAGAAAGCGGGGCTGGAGAATATTGAAACGGTGGGAACGGATAAGCTGCTGCTCAATATGCTCATCTTCCAGCGCGTAGACGCCATCTATTCCTTCGCCGACACGATACAGTACGAGGCGCAGCAGATGGCGAATCCTCCTGAGTTGAACTTTATCAGCATGACCAGCGCGCCCTACTACACCTGCTTCAGCAAAAGGAGCCCAATGAGTCTGGACACCATGCTGAAATTCAACAAAGGTTTGCGCATGATCCGCGAGTCCGGCGAGTACGACCGCATTCGCCAGAAATATCTGGGCGTCCCCAAGTCATCCTGACGCGACGCCACATCGCCATCGCTCCCTTGATGCTGCGCTACAGGGAGCGACTCTTCCTCTTTCCTTCTCCGTTAGTTGCAACATTGCCGCAATAATTCAGTGGGACACTCCCTGCTCCGATAACAACGAACGTCAACACTCAAATTCACTGTGGAGCATGTCTTATGGCGCCTTTTCATGTAACGCGCGCAGGCGCAGTATTGTGCGTGTCGATCGCACTGGCCGCGTGCAGCGATAGCAACAGCCCCCAAAGCAATGACGACTCCGGGTTCAGCCTGAGCATCCTGCACATCAACGATCATCACTCCCATCTCGCCGCCTCCACTTTTAGTTACGACGTCAGCGCGCTGGGCCTGCAAACAAAAACCGACGGCGGCGCCGACATAGGTTCGGTGAGTGTTTCCTACGGTGGTTTTCCCATGCTGACGAGTCTGGCCGACACCTTGGCGGATGAAAAACGCAATGTGCTGAAACTGCACTCTGGCGACGCGATCACCGGCGCCCTGTATTTCACGCTGTTCGGCGGCGAAGCAGATGCTGAGATGATGAACCGGATCTGTTTTGACGCCTTCGCCCTGGGCAATCATGAGTTCGACAATGGCGATACCGGCCTGGCGTCATTCCTGAACTATCTGGCGGCGGACGATTGCGGAACCGACGTGCTGGCGGCCAATGTCGCTCCCGGCGACGCTTCGCCTATCGCCCAGGGCTACATAAAACCCTACGTTATCAAGGAAGTGGGCGGCCAGAAGATCGGCCTTATCGGCATTGATATCGCACAGAAGACACAGGAATCGAGCCGCCCTGACGCCGGCACCACGCTACTCGACGAAACCGCCACTGCGCAGAAGTATATCGATGAAATCAGCGCCCAGGGCGTCAACAAAATCATCCTGATGACGCACTACACTTACGCCAACGATCAGACTCTGGCGGCGAACCTGACTGGGGTGGACGTCATTGTCGGCGGCGACTCCCACACCTTGATGGGCGGGGAGACGTTCACCCAATTGGGCTTCAACGTCGTCAGCGATTACCCGAAAAAGGCCACGAATAAAGCCGGAGACGCAGTCTGCATCGTACACGCCTGGGAATATGCGCATCTGCTGGGCGCTCTGGACGTCAGCTTCGACGCCAGCGGCAAAGTCACCGCCTGTAGCGGAAATCCTTACATGCCTGTCGCCAAGTCGTTCACCTATACCGCGGCGGATAAAGTCACTAAAACCCTGCCTGCCGCTGACGCCGATCGGGTGACGCAAGCGCTGACCAGCCACAAGGAAATTGTCTCCACCACGGCGGACGCCATTTCAGAGCGCCTGCTGGCGATTTATGACGATGAAGTGGATACCCTGAAGCAAACTGTGATCGGCACAGTATCAGACAATCTGTGTCTGGTGCGCTGGCCCGGCGAGGCGCGCTCCAGCCTGTGTGATGTCTCGGAGAACTATGTCAACGGCAGCGATATCTCCAACATCGTCGCCAAAGCCTTCCTGACCGTGACGCCCACCGCCGATATCGCCATCCAGAACGGCGGCGGCGTGAGAACGGATATTCCCATGGGCGACCTTACCGTAGCGGACGCCTATACATTGCTTCCCTTCTCCAACACCCTGGTGACGCTGGAGATGACCGGACAGCAAATCGTCGACGTACTGGAAGATGCGCTGTCCAATACCCTGGATAACAATGGTTCTTCCGGCTCCTACCCCTACGCCGCCGGTCTGCGTTTCAACGTGAACGCCGCACAGGCCAAAGGCGCGCGCCTGTCTAATGTGGAGGTGAACTCACGTGTGGCGGGAGATTGGAGCGCTATCGACCTGAACGCGACCTACACCGTGGTCACTAACGACTTCATCGCGTCTGGACAGGATGGCTACAACACGTTCGCCACGCCCTATAACGCCGGCCTGTATGTGGATACGTTCACCGAGTATGCGCAGGGATTCGTGGACTATGTGGATGCGCTCACCGAAGACGGCATGACCGTGGCTAAACTGCCGATCGCCGAGTACAGCACCCAGCAGTACATTGGCCGCGATGGTTGCAATCACAGCCTGTCGGCGGACTGCGAGAACTACTAATCAGGCAGACAAATAGCTTCCTTCTATTTGTCTGCAACGACAGGGCCTGCACAGGTCAGGCCCTGTCTCCCGCGGCTTGTCGCCGCGCAGGCGCGTCCATGCGCCTGGTGATTAACATGCCAATATCATTGCCATGTTAATAATACTATAAATCAGTCGTAACGGCTCACCCGCCCGCGGGCGGATTTGACCTTGGCGCGTTTGGTCTTGCCCTCCAGACGTCGAGCCTGGGAGCCTTTGGTGGGCTTGGTGGCGATACGTTTTTTACGCGTCGCCATCGCTCCGACGATAACCTCTTTCAGCCGCGCCAACGCATCCTCGCGATTCTGTTCCTGGGTGCGATATTGCTGCGCTTTGATGACGATGACGCCATCCTTGGTGATACGTTGATCGTTTAATTCAAGCAGTCTTTCCTTGTATACCTCAGGCAAGGAAGACGCCCTGATATCAAAGCGCAGATGCACGGCGGAGGACACTTTGTTGACGTTCTGTCCCCCGGCGCCTTGTGCGCGGATGGCCTGCATGTCAATTTCATGGTCGGGAATGCTGACTTTGTTGGAAATCTCCAGCACGATGACTAAGCCTCCGGGTCCGTGTATGTGGTCAGCCGGTTTTTCCATCCCGGCAGCCATTTTTCCTTTTCGATAGGATTTGCGGCGTTATGCGCCCGCCGTTCCAGCACGTAGATCGCCGCCATGCGGAACGCCAGCAAAGGCGTCCTTCCCTGCTCAAAGCGATCCATTTCCTCCAGCACCTGCTTCAGGCCCCAGCCCTCGCCTTTGTAGCGCTCCGATTCCGACAGGCCGTCGCCTTTAAAGTTGACGTAATCAATCAGCGCATAGGCCCCTCCGCGGGTTTCGCTCAAGCGCATGACCCGCAGACGGATGGTTTCATGGCTGCCGACCGGCGCTGAGTCAATGATCGCCTCCAACGACGTGGACGCCCGCTGAAACATAAAGGCCACCTGCTGCGCTTTGGTGCGCTCCAGAAAGCCCCTCAGTTCCTCGACTTGCGGACTGTTCTGGACGGCCAGAAACGCCTGTCGGGTTGGCCAGGGGGCGTCAAGCGGGTCCAGCTCCAGCATCCAGGAGGGAGCGACCACGCCTTGCGTCAGCATGTATTGAAACAGCAGAGGAAAGCTTTCCTTGAACTTCTCCTCGATACCCGCGGGGTACCAGATGAAATGACCAATTCCCAGGGAGGGAAACGCCTCTCCCTGATTCCAGGTCACCAGACATTCGCGCTTGCCCGCGCATTCATTTTGAAAAACTTTGCGCCCAACCCAATCCAGATCCGCATCGCCCAGATGCAGTTGCGGACTGGATGTAGTCTCTGCGCAAGCGGAAAGGAATACTGTCACGGCGATAATCAGCGGCCGCAAACACCCGCCCAAAACTCTACTCAGCATAAAACGTACGATCAATAACCTGCCTTAAAGACTCACTTTACTGGTATGCGGCGGGAAATGGTATCGGGTAAAGGTTGGGGGGTTCTGCTTCAGCCCTTCAGCACAGGCTCAATCTCCTCGGTTTCAGTGGCGGGCAATACAAACGCCTTGAGCGCGGGGACGAGTTTATCCTCCCATGCAGGCTCTTTAAGAATCATCAGAACCTCATGATCGATACGCCCCAGGCTGTCGCCGTCTTCCAACGGTTTCACCCGCTCGCCGCGCAGGAACTTTTTCCAGTAGTGCAGTCCTTTCTCGCCAAGCTGATCTGGACGATCATTGGCGTATTCCATCGCAAACAGCGCAACCATCATGGGATAGGCGAAAGGTTGCCGTTGCGCGCTCAGGCCGGGCGCTTCATCCTCCGTCTGCAGCCAGTCTTCCCGCAAGTAAGCGCGCAACAGGTTATAGCCGTTATACAGGCGCTTGATTTGCCTGGGATTACTGAGCTTGAAATGCTCCAGCCAGTAGTAAAACGCCTGTTCTTGCTGGGGCGCCATGCCTTCCGCGTTGGCGCGAGCCGTGGAATCGGGCAGCAGTTTATGAATCGCCATGTGGGAAACTTCCTGCGGAGGGTCAGCCTGGTCGCCGCAAACGCTACCCACATAGCGCGTTACGGCGGCCGCATCCGGCTCGCTGAGCGTAATGGGTATATGCATGACTTTCGCCAGATAATCCCGCGCAATCGCCTGCGGATTCTGCCATTTGTGTTGCGGCGCCAGTTTTTCGTAGTGCATCGCCAGCGCCGTCAGGGCGATTTGTTGATTAATGGCGATAATCACGGTGACGCGCGGAATGTTCATCACCAGGCGGAGGGTTTCAAAAGTTTTGACGATGTTTTCATAACTGCAGCGATCCAAATCCTCCACGACCAGCAGAAAGCGGCTCTGCGGCCCTTTTTTGGGGTTCAGCCGCAGCTCGCAGAGCGATTGCAGATGGTTGTGCATGACCGGAGCGGTCCCCAGGTAGTGACCGTAGGTAGACAGACGCAGATAAGTGTTCAACTCCGGCGCCATGGGGCTCGCCCAGACGGTTTGAAAGTACTTGTAGGAACCCGCCAGCAGCAATGCGGGGATATGCGCGGCGATTTTTCCGATCCCCGAGGAAAACACGGAAGTGTCGTCCGTGTATTGCACGCACCAGAATACGATCTGCAATCCCAACACGGCGGCGAAGATACAAATGCGCTCTGACTTCAGTTTCCAGCCGAACTTGAAAGTCAGCAGCAATTTTTGCCGGTTGTGATATCCCAGGTACAGCAAATACAGGATGGAGGACGCCGCCAGTACAACGCTGGCGGACATCAGCCAGGACACCATTCCGTCGCCAATTAGGTTTGTCGCCCAGGTGTTGAATCCTACATAGGCTTTTAGAAAATGCAGCGCGGCGAGAATGAGGATAAGCGTCGCCGCCAGCGAAAAAAGCGCCTTTCCGATCATATTAAGCTTCAAGGAAGCGGATAGCCCCTTCCCTGCCGGTGTTGTAAACGCCGACAGCGCCTTGATCGTCTCCTGCGCCAGCCCGGCCTGAGGACTCTCCGTATGTTCATATTTCCAGGCGTTGTACTCGCCAAACAGAAAGGGCTGCTCCTCACCGTACTTTTCTCGCAGCGTCTTCTTCAACTGCTGAACAAACGAAGTTTTGCCAACGCCCCAATCCCCCATGAGCCCAATGGTTTGGTGACCATTGTTAGCGGGGGCGGCCAGAAAGCCGGCCAGGGTATCCGCCAGAGGCGACCGGTTGAGCAGGTCCTCGTCGCTGCTGGTCTCTGAGGCGATTTGGGTGGAAGGACTATAGGCGGACAGCGACGCTTTACTCACTGTCGACGCGCCTCCAGCCGCTTGCAACTGCGCCTCTGAAATACTCCCGCTCATATCCGTATCCCTGCTCTGAAAGGCTGATGTTGAAAGTGTAGCAGAGGGAAAGAACCGTTCGGCTTTTGATGACAGAACAGACAGCAGAAGAAAGCAGCATTAGGCGACCGTTTCCCACCATTTTCACAGCGCTTGCGCTGACAACTTTCGGGAATACAAAATCCGTTCCCGGCGTACAAAAAATCATCGACTTGCTCACTTAATTTACCGAAATACATGGAAAAAACCGCCCACTTGTAATACAACTGTCAGAGTAAATGTATTTCATATAGCACTGGAACGTGCCTAATTGACGAAAGATCAGAGGTGTCCATGTATCCCATGGTACTCAAGATAACGCCGTCAGGACTTCCTCAGTGTTGGCTGGATGTTTACGCCGCCGTAACTGAGATCGTGTGCGATAGGGCGTTATATACATTTGGAGAAATATGCTCCACCCTGCATGGCGGGTATAACTCGCAAGGAGTTCAGTCCACGATTGACGTGCCGCAGATCATCGTCGGCCGCAAGGACCCCAAAGAACTGCGCAGCATTCCCCCCCTCCTCAACCGCTACCTTTTTTCCCGAGACAGCTTCCGCTGCATGTATTGCGGCGAAAAATTCCACCACAGTCTGCTGAGCCGCGACCACATCGTGCCCTTGAGCCGTGGCGGTCGTAACGTGTGGACTAATGTGGTGACGGCCTGCAAGCGCTGCAACGGGCATAAAGGCGCGCGCTTGTTGAGCGAGTGCAACATGGAATTGCTGGCGGTGCCTTATACGCCGAACCGCTATGAGTATCTGTATCTGGCCAATCGACGCATTCTGGCGGATCAGATGGAGTATTTGAAAAAAGGCTTCCGCAACCTGGTGGCGTAACAGCGGAAGCGCCCCTCAATTTGCTTCAGGTCCCAGAGCACCTGTGGCTTTGATCGCCCAAAAGATGCCTGCGCAACGCCATGGGCGCGGCGAAGGAAGAGCCTTTCAACGGAGGCCAGGGCTTGGCCGGATAATCCTTACGCTCCGGTGAATAGCCTGTAAGACAGGTTACCGGCACATCCGCGCAATCGTCTCCGTCCACATCGTAGCCTACCGGAGCGCCAGTAGCGTCCAGCACCAGCCGGAAGAAATACGCCGCTTGCTCGTGAGTATCCACTAATTCGTTATCGGCGATGAAGTCGCCCAGTTCCTCCTCCACCGCGCCCACCGTCACCACGCCATCCGCAAAGGAATAAGTATTCACCATACCGCGCCCGCCATTGCCGGCGATGGTGTAGACCTGAACGCCGCTTTCCGCCAGATCCTCCATCAGACGAATGATGCGATAGCTGAGACTCCATACCGGATCATGTTCCGCCCAGCTGCGCACGACCGCTTTGTAGCTTTCCACATTTTCCAGACGCAAGGGCTTTTCAAACGCGCTGACCAGGGTGGAAGACTCCCAGGACAACACCACCGCATCGATGGGCTCGCCCCAGAAGACATGCTTGCGTACTTCCGCCAACTGCCGCAGGATTTCTTCCTGCGCAGGCTGGCCGGGAGTCAAAGGATAGGGCGTCACCTCCACTTGCGGAGCAGAGGCCAGCAGGCTGACGATGTCGCCATGGTAAAGCGGCTCCCTCTTGCGGTCGCGGTCCAGATCGACCATGCCGTTGAGCCACCCGTCCATGTCCTTGTCTTCTTCGGAAGCGAAGAACTCATCGCCAGGGTAAAAACGGTCAATCACCGCCACCCTGTATAAAGGCTGCGCAGGCGCTGGCGGCTCCAGACTGCATGAAGCGCTCAACACCGCCGCGACCATGAAATATGAGAATCCCATAAGCCGGCTCCCGAATATTTCAGTCCTGTCACAATTAGTTTAACTATAGCCCATGTCCTGAAGAGACAACGGCGGGATCAGATTCCAACCGGGCTTTCTATCGCGTCATTTTCTTCACGAAAACGACAACAAAGAGCGCCAGAGTGAAACTGCCGACAAAGGCTTCGGTTGCGGCGAACGCGCGGGTGAGGCCCACCGGGGCGAGGTCTCCGTAGCCCAGGGTGGTGAAGGTGACGACGCTGAAATACAGACAGCTCAGAAAATACTGCAATTCCGACCACAGGTTGGCGCCGCCGCCCGCGTATAGGGCCTGCTCTCCTTCGCGGATGCCCAGGGTGAAATAGATCAGTGAGAAGGCCAGCACCATAAGACAGGAAAAAATAATGACGCGGTCGGGACGCTCCCCGTATCCGCAGAATAAGTCCACCAGCTTGGAGACGAAGCGCGCGCCGGAGAATGGCGGCAGCTGAAAACGTCGCATCAGCATTTCTTTCTGGAAAAAATGGCCAGCGGTTTCAAAAAGCCCCTGCTGTTCCGCGACCTTGCGCAAATGCCGATAGATTTCTTCCGCCTGTTGATACAAATCCAACTTCTGCTCACGATTGGAGGCCTTTTCCGCCAGCTTCTCCTGCAGCAGTTTTTCGCCCCACTGAATGTGTTCAATTTTGGTCTGCTCAAACACCGCCCCCAACAGGTTGCAGTCCTGCAGGTTGGCGCAGTGTAAATTCGCCTTGCTGAGGTTGGCTTTCATCAGGGAAGAGCCCCGTAAATCCAAGTGAAAGCAATGGGCCCCTTCCAGGTTGGCGCGGTAGAGATCGGACTCCACTAGTTGATAGCCGCCCTTGGCGTTGCGCCGCACCAGATCAACCCCGGACAGCTCCGCACGGCTCAACTTGAATCCGCGCATGGGTTCGCCCGTACGGGCGCGTTGCTCCAGCTGAAACTTCAACTCATCGCTTTCTTCGCGATCGGCGTCGCGCCAATAACTGTCGTCAGGGGGTTGGGTGTCAGCGGTCATAGCCTGATTCTCCACCGCAATCAGCCTGGGCGTCATATTTATGTAGAAGCAAAAGACGCGTTGATTTACAGATCAATCTCAGTGTAGATCAGTGTGGAGAATTCGGCCGCGCCGCCACTCAGATTCAAGGCTAGACCGTTGCCTCGGCGGCTCCGGATTTGATTAAATGTCCGCTTACGGCAGCCCTTAGATCCACAGTCCAACGACTCTCGCAGGGCTCCTGTCTGTCAGTATGGATTTACAGGAAACAGCATGCGCATGTCTCATTCCGCTCAGATTTTCCGGGCCGGGTTTCTCATCGCTGCGCTGACCCTGCTGTCGGCGTGTTCCGAGATTAAATACGGCCTGTACGATCTCGCCATGGACTTCGAACGCTCCCAGGCGGGCGTGACTCCCAAAAGCCTGGAGACCCAGGGGCGTCATTTCGCTTATCTGGAAAACCAGGCGCCGCCGGACGCCGAAACGATCCTGCTGCTGCATGGTTTCGGCGCCAGCAAAGAAAACTGGCTGCGCTTCATGCGCCATCTTCCCTCGCGCTATCACATTGTAGCCCTCGACCTGTTGGGTCACGGCGACAGCAGCAAAGACACCAGCATTCCCTATGATATCGACGACCAGGTCGGCTACGTGCGCGCCTTTACCGAAGCCGCCGGCCTGAGCCGTTTTCACTTGATGGGAAATTCCATGGGCGGGGCGATTTCTTCGATGTACGCCGCCGAGTATCCAGACAGCGTCGCTTCATTAGTGCTGATGGACCCCGCTGGCGTGTATGACTATTCCAGCGAGCTGGAGACGCGCCTGCAAAAGGGAGAAAACCCGTTGATCGTAAGAAAGCCGGAGGATTTTGACGCCCTCATGGAATTCGCCATGGAGGACAAGCCCTTCATACCCTGGCCGATCAAGTCCGTGCTCACGGAAAAAGCCATCGCCAATACCGGCATTTACGATCATATATTCGCGGAGCTGGTAAGAGAGCGACACAGGTATGACTTCAAGCAAGTGTTGCTGGATATCAGAAGCCCTACTCTGGTGCTATGGGGGAAAGAAGACCGGGTGATCAACTACCGCAATGCGGAGGTATTCACCCGGCAGATCGCCAATTCACGCAAGATGATCATCGATGGCGTCGGCCACGCGCCGATGATCGAAGCGCCGGAGGAAACCGCGGAAATCACCCTGGTTTTCATGCGCCTGCTGGAAGCGGAAAAGGACTGAACGCCTAATCCTGCCAGCCCGGACCCATGGCCTTACCGAAACGGGGCAACCAGCGAGGCGCCCGCTCGCAATAACGCTCATAGGCTTGCCCGTATGCCCGTCGCAGAGCGGCCTCCTCCAGTCGCGTTTGCATGGCGATCATCCCTGCGCCGATGAGCAGGCACGCCAAAGTAAACAATGACGGCAGCGCCAGAAACAGCCCAATCTGGCCGATATATACACCAGCGAACAACGGATTACGGCAATAACGGAAAGGGCCCTGGGTCAGTAACTGCGCCTTGCCGTCAGTATCAATGCCCGAGCGCCAGTCCGTGTGCATATAAGAATGCACATAATCAATCAATCCAAAAGAGCCCAGCAGCAAGCCGACTCCAGTCCACAACACTGCCGGCGTGTACAGCGCAGGAAATACGCCCAGATAGGCGTCTACATCGGGATAAAACACCCGCGCCACCGTCACCGCCAGAATCAATAAACGAAACAGATTGAATACCCAGCGCACGAACCAGCTTTTGCTGGCGGCGGAGCCGTAATGAATATGACTGACGCCGGTGCGCTTGCGCAGCCCCAGGCTACGGCAGGTGTAATGCACGCCAATCATGGTGAAAAATATAGCCAGAAAGTGGCTGACAATTACGTCCGTGGACATCGTGTTGTTCTCCCATCTCACTTGGTGAAGGTCGCATCAGGAACGCGGGACCTGTCGTCACAGGCCGAAGCAACTACGATTCAACTCCCGAAAAGCGTTATCCAATACATTTTCTTCGATCAGGCGCAGTTTGCCACTGCGTTTTAGTTTTTTAATCTCAATTTCCCGGCGGCTTGCGCTGGCGCGATCGTGTCCCGCCTCCGCATACAGCAGGCGCACTGGCTTACGTCCGCGAAAATACTTAGCTCCATTGCCCTGCAAATGATCCCGGAAACGTTTCGCAGGGTTATTGGTGATGCCGGTATACAGCGAGTTATCGCTGGCCAGCAACATATACACGCACCAACTCATCGCGGCGACTTCATTTTCCGACACCGTTCGGACCACCTGTAGTTTTATTGGTATGCCGCCAACTTGGCTTTGAAGATGACGAAGGGAGGATTTTACCCCAGTCCACTGGGATTTGTTGACTGAACATCTCGCCATAAAAGACGATTTTCAGGATGCGCATTTTTTGACCGTCACGTCAGAAAATGCACTCTTGTTGATCATATGGTCAAATAATAAACAGAACCTGATTCTATCCCGGATTAGTCCGCCCAACTTCGCCAGACTCCGGCTGACGCCTCATAAGCAGTTGATTTGCCGCTTATTAAATCCGTTTTGTTGGCAGCCGGCTCTATTGCCCGAGTAATAGGTATTTATATTTATTGTAACCAGGTCACATTACGCTCTTGCCCCGCCTTGATCGTGGCATAACGCTTGCTCTAAGCTCTCGTCCGCTTATATCTGGCTGGAGTCAGAGCAGTATTGGCCGGACGCACTTTATACAATCCTGGTTGTAACTCGGAAATAATTAAAATGAAATATCCTGAAAACAGCAGACGCCGCGCCCTCATGGCGGCGATGATCACCGCGTTCCCACTCTCCGCTCAGGCGGACCTCATCATTTCGGAATACGTGGAAGGTTCTTCCAACAATAAAGCCCTGGAGTTCTACAACACCGGCAGCGACGCCGTAGAACTCAGCGCCTATGAGATCGCCCGTTTTAAAGACGGCGCAGAAACCCCTAACGCTTACATGACCCTTCCTTCGTTTTCCCTGGCGGCCGGCGCGGTATATGTGCACGCTAACAGCGGCGCTAATGATGGCTTGAAAGCGCTGGCCAACAGCACCTCAACTGACGACGCCATCGGCTTTAATGGCGGCGACTCCGTCGTGTTGCGCCTGGTTGACGGCGATATTGTCGACCGTGTGGGAACGCTTAAAGAAGGCGCAAGCTCTTATCTGAAAGATGTCACTCTGTCCCGTAAAGATACGACTCCCAACCCTGACTTCAACCAGGATCAATGGCAAACACTGGCGAAAGACGCCTTCAGCGGGCTGGGCAAAGCCCCTGGCGCGGATGGTGGAGACAGTGGAGATGGCGGTGACGACCCTGCGCCAACCTTAGGCGCCTGCGGCGAAGCAGCCACACTGATCAGCGCCATTAAAGTCGACGCAAAATCAATCAAGGATAATGGTGATACTTTTACTGTTGAAGGCATTGTCACCGGGTTCCGCAGCAACGGTTTCTTTGTTCAGGAAGAGCCTTCTGACGAAGACGGCAATCCTTTGACTTCCGAGGGCATCTTCGCGTTCAGCAATGGCGGCGGCGCTCTGACCCTGGGCAATCTGGTGCGTATAAAAGGCGTCGTTTCAGACTACCACGGCAACAGGCAGATCAGCGTCTCCGAACTGGCGGATTGCGGCGCCACTGACGCCATCGCCACCGTCACGCCAATTACCTTGCCATTCGCCGCAGATCTTAATCTGGAAGCGCTGGAAGGCATGGTCGTCAGCGTGACCAATGCGGTTGTCGCCAATACTTACGGCCTGGGCCGCTACGGCGAAATCACCATCAGCGACAAGCTGAAATGGACCCCCACAGACGCCGCCATTCCCGGCAGCGCGGAATACGACGCCGTCATTGCGGAAAACAAAGCCAACCTGCTTTACATCGAAGACAATACTTCCAGCCAGAATACCGCCAGCGTCAGCTTCTATCCTGAGTTTGGCTACGACAATCCCATTCTGCTGGGCGATCTTGTGTCCGCCACCGGTCCGCTGAACTTCTCTTACGATGTATACCGCATCAACCCGATGGCCCCAATCAGCGTCACCTCCCCCGGCCGCACCGCTGCGCCGGAAGCTGCGCTGGGCAATCTGGCGGTGGCCAGCTTCAACGTCCTGAATTATTTCAACGGCGTGAAAAAAGACGACGGCTCCGTCGACTACTCCGCCAACCCACGAGGCGCTAAAACAGAAGACGAGTTTCTGCTGCAACAGGCGCGCATCGTCAAGGCGTTGAAAACTCTGGACGCGGATGTCGTGGGCCTGATGGAGCTGGAGAACGACGGTTTCGGCGACGACTCCGCCATCAACACGCTGGTGACGGCGCTGAACAACGAAATCGGCGAAGACGCCTATACCTACGTGTCAACAAAGGACGGCGGCAAGCCGGGGACGGATCAAATCACCGTCGGCCTGATTTATCGCGCCGCCAACGTCACCCCCAAAGGCGACGCCATTGTGATCGACATGCCTGAGCAGACTCTCGGCGCAGAAACCGCCGCCATGCGTCCTTCTCTTGTGCAGGCGTTCACTCACAAGAAAACCGGGCAGAGCTTCGCCGTCTCCATCAACCACTTCAAATCCAAGCGTTCCAGCAGCGCCTGTGATAACAGCGCTCCCACGGATATCGACCAGATGCAGGGCAACTGCAACCCGTTGCGCGTTTCCGCTGCGGTCACCCTCGGCGAAGCCTTGGCGACGCTGGGTCTGCCTGAGCGCATTCTGATCCTGGGCGACCTGAACGCCTACTCCAAGGAAGACCCGATTTCCGTGCTGACCGACTACAACCCGGCCACCCACGGCTACACCATCAAAACCGCCGCCAATACTGGCATGGACGCAGGGGCCGCAGTGGAAGTAAGCAAAAACTATGGCTATGCTTTGGTTGCGGAAACCCATGATGCGGAAGGGTTCTCTTATACCTACGACGGCGCGCAAGGCAGCCTTGACCATATCCTGGCCAGCAGCGCCGCCATGGAGGATATCGTGGATCTCGATCACTGGAACGTTAACTCCATTGAAGCCTACGCCCTGCAGGCGGACGGCCTGTTCAAATACTACAAAGACTCCACCGGATACTTCGGCGTCGGGCCCTATCGCAGCTCCGACCACGATCCGGTAGTGGTGACGATGGACTTGAAGTCCACGGACAAAGGCAAGGATGACGGAGGCGGCAGCCTGGGTCTGCTGAGCATTCTGGCTCTGCTGACCATGCGGTTCGCACGCCGCCGCCCGATGTAAGTAATTCAGGGGGCAGAACTTCGGTTCTGCCCCCTTTTTGCAGTTCGCTCCGATAAAACGACCAACTATACAGGAGTCAAAATGCGCTTAATCATCTCGGTCATCACTTTCATCTCCCTTTCCCTGTCGGGCTACGCCAGATCCGAACAGCTCATCTTCAACTCTGCAGAGTTCAGCCCCTTCGTTTATGAAGAAAATGGCAAGATGGGGGGTCCCGTCACCGACGTCATTCTTCTCACCTGCAAAAAGATCAATGTGGAATGCAGCATCAAACAGGAATCTTTCAGTAAGTCGGAAGAGCAGGTAAAAGCCGGCGTGGTCAATGGCGTTTATCTGGTGAGCTGGAGCGAAAGCCGCGCCGAATGGATGTACTACACCTTACCCGTGCTGCGCACCAGCTGGGGGTTCTTCGTGCCGGCGACGGACAAAAAGGATTACCTTACCCTGTCCAGCTTCAGCGGCCAAAGGGTGGGCGTGTTTGGTCCGTCCAGCAGCTCCAAGACGCTGGACCGCATCAATCCTGTGGTGAACATGGACATACAACTGTCCAAGGACGATCTGGGCAACCTGAAAAAACTGATTCAGGGGCAACTCGATTCTGTTTATATCAATCGCGACGTGGGCCTCGACCTGATGCGACAAAGCGGACTGGCGGACAAAGTCCGTTTCGCCTGGACCCACACGGAACGTAACTATCACATTGGATTCAGCAAAAAAACCGGACGCAAGCTGGTGAACCAGTTTAACAAAGCGTTGCGTAAAACCTATGAATCCGGCGAGGCGCGGAAGATTCTCGCCCAGCGCGGCCTGGAATCCGTCATGTAATGTCCTTCCGCCGGACGGCGCGGAAGTCGCTCCGGCTTTTCCTTTACGGCGAACTGTCCAATAATGGGCCGGATTCCTGGTTTCATCGAAACATATATTGGGCCCGAGCATGACAGCGCTGCGCGCGGAGTTTATCGACAGCATTGAAGCCGTCTCCCCCGTTCAATGGAATCAGTTGAGCGGCGTGGACAACCCTTTTATCCGTTACGAGTTCCTGCACGCCCTGGAGACGACTGGCTGCGTCACCGAAGCAACCGGCTGGCGGCCGCAGCATATTCTGATCCGCGACACGCATAACGTCTTAGTCGGCGCTGCGCCCTGTTATCTGAAAAATCACTCCTACGGAGAATACGTGTTCGATTGGGCCTGGGCGGACGCTTACCATCGTCATGGCCTGGAGTATTACCCAAAGCTGCTCACTGCCGTCCCCTTCACGCCATCCGTCGGACCGCGTCTGTTAGTCTCCGCCAATGCTGACCGGGAGCGCGTGTCACTGGCGATCAGTCACGCCATGGGCGAACGTTTACATCAAACCGGCGCTTCGTCCTGGCACGTGCTGTTTCCGGACGAATCCTCGCGAATAAGTCTGAGTGAAGACAAGACTTTGTTGTTGCGCCACGGAACCCAGTTCCACTGGCTCAATGAAGGCTACGCGTCCTTTGATGACTTTTTGCAGGCGCTAGCCTCACGCAAACGCAAGAACATCCGAAAAGAACGCCAGGCAGTGCTCAGCCAGGGCATTACATTCAAGGTCATCGAAGGTCCAGATGTGGGCGAGTGTGAACTGGAGGCTTTCTACGACTTCTACCAGTTAACTTATCTGAAACGGGGACAGCGGCCCTATCTCAGCTACGCCTTTTTCCAGCGCCTGATTGCTGTCATGCCGGAGCAAGTATTTCTTATCCTTGCGCAACGGGAGCAGCGCTTCGTGGCCGGCGCTTTGTTTCTGAAGAACCCGTCAACGCTGTTCGGCCGCTACTGGGGCTGTACTGAAGAGTTCAATCACCTGCATTTCGAGACCTGCTATTACCAGGGCATCGATTACTGCATTGCGCACAAACTGCTGCGCTTTGACGCCGGCGCCCAAGGGGAGCACAAATTGCTACGGGGATTTCGGCCCACCCCCACCTATTCCCTGCATAGAATCGAGCATCCCGCTTTCCGTCAGGCCATCGCCAACTTTCTGGATGAAGAGCGCGAAGGCGTCTGTGAATACGTACGCGACGCCAATGCCCATCTTCCCTTCAAGCAGGCTGAGTAAGCTATTAACATGGCAATGATATTGGCATGTTAATCACCAGGCGCATGGACGCGCCTGCGCGGCGACAAGCCGCGGGAGACAGGGCCTGACCTGTGCAGGCCCTGTCGTTGCAGACAAATAGAAGGAAGCTATTTGTCTGCCGGATTAATAAATATAAGGCCACCGCAACCGCTTTTTTCACACTGCGGTTTCGCCCCCCGAAAAGTTAGCCTACTTTAATTAAAAAAGTGAGCTGCATGAGCGGTTGCTGGAGAACTCGCGAAGATGGGGCGACATATCGATAAAGCGCGGTTCAGCGCTCAGGAATACGCAGAATTCCAACGACGATTACAGGAAAATCTGGCGACGTTGCGCAAGTTGCTTGATGATCCCGCTTTTGGCGTCGGTCCGCCGTCCTTCGGAGCGGAGTTGGAGCTATACATCATCGACAAGCACGGTCGTCCCATGGCCAAAAACCAGGAAATCCAGGCCACCGTCGATGATCCCAATCTGACGCTGGAGCTGAATCGCTTCAATCTTGAATACAATCTGGAGCCGACGCCCGCCGCCGGAACGCCTTTCCGCGCCCTGCAACAACAGATCGACGGCGTCTTGCAATCTCTGGAAACTCATGCCGCTGCGCAAGGGGCCTCACTCCTGCCCATTGGCATTCTGCCGACGCTGACTTCGGAGGATATGGGGCCGGAGGCGATTACAGAGAGCCCCCGCTATCAGGCCCTGGCGCGACAACTACGGGATAAGCGCGGTGAGGATTTTCACATCAGCATCAAAGGCCGCGATACACTTGATCTGTATTGGCAGGATGTATCCCTGGAAGGCGCCAACACCTCTTTCCAGTTTCATTATCGGGTGAATCCTGCGGATTTCGCCGACGCCTTTAACGCCGCGCAACTGGCCACGCCTCTTGCCGTCGCGCTGGCGGCCAATTCGCCGTTGTTTCTGGGGCGTCGACTCTGGCATGAAACCCGTATCGCCCTGTTCAAACAGGCGACAGACTGCCGTATGGAAACGCCATTGCGTTTCAGGCTGCCTGCAAGGGTGTTTTTCGGCAACGGCTGGGTGCGCAAAGATGCACATGAAATTTTCTGCGAAGGCGTATCGCTGTTTGAGCCGCTGCTACCCATTTGCGGCGATGAAGACGCGCCCCGTCCCGGGCAGGCGCCGCCACTGGACGAGCTGCGCCTGCATCAGGGCAGTATCTGGGCCTGGAATCGCCCCATCTATGATCCGGTGGACGGCGGCCATATCCGCATAGAAATTCGCGCGTTGCCCGCCGGTCCCAGCACCACGGACATGCTCGCCAACGCCGCCTTGATGGTGGGTATGATCGAAGGACTGCGCCCGTCCATGCACGACATGCTTCCCGCCATTCCTTTCCGCTATTGCGAATACAACTTTTACCGCGCCGCCAAATACGGGCTGCGCGCCAGACTGTTCTGGCCGGGACAAGGCGGCGAAGGCTTGCAGGAGCGACCGGTATTGGACATTCTGGAGGACATGCTGCCAGTGGCGGAACAAGGCTTGAGTGCACTGCCTATCGATCCTGAGGATATTCGTCACTATCTGGGAGTGTGCGCCCAGAATCTGGCGCAACCGGTCAACGGCGCGCTCTGGCAATTACGCATGCTTGAGAAACTGCGCCTCCAGCGCAACGATGAAGACGCTTTAAGAGAACTGGTGATTCGCTATCAGGATAATTATCGTAGTGGAGAACCGGTGCATCGGTGGGCGTATTAAACCAGATGCGCCCGTCGACTCAGAGAATCTCCATAGGGGCTGTCTATTATGCCGCTCAAGGTAATTGAAGGAATTCGCAACTTAGCGCTCGAAGAAGACCTCACCCGTTTCTTGCAACGCCTGGGCGGTCCCACGCTGATTCGCCTGCAGGGGCGCGATCGTTCACGCCGTCGCGCCTTCTGCACCTTGCTGCACGGCAATGAGCCTTCCGGCGTCCGCGCGTTGCACGCATACCTGCTCTCCGGCGAAACCCCAGCGGTGGATCTGGATGTCATCATCGCTTCTATTCCCGCGGCCCTGGCCCCTCCGATGTTCAGCCAGCGCATGCTGCCTGGCCAGCGTGATATCAACCGCTGCTTCCGGTCCCCTTTCGATGATGATCAGGGCAAATTAGCCGAGGCGATTCTGCGTTTCCTGCACGAAAGCAAACCCGAGTGCCTTATTGATCTGCACAATACGTCAGGCAGCGGTCCCGCCTTCGGCGTAGCCATACGCTGCGACGCCGATCACCGCGCCCTGACCTCACTCTGGACCAACGACCTGATCGTCACCGACTTGCGCCTGGGCGCTCTGATGGAAATCAGCGAGTTGGACATGCCCACGGTGACGATTGAGTGCGGCGGCGCCCAGGACGAAACTTCTCTGTTGATCGCGCGGGAAGGCATGCAGCGTTATTTTGGTAGCGAGCAGGTGCTTGCCGCCGCCGGGCGCGATTATGGCGTGAACCGCTTTCGCAATCCTATTCGCATGGAATTGAAGCCGGGGCGACGAGTGCATTATGGCGATGCCGTCGATCCCGATGCGGCGCTGACGCTGCCGTTGGACGCCGCCCGTTTTAACTACGGTTCAGTGCCCGCCGGCGAGCGTCTGGCCATTCTCGGCGCTGCGGGCCTGGAGGCTTTGACGGCCAAGGACCACCTGGGACGTGAGCGCCTGCATGATCACTTCGCCGCTATCAACGGCAGACTATCCCCCAAACATCCATTGAAACTGTTCATGGTGACCACCAATCCCATCATCGCCACTACCGACTGCCTGTTTTACTTCATCGACTGCGCCAATACCTGACCCCATGTGAGCCCAGTTTGAGTAAGACCGTTCAGAAATAAAAAAACCCGCCAGGCGACGGGTAAAAATATATTGCTAATGCAATGAGGGAGGGTCGTTGCTATCGATAAAGAGAGTTTCCAGTCGCCGTCAAATAGCGGCCAGACTCTCTTCAGCAATAGTCCGGATCTGCCGCCAATCGCCTGCGGAGATGGCGTCCTTGGGCGTTAGCCAGGAGCCGCCCACCGCCAGTACGTTTGGCAGGGCAAGATAATCTTTCGCTTTTTCCCGGGTGATGCCGCCAGTCGGGCAGAACTTCACATTGGGGAAAGGACCGGAGAAAGCCTTCAGCGCAGACACGCCGCCTGCCACTTCCGCCGGGAAAAACTTAAATGCGCGATATCCCAGGCGATAACCTTCCATGACTTCAGACAATGAAGATACGCCAGGCAACATCGGAATTTTCGCCGTCAGGCCATATTCCAGCAGTTCTTTGGTGGAGCCAGGCGTGATGACGAATTGAGCGCCAGCGTCTTCCGCGGCTTTGAACTGCTCAACCGTCGCCACCGTGCCTACGCCAACCCAAACTTCAGGGAGTGCGGCGCGCAAGTCCGTGATCGCCTGCAGGGCGTGCGGCGTGCGCAAGGTAATTTCCAGAATGCGGACGCCGCCTTCCACCAGGGCTTTCCCGAGCGGCAACGCATCTTCCGGACGATCGATAGTGATGACCGGCACCAACGGGCAACTGCTTACGATAGCGTCCAGTTGTTTTTGCAACGCTTCAGGATAGGTCTGGGATGTCATAGGTTTCTATTCTCTCTATTACTCTCGAGGTTCCTTCTCAAGGACTCCAAAAAACATTGAGGCCTGGGCGGATAAATCCGCGCACGGGCATCTCCGCCACTGCGTCCAGCCTGGCCAGCACCTTGTTAAGGGTGGTCAGCTTATCTTCGCCAGTGATATGCAGCGCCTGATGCCTGGCCGCCGCCAAAACCTTGTAGGAAAGCGTCATACGCGGATGCAGCGCCGTGACCGGATGCATCGGTGCGCACTTGTCTGTGGTGTCCAGGCCGTGAGCCAGCTCTTTCGCGCCCGGGAACAGAGAGGCGGTGTGTCCATCCGCTCCCATCCCCAGAATCAGAACGTCAATCGGCCAGGACAATTCAGCCAGACTGGCTTCTAGTTGTTCGCACCCTTCTTCAGGGGTCGCGGCTGCATTTTTCAGCGGCAGAAAATTCGCTTCCGCCGCCGGGCCTTGCAACAGAAATTCTTTCACCAGCGCGGCGTTACTGTCGTCATGGGTTTCATCCACCCAGCGCTCGTCCGCCAGCGTAATGTCTACCTTGCTCCAAGGCAGTTCCTGCTGCGCCAGTAACTTGAAGAAAGCCACCGGCGTACGGCCGCCGGAAATCACCAGCAAGGCGCGGTCTTTTTCCTGCAGCGCGGCGCGCAGCCACTCTGCGGTCTGCAACGCCAGCTTATGCGCCAGCGCTTCACGTTCTTCTTCCAATTGCAGGGTGACGCCCTGCGGCCAGGATAGTTCAAGCATCTTCGTACCAGCTCCTTCCGTCCCGGGTGATCATGGCGATGGAAGCCACGGGGCCCCAGCTTCCTGCAGGATATTTCTTGGGCGGCAGTCCCAATTCAGCCCAGCCTTCAATGACCTGGTCAATCCAGCGCCACGCGTACTCCACTTCATCGCGACGCACGAACAGGTACTGGTTGCCTTTGATGACTTCCCACAGCAATCGCTCGTAGGCGTCGGGCACCCGACCTGTGTTGAAAGCTTCGGAGAAACTGAGTTGCAGTGGCCCCTGACGCAGACGCATGCCTTTATCCAGGCCCTGGTCTTTTGTCAGCACCTGCAGGGAGATGCCTTCATCCGGTTGCAGACGGATAATCAGTTTGTTGTTGGCCAGATGTTTCTGGTCTGGATCAAATATGTAGTGCGGCGCCGGCTTGAAGTGAATAATGATTTCCGACAGCTTCTGCGGCATACGCTTACCGGTGCGCATGTAGAACGGCACGCCCGCCCAACGCCAGTTGCAAATCTCCGCTTTAATGGCGACGAAGCTTTCCGTGGAGCTGCCCTCGTTGGCGCCCTCTTCGTCCAGATAACCTGGAACCGGTTTACCATCGATGTTGCCAGCGGTGTACTGTCCGCGCACCATGTGAGTTTCCATCAGATCCGGCGTAATCGGCTTCAGCGCCTTCAGCACTTTCACTTTTTCATCGCGGATACTGCCGGCGGACAGATCGGAAGGCGGGTCCATGGCGATCAGACACAACAATTGCAGCAAGTGGTTCTGCACCATGTCCCGCAGCTGCCCCGCCTTGTCGAAGTAGCCCCAGCGGCCTTCGATGCCGACTTTCTCCGCCACGGTGATTTCCACGTGGGAGATATAACGTTGATTCCATTGTGTCGCAAACAGGTTGTTGGCGAAACGCAACGCAATCAGGTTCTGTACGGTTTCTTTACCCAGATAATGGTCTATGCGATACAGCTGGGATTCATCGAAGAACTCGGCCAGACGATCGTTGATCTCGAAAGAAGACTCCAGATTATGACCGATGGGTTTTTCCACCACTACGCGGGTGGATGGCTGAATGCAGTCGGCGCCTTTCAGGTTTTCCCCGATCATGCCGTAGATCGCAGGAGGCGTCGCCATGTAGACGATCAGAGGGACTTCAGAATCCCCGCGCCATTGATTGATACTGCGATAGCCTTCGGCGTCGCCGAAATCGAGCTGCTGGAAACGGACTTTGCCGAAAAAGCGTTTCAGCGCAGCCTCGTCCAAGTCGTTCTTAGGCAATAACGCCTTGAAACGCTCCAGGGTTTGCGCCTTGAAGGACTCTTCGTCAACTTCCTGTCTGGCCAGCGCGAGAATGCGAGTCTGCGGATGTAGCAGTTTCGCCCGCTCCAGTTGAAATAGCGCCGGAAACAACTTGCGTTGCGCCAGATCGCCCAGCGCGCCGAAGAGCGCCAAGTCACATTGTGTAGATGCTGCTCGATTCATAGTTTTCATATTTGGTAGTAATTATTCGTAATTTTGAGACAAAAAATTGGTACTTTCAACCTGAAACGGCAAATATTGTGATAATTTTACTACATTTCCCGTATTCATCTGATTTCCTTCCCACTTATTGACTAGTGTCCGCCCGACCGTTCGGCTGGCGACCCAGGGTGCGCAGAGTTATATTAGGGGCGATAACAAAATGTGTAGTAATTTCACTACAACAATAAATAAATCGCTCCCGGAATCCATACAGATAATGAATGAAACCATATCCCACCAGAATCTGCTGGAGGTGATCCGGCAGAGGCTCGACGATTTGAATAAATCCGAGCGCAAAGTCGCCGAAGTCATCCTGCGCGACCCCAAAGCCGCTACTCGCTACAGTATAGCCGCACTGGCGCGCGCCTCCGACGTCAGTGAACCAACCGTTAACCGCTTTTGTCGTAACTTCGCGGCCAGCGGATTTCCCGATTTCAAGATCCAGCTGGCGCAAAGTCTGGCCAGCGGCACGCCATACGTAAGCCAGAGCGTGGAGTCGAGCGATACCGTTGAGGAATACAGCGATAAAATAATCCTCAGCACCATCGCCGATCTCGACAAAGCCAGACAGTCACTGAACACCACCGCCATTTCCAAGGCAGTGGACTACCTGATCCAGGCCAAACAAATTTCGTTTTTCGGCATGGGCGCCTCCGCCGCCGTGGCTATCGACGCCCAGCATAAGTTCTTCCGCTTCAATATCCCGGTCACAGCCTACGACGACTTTCTCATGCAACGCATGGTCGCCGCCGCCGCGCATACAGGCGACGCCATCGTCACCATTTCCTATACCGGCCGTACGCGGGAAATGGTGGAAGTCGCGAAAATTGCGCGGGAGCAAGGCGCCATTGTGATTGGTATTACTGCGCCAGACTCTCCGCTGGCGAGGGAGTGCACCGTGGCGCTGGATGTCATCGCGCCGGAAGATACCGACGTATATATGCCAATGACGTCGCGCATCGTGCATTTGGCGGTAATCGATATTCTCGCCACCGGAGTCACCCTCAAGCGCGGCGCGGATTTCCACTCACATCTAAAGCGCATCAAGGACAGCCTGCGCGACACCCGTTACCCTCACGATGACGGTGCTGAAGGCGCCTAAATCTGCGCGCTGACTCTTCTTTTCTGCTTTCTATATAAACCCACACCCGGAGCGTAACAGCCACACTCCGGGCGCTCTCGCTTTGCCCCCTTCATCACCAGAATAGCGCTCGCTATCAGCCTGACGGTCGCCATTACTACTTTTCTCCTCCCCCCTCCCCCTGACTCCTCCCCCCCCAAAACTTTCCTAACGGAGGATGTGCCATATCAGACGTTCACTGAGTATGAGACCCAGCAAATAACAATTTGTCCCATCGACAAAGCGCCTCCGTTATCCGGGCGTACTCAAAGGTCCGGCCTGGCGAGTCCTTTAACAACAAGAGCAGGAAAAAACGATGACAGACAAGAACAACAAGCGCCTATTCAAAGTAGCCCCCCTGGCGACCGCTATCGCGGCTTCTTTGTTCACCGTGAACGCCAGCGCCGTTGAGTGGCATGGCTATGCGCGTTCAGGCATCGGCATGAGCGACAACGGCGACCAGCAGTGCATCAACAAGCAGGCGGTGGGCCGTTTGGGCAACGAATGCGAAACTTATGCGGAGCTGGATCTTCAGCAAGAGCTTTTCAACCGCGACGGCAGAACGTTCAAAGTTGAAACCATGCTCAGTTACAAATCCAACCAGGATGGAGACTATGAAGCCCTGAACAGCGAAGATGACGAAATCGCGCTTCGCCAGATGAACGTTCAGGCTAAAGGGGTACTGGGATTCGCCCCCGAAGCGACGCTGTGGGCGGGTAAACGCTACTATCAGCGCCACGATATTCACCATCTGGATCTTTTCTACTGGGACGTATCCGGTCCTGGCGCTGGTATTGAAGGTATCGACGCAGGCGCAGGCAAATTCTCCGCCGCCTGGACCAGAGGCTACGGCAACATCAATATCCTCGACTTCCGTTATTCCGGCATTCAAGTCGGCGCCAGCTCATTGGAAGTCGGCCTGGACTTAGCCAAGCCACGACTGACAGACGCCCAAAAAGACGCGGGCGCAGCGGATGATCTGAGCACCTTGCTCACCGCTGAACTGTCCACGCCGATTATGGACGGCTTCAACAAAATCGTATTCCAGTACGGAACTGAAGGCTACGCCTCTCCAATGCGCAACTTCGGTGGCGGTCAATGGAACGGGACGCTGGATAAAGGCGGCAAAGGCTTTCGTCTGATCGACTGGGGCGTGGTGAAAGCCGGTTCTAATATCGAACTTAGTTATGCCGCGATGTATGGCGTCTTTGAAGATGACACCATGAATGACGACTCGTCTTTCTACAGCATCTCAGCGCGTCCAGCTTATAAGTGGTCTGATTACATGCGCACTTATCTGGAAGTGGGCCATTTCGCTGCAGACGATAATGGCGTCGACTCCCAATTGGACAAGGTTACTATCGCACAAGCCTGGTCCGCCGGCCCCAGCTTCTGGGCGCGTCCGGAAATCCGGGTTTTCGCCAGCTACATTAACGATGGCGAAGGTACACCGTTTGAAGGCGGCGAAGACAGCGTGCTGAACTTCGGCGTCCAAATGGAAGCCTGGTGGTAATCCACCCCCCATTCCCCAATCTCAACCCAAGTGTTCGGGCCGGTTAACCGGCCCTTTTTTTGCCCATCAGATTTTACTGACCACGCCAGACGCCTTCGGTCTTTGTCGATCAGGGCTGCGCCTGCTATTTTTTATTGATAAGTCTCACAATCCTGCAGGGTGCATTTTGTCCGCTAGAGCGTCTTATCACTTACTACTATCGCTACTCGTTTTTTGTCTGGGTTTTACAATGACGCTTTCCCTATGGTCGCGCATTGATATCGAAACCAGCGAAAGACGACAGCATGCCCTGGATTACCAGGCCGAATTTCTCAGCAAACGCATTACCCGCCAGTTTCTGGAGCAAGTGCGCGCGCTCGAGCGTCTCGCCGCTTACTGGGACAATAATGATGGCTTCAGCAAAGAAACGTGGCGCAAGAATGCGGAAGCGCTGCATAAAGATTTCCCTAACTTCAAAGCCATTGAATGGACAGATAAAAATTACGTTATTCAGTGGATAGAACCCATGGCCGGCAATGAACAGGCCCTGGGCTTCAACGTGGCCTTCAACGAGAGCCGACGCCGGGCTCTAGAAGCCGCCCGCGCGCAAGGCGACATCAACGCAACCCCGGTGATTACTCTGCAACAAGGCGGCCAAGGCGTGGTCGTCTATGCCCCCATCAGCAAAGGCGAGGACTTTCAGGGGTTTATAGTGGGTGTTTTCCTGGTGGAGCAGTTGCTGGGCAGCCTCATCTCGCCACAAGAAGAGGATCACTTCCATATACGGGTGTATGAGGAAGACAAATTGATATTCAGCAACAGCTCAGCTGACGTCAGTCCCGACACCAGCGCGGCGGCCGACTGGAAGCCCCTGCAGTTTTCCTGGCGCTTGAGCGTACAGCCAAAATCCGACTGGCTGCACAATTATTCATCTCCTCTTCCCGCCTTCGTCATGAGCGCAGGAACTGTTTCCTCAGCGTTGCTGGCCTGGGTTTGCTATCTCGCCATGTCTTTGGGCCGTCAACGCCGTTCGCTGCTCAGCGCCAATGAGTCCCTGCAAAGTGAAATCGCCAATCGACAAGAAGTGGAACAAACGCTGTCTCATGTCATCACCCATGACGCGCTGACCGGCTTGCCCAATCGATCTTTCTTTCAGGAGGACCTGGCTCAAGCCATTCTTCGCGCCCAGCGCGCAAACCGATATCTCGCCGTCATGCTGGTGGATCTGGATCAGTTCAAGAAAATCAACGACACCCTCACTCACAGCGCTGGCGACCAACTCGTAGTAGCGCTGACCAAACGTTTCAACACATTACTGGAAAGCGAAATCAGCATCGCCCGGGCCGGTGGCGACGAGTTTATGATATTGCTAGAGAACCCTGAATCTGTGGATGAGGTGATCGCAATCGCCAATCGCATCATGGCCTGCATGAAGCAGCCCTTCACGCTCAACGACGAAGAAGTCTTCATTACCTGCAGCATTGGCATCGCCGTCTATCCAGAAGGCGGCGTCAGCGCCGAAGACTTGATCCGCAACGCCGACGCCGCGCTCTATCGGGCCAAAGCGGCGGGACGCAACGGCTACCATTTCTACACCACAGGCATGCACGCGGAGGCGCTTAAGCGTCTCGAGCTGGACCGCTGGCTACGCGAAGCGATCGAGCGCAACGAGCTGAGCCTGGCGTTTCAACCAAAAGTGAATCTGAAGACCCGCGAGTACACTGGAGCCGAAGCGCTACTGCGCTGGTATCGTCCAGAACAGGGCTTCATCTCCCCGGCGGAGTTCATTCCCTTGGCGGAGGAAACGGGCTTAATAAAAGAATTGGGCATGTGGGTGGTGCGCCGAGCCTGCCAGCAATTGTCGGAATGGCGAGGCACCCCGTTGGGCAATATCCGGCTCGCGATCAACTTATCCGCCATTCAACTGGAAGACAAAGAGCTGGTCCACAAGATCGACGACCTCCTGCGGGAGTTCGACGTCCCTCCAAGGCAATTGGAGTTCGAGCTGACAGAAGAGGTTTTTATTCAGAACATTGAGTCCAACATGGCCCATCTCAACGAGCTGATTAAAATGGGCTTCCGTCTCTCCATCGACGACTTTGGCGTCGGCTACTCCTCCCTCGCCTATCTCAAACACTTCCCCATCTCATGCATCAAGATAGACCGAAGTTTTGTATCGCAATTGGAAACCAACGCGGATGACAGGGTGATCATTAACGCGGTCATCGCTATGGCGCATAACCTCAATCTGAGCGTCGTGGCGGAAGGTGTGGAAACAGAGGCTCAAGCCACCTATCTGCAAAAGCAGGGTTGCGATGAAGCTCAGGGATACCTGTTCGCCAAGCCTTTACCTCCAGATCAGTTGTACAAACTGGCCACGTCGCTGAGAAACGGGACCAGCCTGCAGCAGGGATAACGACTTTATTTAGCTGGCTCTACGTAGACCACAGGCTGTTCGCCGCTGTTATCCAAATAAAAGCTGTACATACCGGTTTCGGGTGGGTTGAATTTGAAGTTTTCAAAAACAGACGAGCAATTGGCCTTGGACTTCTTACCAAACTCCAACATCTGGTCTTCCTGAGACAGGAAGCCGCAATTAGTGCCGGCGCTCCAGGCTGCATCGCCAAATTTCAGTTCGTAGGGCTGTCCATCCGCCTTCAATTCCACGCTGGCGACATAAAGATCCGGTCCGGCCTTTTTGACCTTGTATTCATCCAGCGCATCCCACCATGCAAACTGTCCCCGCAGGTACAGCGACTGGCTGAGATCACGCTTGCCGCCCGTGGAGGCGCAACCGGCCAGCAATAGGGACGCGGCCAGAGCGGAAATAAGGATAGGCTTTTGCATTTTTAATTCTCCTGCAAAGTTGTTATTGGAAGTGTCGCAGTCAGAAACAAAATGCTCGGTGAAACGGGGCTAAGACACATCATCTATAACGCCACAGGAAGGGGCGTAGCGTCAGGAAGGAGAGGGAGTAGATTGAAGAGGCGCTTGAAGGCCTGTTTTGATCAAAGCAGACGCCGCTTATAGCGGCGTCGCAGAAGCATCCAGGGTTGCAGTCTTATCTCCGTCATCATTAACGACAACGACTGTGACCGTTTGTTCGGCAAAGGAAAACCCTTGGTCATTCAGCTCTGGATTGTCTTTGGGATTACAGCTGTACGCCAAGCGGTATGCGCCGTTGTCCGGATTCCAGATAACCGCCTTATACATGCCATTCTCCGGGTTCGCGGCGCTGGACAGCACGGCTGTCGCCACCGGATCTTTGTCGTCACCGTCGATATCGTCCAGAACCGCATGAGCGCCGGCGAACATATATATCGCGCCAGCATACTGGCCGGAGTCATCACAGTTCGCCGCCAGCAATTCAGGCGCAACATTGACGGTCAAAGAGCGCACGCTGTTCAAATCCACCGTTTTCAGTACGGGCTTCAGCTTGAACTGACGGTTGTTCTCAATGATGGAGCGTCTCAAATCCAGATCGATAAGAAAACCTTTGGGCTGTCCGGCGCTTACCAGAAACTCCCGGTCAATTTTCAGTCCATCCAGATTATCTTCGGGAATGGCCAGCTCATAGCGAGAGCCATCCGCTAACTCGATGTAGGAGTCGAAAATGCCGTCCAAACGAGCATTCACCATCAGACGCAACCATGAGTATGCGCCAATGCCCAGCTCCCCCTGCAACAGGGAAATACGATTTCCCGCCAGAGATTCTGACAACAAATCTATACTGCGCGGCTCTGCATATTCGTAGACGGAACGACCGTTTGACTGAGACTGGATCTCCACGCCGGTAAATTCAATGACCACCTTGGTCGCTCCATCCACCGGCGCATCGGTGATTTCGAGAGAAAACGGAGCCTTGTCCGCAGCGCTTTCATCCTGTCCGCAACCGAACAGACTTAGCGCGCCTACAAGAAACAAAAATTTAAGCACGAGTTTCAACATCGTCATTCTCCCCGCTCAAACTCCGGAGAAACGAAACCGGCCCGATTTCTGGGTTCTTCCATAGAATCTATCTAACCTTTTCTGCAAAATATTCGCGTTTGCGGCGGAAAAAGCGCCGGATACCCTGGCGACCAATACTGAAACCTATCCTGCTTACACGCGAATCATCCAACAAGCGGCGTATTTAACCCCATGATTGATGAAATTACGACCATCCATATGGACTATTTGGACGATCGTACCGCCTACACTCTCCGGACGAGCATTAATAATGGTCTTGATTATCATGAGGTTATAAAAGAGCGCCATTATTAAATCACCGCAAAGCCATGAACTTTCGCGCACAATGTAAGGATGTAGGTCAATTACAGATACATATTCATTTATATGTATATCGTTATTACATTT